>JAEETD010000123.1 GCA_016290175.1 Prevotella sp. | reverse complement strand
CGATACATATCCACAATCTTCTGGGCAATCATATTGCCATAGGTCTTACCACAGTCGTATTTGCCTTCTGTCCTGAAATCGCTTGATCCTGGCTGATAGTAGGAATAGACGAGAGCCTCGTCAGCCTCTGTCATACCGATATACTTGTCGAGACCGCCAGCAGCCTTGGCACCGTTATTCTCGACCACGATGGGCGACATGAAAGAGTTGTCGTTCGATGAAGAAGACGAGCTGGTAACGTCCGTTACGTCCTCTGTGCCAGACACTTCACCCGTTGTAACGGTCTGCTTTGCCTTATCAGCGAGTTTCTTTAACTTGCCAAACTGGGCGTTGGCGTTCATATTGACAGCGAACAGCAGGGCTGCTGCCATTGATAATTTGATGAGATTTTTCATATATAAATGAATTAATTAGATGATGATTGATTACTTGAAATACTTTTCGGCCTTGTCTGCAGGGATCTCTACAGCAGGATTCAGGCCAGGGCTGAACGTTGTGTCAGGGGTAAAATCCTTCTTGTACTTCGCATTGGCCTCTGGGGTGTAGTGGATGGTACGGAACTCAGGACGAACGACATAGTACTTACCGCCCTTCTCGTAGAAGGCCAGATAGATATCGCGCCACAGGTCACCCAACTCCTCGTTGCTCTGGTAAGGCTCTGGCATGTTGGGATAGTTCTGTCTGTTCCAGGTGCCGTAGTCCAGATTATTTTTCCTGCCGCGCAGGTTCATCTGGATAACCTTGAAGATCTTCGTGGGTTTTACCTGCTTCTGTAGCATTGCCTTGATCTTGTTGAAGTTCTCCGTCTGCTTCTGCTGCTGACGCATATCCTTCAGGGTCTGGCCCTGCTCGTCGAGCCAGTAGTTCTCCTTCTCAGCCAGCAGTTGCTCTGCCTGCTCAGGACTCATGGTAGCCTTGGCGGCTTTCGAGACGGCATCCGACGACTGGTTTTCAGCCTTCTCCACTTTCTTCGTGGTGTTCTTCGCCTTGTCAGTGATACTCTTTAACTTACCGAACTGTGCATCGGCGTTCATGTTCACGGCAAACAGCAGTGCTACTGCCATTGCAATTTTCAGATAGTTTGCTTTCATTGTCTATATGATTTTTAATGGTTGATTACTTGAGATTGAAGAAGGGGAAGAAATACATCACGGCCACGCGACGCACATCAGTCATCTGCTCAGCCCTGCCGATGATGGAACCGTTATAGCGGATATCGCCGTTCTTCTCCACTCTACCTACGATAGAACCGTTGATACGGACGTCGTTGTTGGCTTCTACCCTGCCGATGATGGAGCCATTTTTGCGGATATCGCCATTCTTCTCAATCCTACCTACGATGGAACCACCAACTCGGATGTCACCATTCGACTCAAATCGGCCTACGATAGAGCCATTGATGCGTACATCACCGTTCGACTCGATCTTGCCGACGATACTTCCACGCAAGCGAAGGTTGTCGCCCATCACGTTGACATTCACAGCGAGCAGTAAGGCTACTGCCATGACCAGTCTCAAAAAGCTTGATTTCTTCATTGTCCTAAAGTTTTTTTAATTGTTAATATTATGGTTTGTTTGTTGATCCATCTCAGCCAACAGCTCCAGGTCCGTCAGGTATCTGAGGTAGTCGAAGGCCATCTGGCGCATCGTCTTCTGCCGTTTCTTCAGTTGCTGTTGTTGCATGTCTCGCTTTGATGATTGACGGTGCAAAGGTACGACAATTTTTATATTCGACGCTAAACATTTTCTTCCAAAATCGCCTGAGCGACTCTACAAAATCTTCCAAAATGCAGAAAAGCAGGCAAAATAGTCTGCTTTTCCACGAATTTATGCCTTTTCCCGATACTGTGAGGGCGAAATACCGTATGCCTTTCGGAACGTCCTGCCAAAGCTGGTAGCCTCGTCGTAACCACAGCGGTTGGCTATCTGCGAAATGGTCATATCGGGATTATCCTTCAGCAGTTTTGCTGCCAGTTCCATCTGGATGGCAGAGATGAATGCTTTGGGCGATTCACCTGTGACTGCCAACAGCCGACGTCGGAATGTCTGCACACTCATATTCATCCTGCTGGCTGTTTCCTCTACACCATAATGGCCAGTAGGCAGACTGGCGTTTACTACCTCGATGAGGTGTAACAGGAACTGACGGTCAGCCTCTGGCGTCTCATCCTCCTCAGATTTCTCTTCTGATACAGGTTTGGCATGGGCTTCAACAGGTTCTGTAACCTTCTCAGGGCTCTCACGCAACATGGAAATCTCATGGATAAGTTCTTGAATGCGCTGACGATCACGACGACTGCGCCATGCGCCATAGGCCAATAGTGCTAACAACAGCACGACGACAGCAATGCCGATTATAATATATAGGTGGTAGGTGGACCGCATATTGGCATTTTCAGCCTGTAGCTCGCCATAACCATACTCGGCGGCGTATTTTGAGAGCAGTTCGCCCGTATCCTTATCGTAGATAGAGTCGCGCAACTCATTGTAGCGGTCGTTATGTGCCATGGCTTGCTCAGGGTCAGTATGGCGCAGGGCTTCATAGAGTCCCTTCCGTGAGTGAGCCTCGTTGAAGAGGTCGTGCTGACTGGTAAAGATATTGAGCGCCTCATCGAAATAACGCACGGCAGCAGAGTCGTTTTGCTCCTGATGCATGAGTTGACCCATCTGGTTGCAGGCGATACCGAGGGAATGGAAGTTCTGGCTCTCACGAAGACCAGGGATGGCTTCTGCCAAGGCTTCTTTCGCTTCTGCATGACGTTTCAGGGAGATGAGTGCCGCAGCCCTTTGAGCCTGTCTGACAACCATCTTATCCTTGCGTCCCAACTGTTTCTCCATCTCGTAGGCCTTGGTGGCATAGTCGAGCGAACGTTCCTCCTGATTCAGTTTGTGATACACCTCTGATGCCATCCCGTGAAGCACCGCCAGTCGCTGCGGGTTACCCGCTTTCTGGGCATAATCAATGGCCTTATGGATGTATTTCTCAGCTTCTTCAGGCTGGCGCATCGACATATAGATGCCTGCCAGCGTATTGAATGACGAGGCGATATTATCCGGATTGCCAGCCTTCAGATCGAGGGCATTACATTCTTTGGCATATTGCGCTGCCTTCTCGAAATGTCCCTCACGGACATAGATAAGCGCAAGCAGACTCAGCAGGTCCCCATGAATCTGTTCCTGACCTCTGACCTCACTCAACGGTTTCGCTTTCAGCCCGTATGCCTCAGCCTGTTCATATTGCTGGCAATCATAGAACCACTCTGCCGCCCAGTACCATACCTGTAAGCACAAGGAATCCTTCGCTTTGTCAGCGTTGAAAACGATCAGATTGTCAGTAAAATCATGCTTATCCAACTCTTCGAAGAATCTATTGGCTGTCGTGACATCAGATTGACGATCAAAAGCCTCAAGTGCAGTTTCCACAGATTGCGACCATCCACCAATACTCATGATGAGCACCGGTAGCAATATCATCAGCCGATATGTATTCGAAATCCACATAGTTATTTGAAATCTGTATAGAAAAGAGCGGAAATTACAGTTCTATGACTCTGATGGAATAGGGGGGTAATTCCAGAGTCTTGCCAGTGGTTTCCTCTGTTTTTATCACAACCTGTTGATCTTCGGGGAGACCGTCGAAGCCGATGGTCTTGGTGCCAACAGGGATAGCGAGGCCTTCAACGTCGAGGATGAGCTTCTCAGGCAGGGCATTGATGACCTTCAGGTAGGTCTTGCCCGTCCTAGAGTTGCGAACGACGCTAGCTCCCAGGCGGTGGGCGAAGGTGGGCTCCTCGAAGGAGGTAGCTCCTGGCTCGCGTGTGACATTGATCTTCAGCTCAGAGGCCACGTAGCGATCGCCGCTATAGACGGAGAAAAGCCGTTGGGTCTCATAGGCAGGGGTGGGTCGCACCTCTGTGTTGGAGAAGTAGATCATGTCAGGGTTCCAGTTGTGATGACCATCCTTGGCGAGCATGGGGGCATAGCTGGTCATCTCGACGATATCGCCATTGCGCTCGATATCCGTCAGGTAAAGGGCTTCTGCAAGGGCTGTCTCCACATTGGGGCGCTTGGCATCAGTGGAAGCGGCATATTCGCCAAGGTAGACTTTAGCGCTGTTGCGATCATAGTTGTCATAATAGTTGCGATGATGCATGAACCAGCCCGTCGACTCGTAGTAATGCTCATCGACCATATATTGCAGATCGGGGTGCTTCTTGGTGAAGTCCCAGCCTTCGAGGTAGTCGGCAGAGGGCGTGTGGAAGGGACCCACGGTACCACAGATTTTGATGTCAGGGTACTTGGCACGGATGGCCTTGCAGATCATCTCGTAACGCTCCTCGAAGACGGTGGAGATGATATCCTCGTTGCCAATGCCGATAT
>JAEETD010000122.1 GCA_016290175.1 Prevotella sp. | reverse complement strand
AGCACCCAGATTCTTGATGACCCAGTTCCATGCGAGGAAACAGAGCATGGAGGCGACACAACCCAGGAACACCAGATTGGCCATCACGTCAGGACGCAGCACCACGCTGAGCGACGGCAAGTCGGGATAGATCAGGAAATAGGGAATCATCGACAGCAGACCGTAGAAAAACACCTTACGGGTGATGAACAGCGTGTCATAGTGATAGCTGGCAGGAATCATGAGCAATGAATAGAGTGCCCAGCAAAGACAGGCGCCAAAGGCCAGTGTATCGCCCAAGGGTGACAGATGCAGCACAAAATGACCGTTAAGCACCACGATGATCACACCGATGGCCGCCATCACCGTGCCTACAATCTGAACGCCGTGCAGCCGCTGCGAACGGAAGAACATGGCTATGAGCAAAGCTGCGAACAGCGGACAAAGACAGACTATCAGCGAGGTGTTGGTCGTGGTGGTGTAGATCATCGCGCTGTTCTCAGTCAGAAAATAGAGCGAGCCACCTGTCACCCCCAATGCCACCATCAGCAGCTCGTCCTGCCACACATTGGCGAACAGACGGAACTGCTTGCGGATGAGCGTATAGCCAAGCAGCAACAGGTAGGCCATGATAAACCGCAACACGAAGATCTGTGCGGCTGTCAGTCCGGCGATGAGCAGCAACTTGGTGTAGACAAACGTCACACCCCAAATCGCCACCACCAGAAAGGCTGTCAGATGATATAAAAGTCTGTTCATTGCTTCAGCAGATAGCGGATAATGAGATATCCGCCAATCACCTGAAGCAGCAAGCCAGGCCAGCCGATGGTGAAGTCGGCGATAGTGGCTGCGATGCCGCCTGTGAGAATCAGTTCACCAAGAGCCTCGATGGCCTTACAGACCAGAACGACGCCGATGAGAAGAGGAAGCGAGACGGTCTTAAAATGCTGGGCTGCCAGTCCGGCAACGATGGCAAGTACGGCAAGCTTCATCGTCATCACGGGCAGAACGCTCCACATGGGCATACCCGTCAGCAGATGATTCACGAGGGGTGAGAGAACGGCTGCCAGAAGACCTGTCTTCCAGCCGAACTTATAGGCTCCGACGAGGATGACCAGCGAAAGGGGCGAGAAGATGATGCCGCCCTGCGGGATAAGGTGGAACACCTGAGGCAGTACCAGGTTGCAGGCCACGAAGATGGCTGCCCACATGTAGGTCTTAACCTCGTTGTAATTCAATGTGTAAAGTCTTACTGTTGCTTCCATAATGATATGTTTTTTAGAAATTGATGTTTATTCCGCCCATAAAGGTGGCACGGGGCATGGGATAACCGAGGTTGATCTCATACTTCTGCGCGAGGAGGTTCTCGCCGCGTGCCCATAGACTGATGTTGTGCGTGACAGCGTAGGTGACAGAGGCATTGAGCAGCCAGAAGTTCTCCTTTGTCTCGTCTGCACCAACGCTGGTGTAGAGGTCTTCAACACGCTGCAGACCCAGAGAGGCAAACCACTTGCTCTTGTGGAAGTCCACACCAAGATAGCCCATGCCCTCAGGGGCAGCAACAATCTTATTCTTCATGTGGAGATAGGCCGAGTTGGCACGGACGTCGAAATAGTTTCCAAGAGGATATTTCAGCTCCAACTCGACACCCCAGTTCTCTATCTCGCCCGTATTCACGTTACGCGGTTTGCCATTCACCTGCATCGTCTGAATCATATTGTCACCTTTCAGATAGAAGAGGTTTGCGCCATAGGTGAAGCCATCATCCTGGCGATGCTTCCACGAGAGTTCGTAATTCCACAGACGCTCCGGCTCCAGGTCGGTGTTTGAAGGGGGATAGAGATACATCTCGCGCATCGCCGGATTGCGGAAACCCTTGCTGACCATCGCCTTGATCTCACCAGTCTCGATGGGACGGACGACGATACCGCCCTGTGGCACGAACTCCGTACCTGTGATGCTGTGATGATCCACTCGCGCTCCGATGTCGATGGTGAGCCACGAGAGCAGGTCCTGACGGAAGTCCACATAGCCTGCAATCTCGTTGCGATATGACCTGCCGCTCTGCTTATTTGGCGTGTCAAGGATTTCACCCGTCTGTTTCGATGTATAGTAGGCATTGCCGTAAATATGCATATAGTCTACGCCAGCCGTCACGCGGTTGCCCTCAAAGAGCTGGATGCTCTGATAGAGGGACACGCCTGTCAGCGCATCCTTCGAACGGAAATAGCGGGCCGTAGGCTGGTCAGGATTGGTCGTACCGTCATCAATCTTATGGCGTCCGAAGTTCGAATAGACGGAGAGGGCGCCGTTTGTCCGTCCGTAGTGGTTCTCGATAGCTGCAGAGACGACACCGCGGGTAATCCATTGGTCTGCGTCGAACATCGGCTTATCGGTGGAGCCTGGATAGCTGGCGTTGAAGTGCGTCAGGTTGGCATTGATGTAGGCGTTCCAGTTTGTCGAGAGGTCGTAAGACAGGTTCATATATCCGCCGTATTGTTCGAAGCCCATACGCGGACGGTGGTTGTCGGTGCGGCCATACTGTGCAGCAACGGTCGATGAAAAGCGTCCACTACGGGCTTGGTTCGAAGCCTCAGCCTGCACCGTACCATAACTGCCAGCACCCAGCGTTACGTTTGTCTTGCTAAAGGTATTGCTACCCCTGAAGCCGCAGGCGCCCTTGTCAAGAATGGCTGCATGACCTTCGCCGAAATTACGGGTCACGATATTCAGCACACCACCCATCGCATTCGAGCCGTAAAGCACGCTGGCAGGGCCTCGCAGCACCTCGACACGCTCAACCATCAGCGTCTGATAGCTGTCCGAGATAGGATGCCCGTAGATGCCCTGATACTGCGGATGTCCATCGATAAGCACCATCAGCTGGCCTGCACCACCCGTGATACCACGCAGGTTGATACCACCAGCAGCACCCGTCGAAACGCCATAGCCCATCATCGAGCGGGAGGTGACAAACAGTCCGGGCACTTCACGCATCACCGTCGGCAATACGCTCGTCTGGTGCTCAGCCGTCAGCATGTCGCGTCCGATCACCGTCACCGTCATAGGCAGGTGGCGCACATCAGTAGCGTTCCTGGTGCCAGTCACCACCACTTCCTGAAGAGTCAGCGAGTCTGCCAGATTATTTGCATACATTTCTCCTGATGGAACAGCCGTCAGCATCATCGTCAGCATGGCGGCAATAGTCTTCTTCTGCTTCATTATTTATCATTTAGCCTGTGTCGATTCGTATATCGGATGCAAAGATACACATTATTTTCTGAAACTCGCAATCATTTCACGAAAAAGTCGTAACTTTGCAGCGAAAGTAAACAAGGAACGCGATATGCCAAAGAAAAAAGACGGGATGCCGTTTGAGATGCATCCGACACCAGCAAAGGGAAAGAACGGAAAGATATTGTATTACCCTCGTCCGTTGAGTGGACAGAAAGTCACAATCAAGGGACTCGACGAGTATTGTTCGAAATATTATGGTCTGAGACCCTTCGAACTGACAAGGGCCTTCGAGGCCTTTCTTCAGGCTACGGGATTCTATCTGTCGCTGGGCTATCGGATAGAGACGCCCATCGGATCGTTTGCCCCAAGACTGAAGGTGGGCCGCGAGATAACAGACCCGGATGATGTGAAAGGCAGCGATGTGCATTTCGACGGAGTAGAATACAACTCCGGAAAACTCTGGCACAAATCTGTGGAAAAGTGGCTCGACGGTTTCCGCCTGACTGAGAAAACCAATGTACAGGAGGTCCTGGCGAATCCTGAAAAGCTGGAGGCGAAGCTGCAGGAGTGTCTCCGTAAGTTTAACGGCTATGTCACCGTTACCCTCTTCAGATACCATACTGGTCTGACTTATTATTCAGCCCGGAAGCAACTCAACGAATGGACAAAAGGCGAGAACCCCAAACTGCTGAAAACAAAGCGTGGACAGGAGTATATCTATACTGAAATCTGATTTAACCCAGCTATCCCCGCTATAATCTTCATAAACGATTGATATTCAGTGATGTTTCAGGTGCAGGATATGACATTTATTCCACTATTACCCTGCTACTATCCTGCACCTAAGAATTTTGTGGCTCTCCATTTTGCGTACGTGCGCAAGGTGTTTTGCGTAGACGCGCAAACATCTTTGCGTGGGCGCGTAAGACTGATACCCCCCGACTCTTTCCCTGTTACCTCCCCTCTTGCACCTTGTTACATAGGCATCTGCACCGATTTGGAACCTAGTATCCAACAACGGAGGCTCAGTATCAATGACGAAGCGATATGTCAGAAGTAACGAAAAGCATCTTTTTATTGAAAAAACTTAAAGAAACTCTTGGATTCCTCGTTATTTTTTTGTATCTTTGCATTCAAATCAAAAACCACGCAATCGTATGAAAATAACAAAGATCAGAACCAAAGGCGGAGAGTTCCGCTCACCTGTTTCAACGGAACTCGACGCAGTCATAGAGCGCATGCGCTCCGAC
>JAEETD010000053.1 GCA_016290175.1 Prevotella sp. | reverse complement strand
GAGTTCCTGGCACAGATAGACCTGATCTACGCCAAGACCGAGCTGGCCAAGCTGACGAAGGCCTTCGAGCCCGAAGTGAAGGCCGTGCCCCATCTGGACTGGATCAGGGCCATACACCCGCTGCTGCAACTGTCATTGGAGAAGCAAGGGAAAAAGGCCATACCCCTCGACATCATCCTCACCCAGGAGAAAAGGCTGCTGATTATCAGCGGTCCGAATGCGGGCGGAAAGTCGGTGTGCCTGAAGACGGTGGGGCTGCTGCAGTATATGCTGCAATGCGGACTAGCCATCCCCATCGGCGACCGCTCGACCACGGGCATGTTCGACAACATCATGATCGACATCGGCGACGAGCAGAGCATAGAGAACGACCTCTCGACCTATTCCTCGCACCTGCTGAACATGAAGAACATGATGAAGCAGGCCAATGCCCGTACCTTATTATTAATAGACGAGTTCGGAGGCGGTACGGAGCCCACCATCGGCGGAGCCATCGCAGAGGCCGTGCTGAAGCAGTTGTGGATGAAGAAGACCTTCGGCGTGATCACCACCCACTATCAGAACCTGAAGCACTTTGCAGAGGATCACGAGGGAGTGGTAAACGGAGCGATGCTCTACGACCGGGGTCAGATGCAGGCCCTGTTCCAGCTGTCAATAGGTCAGCCCGGCTCGAGCTTCGCCATCGAGATAGCACGCAAGACAGGACTGCCCGAGGAGGTGATCAAGGACGCCTCGGACATCGTGGGCTCGGAGTATATCCAGAGCGACAAGTATCTGCAGGACATCGTGCGCGACAAGCGTTACTGGGAGGGCAAGCGACAGACCATCCACCAGCACGAGAAATCGCTGGAACACAAGATCACCCGTTATGAGGACGAGCTCTCGGAGATAGAGCGCCAGCGCAAGGAGATACTCCGCAAGGCCAAGGAAGAGGCCGAGGAACTGCTGCGCGAGAGCAACAAGAAGATAGAGAACGTGATACGCGAGATACGTGAGGCCCAGGCCGAGAAGGAACGCACCCGGCTGGCCCGCGAGGAGCTGAACGCTTTTAAGGAAGAGCTCGACACCATCGACACCCGTGCCAACGACGAGATGATCGAGAAGAAGATACGCCAGCTGCAGGAGCGCAAGGAGCGCAGGGAGAAAAGAAAGCAGGAGAAGGCCGAGAAGGCCAATTCCAGCCAGGCCAGCCAATCTAGCCAATCTAGCCAGGCCAGGGAAACCAGAGAGGCGCCGATCGCAGTGGGCGATACGGTGAGGATCAAGGGCCTGACGAGTGTGGGCACTGTGGAGAGCATCGACGGCAAGATGGCCACGGTGGTCTTCGGCGGTATGAAGACCAAGATGCGAGCCGAGCGGCTGGAGCATGCGGAGATGCCCAAGCAGCAGGCCACGAAACAGGAGGAGAGGAATGCCTCGATCGCAGGGGCCTACGGCAATGCCTCGAAAGACACCCGCGACGTGATTGACAACCGTAAACTGAACTTCAAACAAGATATCGACGTGCGTGGCATGCGTGGCGACGAAGCCATCAATGCCATCACTTATTATATCGACGATGCCATCCTCGTGGGCGTATCGAGGGTGAGAATTCTTCATGGCACGGGTAGTGGTATCCTGCGCCAATTGATACGCCAATACCTGGCCACAATACCTAATGTTTCGCACTTCCGCGACGAGCATGTGCAGTTCGGCGGAGCAGGCATTACGGTGGTGGATCTGGACTGAAAAACATGCCTTTTGAGGCACGAAAATGGATTGTTGTGCGCACACAATAATCTTAAAAAATCTAAAAAAACTTGTCTAACTCGCTGATTATCTTTAACTTTGCATCCGAAAACGACGTGAAGTCGGGCATTTTGAAGAAGAAAATCTAAAGGATAACGCGGTATTATCTCGTGACGAGACTGCCGCCTAAAGTATAGAGATATGATTCATTTTATTAAGAAAGTAAGTGTGAGCCTGATGACCTTGACCATTGCACTGACGGCCTCAGCTGGAGGCAATAATGCTAAGAGTACTACAAAAACATCAGGCGTCGACTGGAATCCAGTAATGGATGCGATTATTCAAGTAGAAAGCGAAGGAAATCCCAATGCCGTGAGCGGAAACTCAGTAGGTGCTATGCAGATTACTCCGATTCTTGTGAAGGATTGCAATGACATTCTGAAAAAGCAGAAGAGTAAGAAGCGCTACACCATGGCCGATCGCTACAGCGTAGCTAAATCGAAGGAGATGTTCCTTATTATCCAGAAGTACTACAACCCCGAGAACGACATCGAGAAAGCAATCCGATTGTGGAACGGAGGTATCAAGTACACGACAAGAGCCACCAACCGCTATTACAAGAAGGTGCTCGCCCGTATGAAATAAGGATACATAACACTTCGCGATCGTTTGGAAAACGAAACTATTTGCAAGACTGATAATCCGATTGTCAAGGATAAAACCTGACGATCGGATATTTTATTTTGTATCGGACGACTTGTATGCATACGAAAAAATGCAAGCCTTTCAGCCTGCATTCTCTCTCTGAGTTGCGGAGGCAGGATTCGAACGTGCGACCTCCAGGTTATGAGCCTGGCGAGCTACCAACTGCTCCACTCCGCGATGTTGATTTTTCGAAATCGGCTGCAAAGGTACTACTTTTTTTCGAAATACCAAAAAAATTATGCCACTTTTTTGAAAAAACGCATTTTTCTGCACATTTCCTTGTGATTTTCTTGCGTATTTAAAAGGAAAATCGTAATTTTGCACACAGAATGAATGTGTGCAATTTTGCATAAACCAAGGAGGAAGCAGTTATGTCAATATCAAAGACCAAACAAAGACTCGTAGACGTGGCCCGTCAGCTGTTTGCCAAAAACGGACTGGAGAACACCACGATGAACGACATTGCCACCCAGTCGGGTAAGGGCAGACGCACGCTCTACACCTATTTCAAATCGAAGGAAGAGATCTATTATGCCGTCATCGAAGGCGAGTTGGAACGCCTGAGCGACAAGCTCGATGAGGTGGCCGCACGCAAGATCCGTCCTCAGGACAAAATCATCGAACTGATCTACACCCATCTGAGTATGATCCGTGAGACAGTGGTCAGAAACGGAAACCTCCGTGCAGAGTTCTTCCGCAACATCTGGATGGTAGAAAAAGTACGTAAACGTTTCGACGACGCGGAGATCGAATTGTTCCGCAAGGTCTATAACGAGGGTAAGGAAGACGGCGAGTTTGATATTGACAATATCGACCTGGTGGCCGACATCACCCACTATTGTATCAAGGGCCTCGAGGTGCCTTACATCTATGGCCGTATCGCCCACGGCATGAAGGAAGAGGATACCAAGCCGCAGGTGGCGAAAGTGGTATATGGTGCCCTGGGAAAGATACAGAGGAAGTGAAAAGTGAAAAGTGAATAGTATTAACACATTATATTAAAAGTATTATGGGATTATTAGAAGGTAAGACAGCCCTGATTACAGGTGCTGCACGCGGTATCGGAAAAGCTATCGCACTGAAGTTCGCCGAAGAAGGCGCCAACATTGCATTCACCGACCTCGAAGTGAATCTTGAGACAGAGAATGAAATCGCCGCCAAGGGCGTGAAGGCCAAGAGCTATGCCTCGAATGCAGCCGACTTCGCCCAGACCGAGGAAGTGGTAAAAGCCGTGAAGGAAGAGTTCGGAAGCATCGATATCCTGGTGAACAATGCCGGTATCACAAAGGACGGCCTGATGCTGCGTATGACAGAGCAGCAGTGGGATGCCGTCATCGCCGTCAACCTGAAGTCGGCATTCAATTTCATCCATGCCTGCGTGCCTGTGATGATGCGTCAGCGTGGCGGTTCTATCATCAACATGGCCTCAGTGGTAGGTGTTCATGGTAATGCCGGCCAGGCTAACTATGCAGCCTCGAAAGCCGGTCTGATTGCACTGGCCAAGTCAATCGGTCAGGAGATGGGTCCGAAGGGTATCCGTGCCAATGCCATCGCCCCCGGTTTCATCGAGACAGCTATGACAGCAGCCCTTCCCGATGAGGTTCGCGAGCAGTGGAAGCAGAAGATACCTCTCCGCCGTGGTGGTCAGGTGGAAGACATCGCCAATGTTGCCACCTTCCTTGCATCAGACATGTCGAGCTATGTGAGCGGACAGGTGATCCAGGTGGATGGCGGAATGAACATGTAGTTCAGTGACCATTGACCATTGAACATTGAACATTGACCATTATGGAAGTCATCTACGAGGACAACCATATCATCATCGTTAACAAAAAGAGCGGGGAGATCGTACAGGGCGACAAGACTGGCGATCGCCCCCTTTCTGATATTGTCAAGGACTATATCAAAGAGAAATATGCCAAGCCCGGGGCCGTCTTCCTGGGTGTGGTGCATCGGCTGGACAGGCCCGTATCGGGGTTGGTGGTGTTCGCACGTACCTCGAAGGCACTGAGCAGGCTGAACAAGATGTTTGCCGAAGGAGAGGTGCATAAGACGTATTGGGCGATAGTGAGAAGTGAAAAATTTGCTGCCGCCACACAAGACTGGCAGACTCTGGAGCATTGGCTGGTGAGGAATGAGAAGCAGAACAAATCGTATGCTTACGATCAGGAGAAGCCAAACGCCAAAAAGGCCATCCTGAAATACCGTGTGCTCAGCCAAAGCGATAACTATTCCTTGCTCGAAGTGAACCTCATGACAGGCAGGCACCATCAGATCCGTTGTCAGCTGGCTGCGATGGGTTGTCCTATCAAGGGTGACCTGAAATACGGTGCCCCACGAAGCAATCCCGATGGCAGCATCTCACTGCTGTCGCGACGGGTGGAGTTCGTGCATCCTGTATCCAAGGAGACGATTATCGCCGAGGCTCCCCTACCCGACGACAACCTCTGGCGGGCCTTGGACGAAGGAAGATGTAAGATGTAAGATGTAAGATGGATGATGTAAGATGTAAGATGTAAGATGTAAGATGTAAGATGGATGATGTAAGATGTAAGATGGATGATGTAAGATGTAAGAAGTGAAGAAAGTGCTGAAGTGGATGGCGATAGCGGTTTTGACGCCCATTCTGCTGTTTTTCATACTAGCCGCACTACTCTACCTGCCACCCGTTCAGAACTGGGCGGTGAAGAAAGTAGCGGCCATAGCTTCAGACAAGACAGGCATGGAGATCACCGTGGGACACGTCAATCTGGAATGGCCCTTCGACCTCGGCATCGACGATTTCCGCATGCTGCATCCGAACGACTCACTCAAGAACGTCACAGACACCATTGCCGACATCGGCCACCTGACAGCCAACATCCAGCTACGGCCATTGCTGAATAAGCATGTGGTCATCGACGAACTCTCAATGCGGGAGACCAAGCTCAACACCAACGGATTCATCAGCGACCTGCGTATCAAGGGGCAGATGAAGGAACTCTGTCTGTCGTCGAAGGGTATCGACCTGGACAAGGAGACGGTGGAAGTGAACGGTGCCCGGCTGGTCAAAGCAGACCTCGACATTCAGTTGTCGGACACAGCCGCAGTGGATACCACCACCTCAGACAACAAATGGATCATCAATGCCGACAGCCTCAGCATCCATCAGAGCCGTGTGGCCATTCACCTGCCAGGTGACACCCTCCACATCGACGCTTATATGGGACATGCCGTCGCCAAGGAAGCCGACATCGACCTCGGAAAGAGCATCTACAAGGTGAGCAGCCTCAGATGGGACGACGGAAAGCTGAATTATGACAACCGTTTTGAGCCCAGTGCACCAGGCTTTGACGCCAACCATATCGCCCTCTCATACATCTACCTCGGCATCGACTCCATCAGCTACACACCGCAAGGCACCTCATTCTACGTCCACAAAACGAGTTTCAAGGAGAAATGTGGCATAGAAATCGCCAAGCTGGAAGGTGGCATAAAATTCGATTCTGCCTTCAACAAGGTGCAGATACCCGCCCTCAGCCTCAGGACGCCCGATTCGGACATCTATACCGAGGTGGATATGGACTTCAACGCCTTTGACGAACGGAATCCTGGCAAGATGAGGGTACGGCTGAATACACAGCTGGGCAAGCAAGACCTGATGAAGTTGCTAGGCGATATGCCGCCATCGTTTATCCGCAGATATCCGAACCATCCCATAGCCATCAAGGGTTCGCTGAACGGCAATATGCAACAGCTGGAATTCACAGGGCTTGACATCAATCTGCCCACAGCCTTCCATCTCTCAGCCAACGGTACAGTAGGACACCTGACAGATATGTCAAAGTTGCAGGCCGATCTGAAGATGAGTGCAAAGACACAGGATATCGGCTTTGTCACAACCCTGCTCGACCCCAAGACGATGAAAGACTACCGCATCCCCAACGGCATCACCCTCGACGGTACGCTGAAAGCCAACGGTCCACGATACACTGCCGACCTCATCGCCCGAGAAGGTCAGGGAACGGTGAAACTGAAGGGCAATGCCACCATTCCGCAGAATGCCAAGGGAGAAATGATGGCCTGCCAGATAAGCTACGACGCAGACATCGGCATCAAGAACCTGAACCTGCATCACTTCATGCCGAAGGACTCCCTCTACAACCTGTCTGCTGATATCTCCGCCAAGGGTTATGGCACGGATATCCTCTCCAAGAATACACGTCTGACTGCCGACGCCACCCTCCAACAACTGCAATACGGCAGCTGGAACCTGAACAATATGACTGCAAAGGCCACTATCAGCAACGGACGTACCCATGCCACCATCACAGGACATAATGCCCTCTTCACTGGCGACATCACCGCAGATATGTTGTTAGCACCCGCCCTCTCCAAAGATCATACCATTGAGGCCCAGCTCTGTGCCGACCTCTCCAAGGCCGACCTTTTCCAGATGCGCATGACGGACAAGCCCCTTACCATTGGAATGATCGGTGATCTGAGTATCAAATCCAACCTGAAGGATACTCACTATATCAGTGGTCTGATTGACAATATCAGCATCAAGGACGAGAAGAACACCTACAATCCCACGAAGGTAGGGCTGTTGCTGAAGACCAATCGCGACACCACCTATGCCAGGATGCAGAGCGGTGACTTCATCGTGAAGCTCGATGCCCAAGGCAACTACGAACGGGTATTGAAACAGCTGACCACCATCACCGACTCCGTGTTCTCCCAATTCGAAGACAAGGTGATTGACCAGCCCGCCATCAAACGCCTGCTGCCCACGATGAAACTCCATGTGGAGAGCAAACGCGACAACCCCATTGCCAATCTGCTGAAGACGCAGGAGATAGACTTCAAGGATCTTCTGATTGATCTGAACTTGTCGCCAGAGACAGGCATCAACGGTTCAGCCCACCTCTATTCGCTGAACTATGACAGCACCCGCATAGACACCATCCATCTGAACCTGACACAGAAGGGTGACCGCCTCACCTATCAGGGACAAGTGCGCAACAACCGCAGGAACCCGCAGTTCGTGTTCAATGCCCTCATCGACGGCCATGTACATGAGCACGGTGCCCTGGCAGGATTACGCTACTATGACAAGGATGGTAAAATGGGCGTCAGAATCGGTGCCACCGCAGAAATGGAAGATGGCGGTATCCGTTTCAAACTGATGCCTGACCGTCCGACGGTGGGTTACAAGGAATTCAACCTGAACAAGGACAACTTCATCTTCCTGGGTAACAACAAGAAGATACAAGCCAAGGTAGACCTCATTTCCGACGATAGGACCGGTCTGAAGCTCTATACAGAGAACCAGGACTCCACAATGCTGCAGGATCTGACCCTATCGTGCAATCGTATCGATCTGGGTGAAATCACCTCCGTGATACCCTATCTGCCGAAGATCACCGGCAAGCTCAATGGCGACTACCATATCCTGCAAGACCAAAACGAGAAATTCTCCGTGGTCTCTGATATGGCCGTACAGGACATGACCTATGAGGGAGCCCCCATCGGCAATATCAGCACCGAGCTGGTATATCTGATGAAGGAGGATGACACCCATGCCATCGAGGCCCACCTCATGCTCAACGATGAGGAGTTCGGCACCTTGAGCGGGAACTATCAGAACAAGGACGAGGGACAGATTGATGCCACATTCAACATGACCCGCTTCCCACTGTCGCTCGTCAACGGATTCATCGAAGATCAGATTGTGGGTCTTGAGGGTTTTGCAGAAGGTGAACTCGCCATCAAGGGTACCCTGAGACATCCGAAGGTCGATGGTGAGCTGTATGTGGAGGAAGCCTATCTGGTAAGTCTGCCCTACGGCATCCGCATGCGTTTTGACAACGACCCCGTGCGTGTCATCGATTCCCGTCTGCTGCTCGAGAACTTCGGACTTTACGCCTACAACGACGAGCCTATCAACATGATGGGAAATATCGATTTCTCCGATATGGACCGTATCACGATGGATATGCGAATGCGAGCCCGTAACCTGCTGCTGATCAACTCGAAACAGGAGGCCAAGAGCATCGCCTTCGGTAAGGCTTATGTGAATTTCGTGGCACGCATGCAGGGACCGTTGGAGCAGTTGGATATGCGAGGCCGGCTCGATGTACTCAGTTCCACAGACATGACCTACATGCTCCTCGACTCGCCCCTCTCCACAGACAACCGTCTTGATGAGCTGGTGAAGTTCACCGATTTCAGCGACTCCACCCAGACCATTGTCGTCAAGCCAGTACCCACAGGACTTAACGCCGATCTTACCATCTCCGTGGCACAAGGAGCGCATATTGTCTGCGACCTCAATGTCGAACAGACCAACTACATCGATCTCATAGGCAGTGGTGACCTCCGTATGAAATACAACCATGAAGGCATCAACCTCACAGGCCGCTACACCCTGAGCAGAGGTGAGATGAAATATTCGTTGCCTGTGATTCCGCTGAAGACCTTTACCATCAAGGACGGCAGTTATGTAGAGTTTACAGGCGATGCTATGGACCCCAAACTGAACATCACGGCCACAGAACACCTCAAAGCTTCCGTCGGCGGTGAGGGGAATCCGCGTGTGGTGGCCTTCGAGTGTGGTGTCATCATCACCCAGACGCTCAATAATATGGGAGTGCAGTTCATCATCGAGGCACCTGAGGATAATATCATCAATGGCGACCTTAACAGCATGGGTGCCGAAGAACGCTCAAAGGTGGCAGTGGCCATGCTCACCACAGGCATGTATCTGGCCGACTCCAACACCAGCGGTTTCTCGATGAATGCTGCCCTCAGTTCGTTCCTCCAGAGCGAGATCAACAACATCGCCGGTTCTGCCCTGAAAACCCTCGACCTCAGCGTAGGCATCGACAATACCACTGATGCCACAGGCTCCATGCAGACCGACTACTCCTTCAAGTTCGCCAAGCGATTCCTCAATAACCGATTGAAGATTGAGATCGGTGGTGTAGTCTCCTCAGGCGCCAACAGTCCTCAGGGTCAAAAGCAGTCGTTCTTCGACAATGTCTCGATGGAGTATCGCATGAACCAGAGCGGTACGATGAATGCCAAGCTCTTCTATCAGCAGAATGTCTACGACTGGCTCGACGGCTATACCAATATGTATGGCGGTGGTTTTTTGTGGCGACGTAAACTCAGTAACTTCTGGGACATCTTCCAGTTCTGGAAGAAAGAAGAGCAGCCCATGCGGAGAATCACCACACCGCTGCAGCCAGGACAGACATGGCGTCGCGACAGTACGACAACCGACAGTATAAAGGTAAATCGAAATGAAAATGAGAGAAGATAGAAAAAGATACAGGAAGCTAAAAGAAGATTGCAGGCAAATCTCAAGTCTTTTAAACCTGGCGATGGCAAAAGTATTGTCATCCATCTCCCTCTATCTTCTTTTGTCTTCCTCTTTTTTCCTCTCTTCCTGTTCGCTCACGAAGAACATCCCTGAAGACGACCAGCTATTCAGGGGTCTGAAAGAGATTGTCTATATCGATGAGGAAGACAGCAGCCTACCTGAGAACAAGGCCCTCGAAGACCAGAAGGAAACGATGAAGGAAGAAATAGAAGCCGCTCTCGCCACCATTCCAAATGGCTCGCTCTTCTTCAGCAGCTATTACGCTGCACCCTGGTCGTGGCGTCTCTGGGTCTATAACACTTTCGGTTCGAAAGAATCCAAGTTCGCCAAATGGATGACTAAATCGTTTGGTAAGGCCCCCGTACTGATGAGCCAGGTGAATCCGGCCCTGCGTGCCTCTGTGGCCACATCGGTACTACGCAACAACGGCTATTTCCGTGGTGAGGTTACCTATGAGCCCGTACCACTGAAGAATCCCAAGAAGAGCAAGCTCCGTTATACGGTCAGACTCGACTCGCTCTTTACTGTCGACTCTCTGGCATATACCGGTTTTACCGACTCGCTACAACAGCTCATCGACTCCACCCGTGAGGAAACACTCATCCCTAAAGGCAGTCCCTTCAGCGTATCTGCCCTCGACAGCGAGCGCAGTCGCATCAGCACTCTCTTCCGCAACAACGGCTATTATTATTTCACCCCAAACTACACCACCTATTTCGCTGACACCATTGCCGTACCCAACAAGACCCAACTCCGATTGCAGATGGTTGACGGACTCTCTGAGGAAACGCTGAAGAAGTGGTATATCGGCCATATCGACGTGCAATTCCGCAAGACAGCCCGTGAGACGCTCAACGACTCCATCCAGCGTCGGCATCTTACCATCCATTATAATGGCAAGAGCTCACCCATCAGTCCGCGTACCATTCTGAAAGACCTCGCCCTTCGTCCACGCCAGCCGTTCAGTCTGGAAAACTACCAGAAGAGTGTCAGCAAGATCAATGCCACAGGCGTGTTCAGCTCCACCGATTTCCTCTTTACTCCTCGCACGGGTACAGACTCCCTCGATCTCACGCTCAATTGCGTATTCGACAAACCCTACGACTTCTATTTCGGCATGGATGTCATCGGCCGCACCATTGGCCGCTGGGGTCCTCAGGTAAAGATCGGTTTCACCAAGCGCAACGCCTTCAAGGGAGGCGAGAAACTCGACATCAGCCTGCATGGCTCCAACGAGTGGCAGAATGGAGCCGGTTCAGAAATGAACACCTTCCAATATGGTGCCGAGGCCTCCCTCGAGTTCCCGCGCATCATCGCTCCTTTCTACAACAGCGACCGTATCCGCAGGGATAAGGACGGGCGACCCAGACCCCGCCGTTTCTATGCAGCACCCACCACGTATGCCAAAGTTTCAACAGATGTCATACGTCGCCCAGACTATTATAAGATGCACATCGTCTCAGGCGAATGGACCTATCGTTGGCAGACCTCAGCAAACAGCCGCCATGAGTTCTCGCCCCTCACCATCAACTATCAGTACATGAACAGCTTCACTGAGAAATTTGAGCAGTATGCCGACAGCAACTACTATATCATGGCTACGATGGGTGACAGGTTCATTCCCAAGATGCGCTATACCTACACTTACACCAGCCCTTCCAACTACCGCAACCCCATCCGCTGGGAAACGACCGTCGAAGAGGCTGGCAACATCGTCTCGCTCTACAACCGCCTCGGCGGGCATAGTTTCAACGAAAAGAACAAGACTCTGTTCAAGAATCCCTACTCACAGTTCATCCGTCTGGAGACCGATTTCACTAAGACCTGGAGCATCGGGACCTATTCTTCGCTTGTGGG
Source organism: Prevotella sp. (assembly GCA_016290175.1). Taxonomy (GTDB): domain Bacteria; phylum Bacteroidota; class Bacteroidia; order Bacteroidales; family Bacteroidaceae; genus Prevotella. The sequence goes on along the minus strand of JAEETD010000053.1, from coordinate 9,206 downwards.
ACATGTCAATGCTGGTGCCATCTTCAGTTATGGCAACAGTGCTGAGTCGCCCTTCACCGAGATGTTCTATGCCGGAGGTGCCAATAGCATCCGAGCCTTCCCCGTTCGTGAGGTCGGTCCTGGACGACTCACAATGGCAGGAATCCGTGACCGTCAGATGTCCTATCTGGTTCGCAACGGTGAACTCAAGTTCGTTGCCAACCTCGAATACCGACAGCCCCTCTTCGGAAATCTCCATGGAGCAGTTTTCATCGATATCGGGAACACATGGAAGTTGAAAGACCCCGACTACAGCGAGGAACAGGCAAACATAGAAAAGATGTATGAAACAGATCCCCAAAAAGCAGATGAGATGGCCGAAGATTTAGATTTCACGCTCTGGTGGGTAGATCTGATGAAATACAAGCCATCACGTTTCTTCGAAGACATCGCCATCGGCACGGGCATCGGCCTGCGCTATGACCTAGGATTCCTCGTCATCCGTCTGGACTGGGGCTTTGCCATCCACAATCCGGAATTTTCCTTTACACGCACCGGCTATTTCAATGTTGGCAGCTTCAAGGACATGCAAACCCTCCACTTCGCCATTGGCTACCCATTCTAGAGAGTGAATAGTGAATAGTGAATAGTTAATAAATGTAGAGCGATAGTAAATTCTTCACTATTCACTTTTCACTATTCGCCAAAAATTCGTATCTTTGCAGCCAAATTAGTAAAATATCAAAAAAATACGTATATGAAACCAACTCTTTTTCTGCTTGCAGCAGGCATGGGAAGCCGCTACGGAGGCTTGAAACAGCTCGATGGTCTGGGCCCCAACGGCGAAACCATCATGGACTATAGTATCTACGATGCCATCCAGGCCGGATTCGGCAAGATCGTATGGGTCATCCGTAAAGACTTCGAAGAACAATTCCGTACGCAGATCCTTTCAAAATACGAGGGACATATCCCCTGCGAGCTCTGTTTTCAGGGCCTCGACTCCCTGCCCGAAGGCTTTAGTGTACCTGAAGGCCGTCAGAAGCCCTGGGGTACCAACCACGCCGTACTGATGGGTAAGGACGTGATTAAGGAGCCCTTTTGTGTCATCAACTGCGATGATTTCTACAACCGCGATGCCTTTATGGTCATCGGCAAGTATCTTGCCAATTTGCCCGAGGGTGCCAGGAACCAGTATGCGATGGTAGGATTCCGTGTTGGTAACACGTTGTCTGAGAACGGCACCGTTGCCCGTGGCATCTGCTCGAAGGATGCACAGGAACACCTCACTACTGTTGTGGAGCGTACAGAGATCGTGCGTTGCGCTGCTGATGGCTCCAATGCAGGTGCTGCCAGCGAACCCATCCGCTATAAGGACGAACAGGGTCAGTGGGTCGTTGTCGACGATAACACCCCCGTTTCTATGAACATGTGGGGCTTCACTCCTGACTACTTCGAGTACTCTGAAGCCTATTTCAAGGAGTTCCTCAGCGACCCGAAGAACATGGAGAACCTCAAGGCAGAGTTCTTCATTCCTTTGATGGTCAACAAGCTCATCGTAGAGAAGACCGCAACGGTGGAGGTGCTCGACACCACTTCGAAATGGTTTGGCGTCACCTATGCTGCTGACCGCGAGGGCACTGTAGCCCGCATCCAGCAGCTCGTCGACGAGGGCGTCTATCCCAGCAAACTGTTTTAAATGAATATCGACATCCTCACTCCCCAAGAGTGCAGCCGCCTCAGTGATCTGATTGCAACAAGTCAGAACATCGTCATTACCTGTCATCGCAGTCCCGACGGCGATGCCATCGGCTCTTGCCTCGGATGGGCAGAATTCCTCCGTAGCATGGGCAAGGAACCGACAGTGATTGTGCCTGATCAGTACCCTGACTTTCTGCATTGGTTACCCAACACCGAGAAGATCATCCGCTACGACAAGAATCCAGAGCGCTGTGATCTGCTTCTGCAGATTGCCGATCTCGTGTTCTGTCTCGACTTCAACACGCCGAGTCGTGTTGATGAGATGGAGCCCGCCCTGCTCAGGACCCCAGCCGTCATCGTGCTCATCGACCATCATCTCAATCCTGATGTGCCTGCCGAGCTCACCATCTCTCACACTGAGACCTGCAGCACCTGCGAAATCGTCTTCCGCATCGTGTGGCAACTCGGACTGTTCGAGAAACAGACTAAGCACTTTGCCGTTCCCATCTACTGCGGCATGATGACCGATACCGGCGGCTTTACCTTCGCTTCCACGCGTCCGGAAATATTCTTTATCATTTCCCAGCTGCTCACCAAGCGCATCGACAAAGACCGCATCTATCGTAATGTCTATCACAATTATTCTGAGAACCGTCTCCGACTGATGGGTTTTGTGATGTATGAGAAACTGGTCTATCTGCCCGAATACCACGCCTCGTTCTACACCATCTCCAGGGAAGAACAGAAGCGTTTCAATTTCATCAAGGGCGATGCTGAGGGACTCGTCAATATCCCCCAGCAGATCAAGGGCCTGAAGCTGTCAGTTTCGCTGCGCGAGGACACAGAGAAGGATAAGGTCATATGGGTGAGTCTGCGTTCCATCGACGACTTCCCCTGCAACGAGATGGCCGAACAGTTCTTTAATGGCGGTGGGCACCTGAATGCCTCTGGTGGCCGACTGCAGTGTTCCCTCGACGAAGCTGTCGAGATCACCCGCAAAGCCATTGAAGCTTTTAGCGACAAACTGAAATAACGTGATAACGAAATGAAGAAACTATTATTTATATGCATCGCAGCCTTAGCCGTTCTCGCCAGCTGTAACGACTATGAGACCTATGGCGACAAGAAGGAGAAGGAGCGCAATGCCATCTCCAAGTTCATTTCCGATTACCAGATAGTTGTGATCGATGAGGACCAGTTCATACTTCAAGGCTATACCACAGATACCGCCCGCAACGAGTTTGTCAAGCTCAACAAGAGCGGTGTTTACATGCAGATAGCCCGTCCTGGCTGTGGCGAGAAGCTCAAGGATGGTGAGACGGCCAACATCTGCTGCCGTTTCAGGGAGTTCAACATCGAGGGCGACTCCGCGACACTACGCAACAATACTGACATCTACGCCGCCCGTGTTGATGTCATGCGTGTCACAAATACCAGCGGAACCTTCTCCGGTTCCTTCACCCAGGGCATCATGATCTCTGTCTATGGCTCTGCCTCCGTCCCCGCTGGCTGGCTTGTACCCTTCTCCTATATCAAGGTGGGGCGTCCCAAGAACTTCACCGACGAGAAGGCCAAGGTTCGTCTGATCGTTCCGCATAGTCAGGGACATACCATCGCCGCGCAGGATGTGCTGCCATATTATTATGAGATAACTTACGAAAAAGAAGCATAACGGTTTTTTATAATTTATATCAGACAATGACACTTATCAAATCTATTTCCGGCATCCGCGGTACAATTGGCGGACGCACTGGCGATACACTCAATCCATTGGACATCGTTAAGTTCACTACCGCCTACGCCACATTCATGTCCAGAAAAACCGGACAATCCGGCCTGAAGATCGTCGTGGGCCGCGATGGCCGTATATCCGGCGAGATGGTGAAGAACGTGGTCTGTGGTACCCTCATGGGTTGTGGCTGCGACGTCATCAATATCGGCTATGCCACAACGCCTACTACAGAACTGGCTGTCCGTATGGCTCAGGCCGACGGCGGTATCATCATCACCGCTTCACACAACCCCCGTCAGTGGAACGCTCTGAAACTGCTTAACGGCGAGGGTGAGTTCCTGACCGCTGCCGACGGTGCAGAAGTGCTTGATATCGCTGCCCGCGAAGACTTCAACTATGCAGAGGTCGACCAGCTGGGCCAATATACTGAGGACTTTTCTTTTGACCAGCGCCATATTGACAGCGTGCTTCAGTTGAAACTCGCTGATCTCAATGCCATCAAGAGCCGTAAGTTCCGCGTCTGCGTGGATACCATCAACAGCGTAGGAGGCATCATCCTTCCAAAACTCTTCGAGGCTCTCGATGTGGAATACCAAATACTCAACGGCGCCTGCACAGGCGACTTCGCCCATAACCCCGAGCCGCTGGAGAAGAATCTGCACGGCATCATGGAAAAAATGCGTCAGGGTGGCTTTGATCTGGGCATCGTCGTCGACCCCGATGTCGACCGTCTGGCCTTTATCTGCGAAGACGGCACCATGTTCGGCGAGGAATATACCCTTGTCTCTGTGGCCGATTATGTCCTGAGTAATCTGAGTAAAAACACCCCGGGTACTCTGACCACTGTCTCAAATCTCTCCTCTACCCGCGCATTGCGCGATGTCACCGAAAAATACGGCGGCCAGTATCATGCCGCTGCCGTTGGTGAGGTCAATGTCACCACCAAGATGAAGGAGGTAGGTGCCGTCATCGGCGGCGAGGGCAACGGCGGTGTCATCTACCCTGAGAGCCATTATGGTCGCGACGCACTCGTAGGCATCGTGCTCTTCCTGTCGTCATTGGCACAGAAAGGCTGTACCGCCAGCGAACTGCGTGCCACCTTCCCCGACTATCAGATTGCAAAGAACCGCATCGACCTTACTCCGGATACCGATGTCGATGCCATTCTCGCTAAGGTAAAGGAGATGTTTGCTAAGGACAACAGCGCGAAGGTCAACGACATCGACGGTGTGAAGATTGACTTTGCCGACCGTTGGGTACATCTCCGCAAATCGAACACGGAGCCCATCATCCGCGTCTACAGCGAGGCGCCGACGATGGACATGGCCGACGAACTTGGCAAGAAACTTATGCAAGTCGTCTACGACATGCAGTAAAAGATATCAATGAAAAGCCCGCTGAGATTCAGCGGGCTTATTATTTATATCAACTGTTTCGCACGTTCGAGGGCGATGTTGATGTGCGAACAGATGTTTTCTTCGCCCAGCATCGCATCGAAGCCTGCCTTATGAAGCACCGCCTGTACTTTCTCGTTGACACCCGAAAGAACCACCTGTATACCTTCGGCCTGCGACATGAGACAAAGGTTCGTCAGGTTATGGATACCCGTAGAATCCACAAAGGGCACTTTTCGCATGCGGATGATGCGCACCTTCGGACGCTGATGGCGCAGGGCACCCATAATCTCCTCGAACTTATTTCCGGCACCGAAGAAGTAAGGTCCGTTGATCTCGTAGACCTCTACTCCCTCAGGAATAGTAAGGTGCTCGAGATTGTCCAGCTGGAAGTCGCTCTCCTCTTCTTCAGGATTGATCTCATCGCTGATCACCTTAACATCTGTGGTTTCTGCCATACGACGCATAAAGAGCAGACAGGCGCAAACGAGTCCCACTTCGATGGCGATGGTGAGGTCGAAGATAACGGTGAGCAGGAAGGTGACCCAAAGCACGATGACGTCGCTCTTGGGATTCTTCAGGATGCTGACAAACGAACGCCAGCCACTCATGTTATAGCTCACGATGACGAGCACACCTGCCAGACAGGCCATAGGAATATATTGTGCCAGCGGCATGAGGAACAGGAATATCAGCAACAGCACGGCTGCATGGATGATACCAGCCACAGGCGTACGGCCACCATTGTTGATATTCGTCATGGTACGGGCAATGGCGCCCGTGGCAGGAATACCGCCGAAGATGGGCGATGCCAGATTGGCAAAACCCTGGGCTATCAACTCCGTGTTGGAACTGTGACGGTCGCCAATGACACCATCTGCCACCGTTGCCGACAATAACGACTCGATAGCGCCGAGGATGGCGATGGTGAAGGCCGGAGCCACAAGACCCTTCATCACATCCCACGTCAGCTCCGGCACCTGCGCTCCTGGCAGCTGGTTGGAGATACTGAAACGGTCGCCGATGGTCTCAACACCCGTTACGCCCATATACTGCTTGAGCAGCAGCACACCAACGGTCATTACGATGATGGCAATGAGCGAGCCAGGCAGTTTCTTCAGCACATTATTATAACGGGCTATCTTCGGCCAGAGGGCGATGACAGCGACTGAACCGATTCCCACAGCTGCACTCCACCAGTCAATGGTGGGGAACGAACCGATATAGGCTATCCACTTCTCGATGAAATCACTTGGCACGGAAGCCATCGTCAGTCCGAACAGGTCCTTGATCTGTGTGGTGAAGATGGTCAGGGCGATACCAGATGTGAAGCCCACGACTATCGGGTACGGGATATACTTGATGATGGTGCCCAGATGAAGCACACCGAACATAATGAGAAAGACACCTGCCAGAAGCGTGGCGATGGTCAGTCCCTCGAAGCCATACTGCTGGATGATGCCATATATTATAATAATGAACGCGCCCGTGGGACCACCTATCTGAACCTTGGAACCACCGAAGACTGAAACGATCAGTCCGGCCACGATGGCAGTGATGATTCCCTTCTCAGGGGTCACGCCGGAAGCGATACCGAAGGCGATGGCCAGCGGCAAGGCTACGATGCCGACAATTATGCCGGCGAGCAAATCTGTCGTCAGCTGTTTCCGGTTGTAATTCTTCAACGTCGAAAACAGCTTTGGTTTGAACTCTAATGTTGTCATTTACTGTTAATTATCTTGAAAACGACTGCAAAATTAAGAAAAAAGTTAAAAAGCGCAAAATAATTATACTAACTTAATAAAAAAAGGCCTATATTTGTTGCCGAAAATCAATTTCCCTACATAGTAGGGATACAATTTGAGAGAAAGAAAGTTCACATTATTAACTATTAAAAAGAAAAAAGTATGAAGAAAATTATGTTTGCTGTGATGGCAATGTGTGCTATCGGTTTCACCGCATGTGGTAACAAGGCTCAGACTGCAGAGGCTCCTGCAGACGAAGTTGAGGCTGTAGTTTACAACGCTGAGGAAGAGGCAGCTGCCTCTATCAACCAGCTGACCGAGCAGATTGAGGCTCAGGACGCCGGCAAGTTCAATGAAGTGCTGACCGCTATCCAGGAGAAGATCAAGGATATCATCGGTTCTGACCCCGCTGTGGCTAAGGAGTATGTGACCAAGATTCAGGACTTCCTGAAGGAGAATGCTGAGAAGATCAAGGCTTTCGCTGGTGAGAACGAGGCTGTACAGACAGCTCTGGCTGCACTGACCGCTGCTCCCGCTGAGACCGTTGTCGACGGTCTGATGCAGGCTCTCAATGGTGCAAAGGATGCTGCAGAAGGTGCTGTTGACGCTGTTCAGGACGCTGCCGAAGGTGCTGTAGACGCTACCAAGGACGCTGCTGAGAATGCCAAGGACGCTGCTAAGGAGAAGGCAGGCGAGGCTGTTGACGCTGCTGCCGATCAGGCCAAGAAAGCTCTGGGTATCTAATTCATAAGAACTAATGAAGAAACTATTCTTAGCTATTTTTGCCGTCATGACCTGTGTGGTTGTGACGGCAAAAAATACTGTCAAGGTCAGTTTCAACGGATCAACGGCTACAATAACCATCGATGATAATCTCAAGGATTTCGTGACCTGTACGAGCGGCACGCTGTCACACGTGGTTCTGGTACAGGCCGAAACGGTTGCTGATTCGAATCCGGGCGAAATCACCTACGAACTCTCCGGCAACAGTGACAACGGAGGATTCGAGTTGAAAGGCAGTTACAAATGTACTGTCAAACTGGCAGGACTGACGCTTACCAATACCGAGGGTGCTGCCATCAACATTGATAATGGCAAGCGCATCGAACTGAATGCCGGCAATGGAACGACCAACACACTTGCCGACGGTACTAACGGCAATTGGAAGGCCTGCGTCTATGCCAAAGGTCATTTTGAGCTAAAAGGCAAAGGCACTCTGAATGTGACCGGCAATACTGCCCACGCCATCAGCTGTAAGGAGTATATGCAGCTGAAGAACTTGACGCTGAACATCACTGGTGCCGTGAAAGACGGCCTGCATTGTCAGCAATACTTCTGGATGCAGAGCGGTACCGTCAACATCTCCGGTGCCAAGGCTAATGGCATCAAGGTAGAACTCGACGGCAAGACACCGACGGAAATTTATCCTGAGCATGAAAACGGGGATGATGATGAGGATACCGGCAACTGCTATCTGGACGACGGCAAATTGACCATCAGCAACTGTGACGGGAATGACATCTGGACCGACGGTCAGCTGATTGTCAATGGCGGCACGCACAGCTACGACGCTTCTAAGGTGTCGCAGAACAACGCCACAGGCATCACTACCCTGCGCAACGACGTCACTCCGGGCGAGGCTGTCATCTACGACCTGAACGGCCGACGGGTTGACATGCTTGACGGCAGAAAGGGTGTGTTTATCATCAGGAAAGACAACGAGATCAGAAAAGTCATCGTCAAGTAAATAATAAATCCCTCGCCGATTGGCGAGGGATTATTATTTTTACCAGATCTGTGCACGTTTCTTCTTCGGAACGAAGAGCTTGTCGCTCTTCTTGATGCCGAACGCATCGTACCACTCATTGATCTGCGGCAGGGCAGCATTCACACGGGCCTTGGCCGGTGAGTGCGTATCGACCGTAATCAGATACTCCAAATACTCCGGACGGAAGTTACCAGCCCAGACACGAGCCCAGCTCAGGAAGAAGCGCTGCTCGGGTGTGAAGCCCTCGATCTTGCCGGCAGGCTTCTGGTTCAGCACATTCTGCAGGGCGCGGTAGGCAATGTGAATACCACCGTTGTCGCCGATGTTCTCACCCAAGGTCTGCTGACCGTTGATCTTCTTGCCAGGCACCACCTCTATCGTGCTGAAATAGTCGGCCAACACCTTCGTACGAGCGTTGAAGTTGGCCTTGTCGGCATCTGTCCACCAGTTAATCTGGTTACCAGTCTTGTCAAACTGCGAACCCTGATCGTCGAATCCATGACTCATCTCATGACCGATCACACCACCGATAGCACCGTAGTTCACGGCATCATCAGCATTCGGATCGAAGAACGGCGGCTGCAGGATGGCAGCAGGGAAGCAGATCTCGTTGGTAGTGGGGTTGTAATAGGCGTTCACGGTCTGCGGCGTCATGTGCCACTCATCCTTGTCCACGGGCTTGTTCACCTTACGGCCCAGGATATCGAGCGTGCTCCACTCGGCAATATTGCCCAGGGTCTCATAGAGCGACAGACTCTCGTCGACCTTCAGGCCGCTATAGTCCTTCCACTTGTCAGGATAACCTATCTTAATAATAAAGTCCTCCAGTTTGTCCTTGGCCTTTGCCTTGGTCTCAGCACCCATCCACGTAGCCTCGTCGATACGCT
>JAEETD010000052.1 GCA_016290175.1 Prevotella sp. | reverse complement strand
CTCTTCCACACTCTGATGTGGTGCCCATCCGGCACGAGGTCCGACTTCCGGATCGGAAGCCCACTTGAACAGCGTCTCCGCGTCACTGTCTCGCCAAGGACGCAATATGATACGATTTGTTTCCATTGTTACCCTAATTGACCTGGTAGGCGAAGTTTCTCCTTCCAAGGGAAGGAGGCTTCGTAGGCCTCGAAAGCCTCCGGATTCTCGTCGGCTACGAAATAACCCTTGGGTGGGCAGTAAGTTCCCTCACGATTGCCCCAATAGCCAGGTATCAGTTCTTGAGCGAGGAAATACGGAACTTCTGAATCTCGCGGCTCTGCGTGATAGTGAATCTTCATCTTGCTGGCGAGGTCGAAACCTGCGTGCTTATAGAACTCAATATTACCTTCCATCTGCAGAAGACCAATACCCATCTCCTTGGCTTTCTCTATCGCATATTTCAGCAACTTCAAGCCATAGCCCTTGCGCTTGTAGTCTGGATGGATGCTGATGGGGCCGAAAGTCCAAGAAGGGTAGGATGTTCCATCGTCCTGCGTAATCTCTGCTTTGGAGAACATCACATGGCCGATGATCTTGTTATCCTCCTCCATCACAAAATCGAGATCGGGGATGAAGTCGGGATTCGTCCGATACTGATTGAGTACGTAATGCTCTGTGCATCCAGGACGGTAGACGTTCCAGAATGCTTCACGTGTGAGGTTCTCTACCTCACGATAATCTTTGGGTTGTTCTAAACGTATGTTCATTGTTATACTTCGATTTTTATCATTTGACGTTGCAAAGCAAGAAAGCCGAATGGCAGCACGCGTCATCGCGACGAGTGCTGCTTTCATACTCTATTAAATAATAACTAACATATGTGTAAAGTATGATATTCCTTATTTCTCGAACTCTCGGAGTTCCTCCAAGCCGCGCTCTATCTCCTGCAGTTGCTGGGCGTGGCGACGAAGCTGCCATTTGGCAAAGACAAAACCAAGACCAAAGGTGAGCAATGAGAGTCCGAGAGGCAACAACAATCTCGTGCTGAACTCGTAGCCGGCCTCTGTGTTGAATCCCAACTCCAGGATGTAGAAGGCTATCATCGCCAGACATACGGCGCCAATCATCCATACCTTCTCCTGATGGCAGACCTTCTTATAGGTGAGCACCAACCGACTAAGTTCGCTGCTGCTCTTGCCGCCCAGATCGAATTTCGACAGCAGGGAGAGTTTCCATAACATGGGTATCAGTCCTATTACCATCACGCCCTCGACGATGGCGAATGAGGTGGTTTGGATGGGCGTGTTCAGATAGACAAAGGGGAATACCACACAGATGATGAGCATATTCACTACGAAACTGTAGATGTTCTGTCCCATGATGTGGTCAAAGGCCGACTTGGTCTTCTGCTGGATCATTTCCTTCACCATGCGAAGGTTCACTATTTCCGTTTCTGCCAGACGCTCGTCGAGCTTGTTCCAGCTGGCTTTCAATGCTTCAAGTTCCATATCAATTCAATTTTAACGGTTCGACATTTTTCTTAATTTCTCTTTTGTACGATTCAGTTTCACGGCGACGTTGGTCTTAGTGATGCCGAGGATGTCGGCGATTTCCTCATAACTCCGTTCCTCCAGCCAGAGGAGAATCAGCGCGCGTTCCAGTTTCCCCAGCTGGTTGATGAGGCGGTAGAGCTCCCTGAGTTGTCCTGTTGTGTCCTCGTCGGCTGCCATGCTTGCCACGTTGGCCGTCATCGGAACGGTCTGTGGACGGGCATTGGAACGTCGGAGGAACGTGATGCAGGTGTTCATAGCGATGCGGTATACCCAGGTTGTGAGCTTGCTATCCCCCCGATAGCGCGGGAAGCTCTTCCACAGGTTGAGCACCGTCTCCTGAAACAGGTCGTTCAGGTCGTCTTGGTCGTTGGCATAGATATAGCACACCTTGTAGATCGTACGTTTCTGCGCCTCGACCATCGTCAGGAATTCTTTCTCTAATTCTTTCGTCTCCATTGTTAAACTAAATCTTTTTACCTATTAGTCGCAGAAATAGTGAATTAATTACATCCAATAGCAAAAAAAGTGAATTTCCGGCCTGTCACGCAATGTTCTGGGGAAATCTCATAATCATAATACTTTCTTCGCTCCGGGAATCATCCTGACCAGCCAAGTGAACACAAACGAACAGATGGTGGTAATCATGCCGATGAATATAAACTTACCGAAGGCTCCTATCCAGATGCCGTCGGTGACATACTGCAGAACTATCATCAGCAGCAGATGGAAGATGTATGCACCATACGACTGAGCGGCGCACCACTGCCAGAACCGGCTGTCCCAGTTTCCATATTCGCGGAACAGCCAGAGCAGTCCAAAACAGATGAATACACACAGAAGTGATTCGTAGATGCCAAACCACTCTGTAACGAAAGCATTCCATCCTCCGCCATCACGAAGATAAATGCCTATTGCCAAAAGGCAGCCAATCGTTAGCGAAATGGCTCCTGTTGTGTTACCCATCTTTTCGAGCCAGGCAAACCGACGTGCCAGAATGCCGATAACGAACATCATGACATATTGCAGATAGTGGGCGGGTTCCATAGGCAACGGGATAATGCCAAAGGGCCAGATCCAATGATCCTGCGGGCTGACCTGACGAATCAGATAACTGCCAATCCCCATCACACCGCCAAATATCATCAGACCAATGATGGTAGGTCTCGATGAGGACTCGCCATCGATGGGCTTACTTATCAGTCTTATCAAGGCATAAATGAGGCAGAAAACCAGCAGGCTCTCGATATACCACATGTGCCCAATCTCTGGCTTGCCTGATAAAATAGATAACAGTCCACCCATCAGTAAAAGCGGAATACCCAGGCGGATAAGTTTCTTCTGCACAAACACCTTTGCTCCCTGCCTGTCGAAACTCGTAGGCACAAAGTAACCTGAAATCAGGAAGAACAGCCCCATAAAGAAGGCTGCATTGACCGAGAAGAAATGCCATATCCAAGGCATAAATTCGGCAGGATTGCTGGGATGGTAAGCCCAGTCGCCACCATCGCCGTAAGCCTGACCAGCGTGGTGGAATATCACCAACACCGTCAGGCACACTTTCAGATTGTCCAGATATAAAAGCCGTTTCTTACTCATCAAAAATCTTCATTATCTATTTGACGCTGCAAAGATACAAATAGTTGCGGAGTATTCCAAATTAATCATTTACATTCTCGCCTTCTGCTTCTCGCCTGCACCAGAGCCGCGATACTTCGAGCGGGCCTCGTTGAACTTCCAATTGAGGTTGACAAGGAACGTGCGGCGCGCTGGGTTGTCAGTCGACAGTTCGCGAATGCCATAGACGACGGCAGCGGTCTTGTTAGTGTTCAGCACATCGACGCAGCGCACATCGAGGGTCAGTTGTCCCAGGCGTCGAAGGTTGAAATCGCGCTGTAGACCGAGTGTGAGGTCGAAGCGCTGGGCCGTTATGCTGAAGTTGTTGTAGTCGCCCTTCGTGGCCCACTGAGCATTGGCACTCAGGCGGAAAGCGTGAGGCAGTTCGATGTCGTTGTTCCAAACGAGTGTGACGTAAGGGTCGTTGAGTGTTTTTATCGTACCGTTGGCCGTCGGCGTCTTGTAATTCTGGAAGACGGTGAAAGCATACCACAGTGGGTGCCACTTGCCAATTGTGGGACTGGCGGAGAGGCTCAGCGAAAGTTGGTTGTAGTCCTCCTCACTGTTGATGGGACGTACAAGGCTGATGAGCGGATCCGTGCTGCCAGGGAAAGGCTCGGTGGACATCGTTTCGCTGTTCTTCAGGCGGCCATAGTTGACGCTCAAGTTCGCCCACTGATAGGCCGCGTTCAGCACGAGGCTATGGGTGTAGGTCGGCTTCAGATAGGGGTTGCCGCTCTGGTAGGTGTAACGGTTGACATAGATGGTCGAACTGGTCAGGTTGCCATAGTTCGGACGCTGGATGTCGCGGCGATACGACAGGCTCAGTTGCATCTTTCCGATAGGCGCCGAGAGGGTTGCGGTGGGGAACCAGTCACCGTAGTTGCGACACACCTCATCCTCTTTTACGCCGAAGTTGAAGTAGTCGTTCGTCAGGTGCTCGTAGCGCAGACCAGCTTGGGCGAAGAGTTTTCCGAACTGCCGTCCATATTCGAGGAAGATGGCTGATGACTTCTCGTTGATCTCCGTATCGGTAGATTTCACGGGTACAGCGTCTGTGGCTTGGAAGGTATAGGCATCCGTGCGATGGTTATAGCTGTACTCGCCACCCAACGAGAGATTACCCATCAGCACGGGATAGCTGAAGATGAGCTTCGAGGCCCAGAAATTATTTGCGCTGTTGGTGTTGTTCTCGATGGTGCGGTCAACGGGGGCTGCGCTGACTGCCGTCGTCTGCTCTGTCGTTCGGCCAGGCGTCTTGGTGTCATCGAAGAGCCCGTCGATGTTCAGGTCTATACCCAACTGTCCCACCTTACCATTGTAATAGGCGTTGAAAATGTGCTTTTTGACACTTTGGTCCTGCCAGATGTAGCTCGCGGATCGCTCGGTTAGGATGCCATTCTCGAACATGTCCGTCAGGTAGTCGCCCTTTGTTTCGCCGCTGGGTGTGCGGTCGTATTTGTAATAGGCGCCAAAGGTGTGATTCTCATTAATCATATAGTTTAACTGCAACTGCGGCGACCATGCGTGCCAGGGGTGTCTGATCTCCTGAGTGGAGTGACCCGTTACCTGATCCTGCCCTACGTAGTAAAGCATGTCGTTGACTTGCAAGCCCTTATAATGATTATAGGTGCCCACCCAGAACGAACCCGTCACGTCTAGTCCGCCAGTACGATAGTTGGCAGTTAGGTTATTGTTCAGCGAACCGCCGTACTGGTACATATACTGCGTGCTGTTCTGGAAACTGAAGCCCTCGCCCTGTGCCTTTTTCAGCGTGATGCGAACGACGGCCTTTACCGAGGCGGCATACCGGGCACCAGGGTTCTGCACCACATCGACATGCTGGATTTGATCGGAACGCAGACGCGAGAGTTCCTTCATGTCCTGCACCCGTCGGCCGTTGATATACACCTCGGCATCGCCACGCCCCAACACCTTCACACCGCCGTCGCGCTCAGCCTCCAGCGAAGGAATCTTCGACAGGGCATCGCTAATGGTTCCAGCCTTCTCCAATATTGTGCCAGCGACGGTAGTGCGCATGGCGTCACCCTTTACGTGGGTTTTCGGCAACTGCCCCTTTACCACGACCTCGCTGAGCAATTGCGTGTCCTCCTTCATCTGGATGGTCAGGCCTTCGCCCGCGTTTATATATAAGGTCTGGTAGCCCACGCTGGTCACTTTGAACAATCCTTTATTCACATCCGTCACAATCTTGAACACGCCGTCCATGTCTGTCATCGCACCCTGCACGAAAGCCGAGTCGGGCAGCGACAGCAGCACCACATTCACATAGGGCATCGGTTCGCCCTTCTCGTCAACCACTCGTCCGCCCCAGTCCTGTGTCTTAGCGGTCATTGTCATCGTCATCATCATTGCAGCCATCAGCGCTGCGAATTTCATTGTTTTCATATCATTTATATTTTAATTTTCGCCTGTTTGACGATGCAAAGATATGATGAAGTTGCAGCACCTGCAAACATTTGGGATAATCAGCCCAAATTTGTGATAAACGGTGTGACGAACGGTAGATTCTGGGACGAATGGCATAATAAATGGCATGAAACGAAAGGCTACGGGTAGGCGAGCATAGCTCGGGAATGGATGTGAACCACCTGATCCGTTTCCACTTTGCCAAACGTGATGATACCCTCCTTGCTGCTCTGGGTGTCTATGCGAATGTTCGTATCATGTGAGGATCCTGCTCATTCCATTCTGCAATATATGACTTTTTATTCTTTCGTCCAAGTCATTTTAATGTGAGGAATGCCATCGAGCATGAAAGTGTCGGATGATTGTTTGAATCCTACGCTTTCATAGAATCCTTTGGCATATTCCTGTGCCTCAATGTCTATAAGTGTAGCACTGAAATGCTCTATGGCTGACTCGATGGCGCGAAGCATGATCAGCTTGCCATAACCTTTGCCACGCTCAGTAGTGATGACTCTGCCTATCGAAATTTCCTTCATGTGAGCACCGGCAGGACATACACGAGCCAAGGCAACAATCTTGTCTGTGACAGTCAGCCACAAGTGAATGGATTTCTGGTCATCCCCGTCCATGTCCTGATAGACGCAGTTCTGCTCAACCACGAACACCTCGCTACGTACTCTCAGGAGTTCGTACAGTTCATCTGTAGTCAGTTCCTGAAACGTTTTTTTATGCAAAATCGGCTCTATGTTCATAAAATCATTTATATTAGACGGCAAAAACAGTGCAAACCGAGTGCAGAAAGCTCGCTTTTTGCCGAGGTGCAGCCTGTTTTCGCAAAATTTCTTTGCAAATTTACACAAAATCCGAGAAAAATCGCTATATTTGTGGCGTTATTTAACGAAAGTTGATTCTTGACACGACTCGGCCAATCATGTAAGCATGTTGGCGCTCGCTACTCCAAGAATTAGGATAGTTTATAAACAAACCCAACTAAACAGTGAATATGAAACTAAACAATGGCTTTGAAATCCCCCAGATTGGTGTCGGCTTTTTGCGCCAATCTTTATTAATTCTACTTCTATGTGGTGTATGCTTTGCCTGTAATGCACCGCAGCAGGACGGAAAGAAAACAGACTTAACAAATGAGAACAAGAATATGACAAACGGAGAATTAAGAGAGAAACTGGCTTTGGCACTGGAGGATATGAAGGCCAAGGCTATTGAGATGGGTATTGAGGGTGTGGCAACAGCCTCGGTTCTTAACAGTGGTGATACGGTCGACTGGATTGGCGAAATGAAGGTTGTGGGCTCGTACTGCAACTGGAAAGACGGCTATAATTTGGTGGCCGTGGCTTGGTCGAAGTGCGGCGAGGTGATTGTCACCCATGCCGACAGCGGTGATCCTAATCACCAGACGATTACGGGCGAACTGGGTTATGCCGGTGGTGCCTACGACGAGTATGAAGGCTGCAAACTGGCTTTCGCCTTCAGTGGAGCAACATCTGAAGAGGATCTGGTCGTTGCGAAGTACGGCATCGAGAAGATGAAGGGCTACATATCCGGCAAGTAATATGAAAGTGATTATCCTTAATGGCAGCCCGAAGGCGCACGGCAATACGGCGACGGCGCTGCACGAAGTGGAGTGTACGTTGCAGCAGCAGGGCATCGAGACGGACTGGATTCATGTAGGGCACCTGCAGATTCACGGCTGCATCGCCTGCAACAAGTGTTGGATGACGGGAGTCTGCACTTTTGGCGACATAGTCAATGAGATTTCGGAGAAGATGCGCGAGGCTGACGGACTGCTCGTCGGCTCACCCGTCTATTTCGCGTCGCCCAACGGCACGCTGCTGTCACTGCTCGACCGTCTGTTTTATTCCAACCTGCATACCGACTGGACGATGAAGGTGGGAGCCTCGGTGAGCATCGCCCGCCGTGGTGGTGCCACAACGACGATGGACGTGCTGAACAAGTATTTCCTGAAGACGAATATGCCCGTCGTGCCCTCACAATACTGGAGCATCGCCCACGGCACGGCTCCCGGTGAGGTCGTCCGCGACGAGGAAGGCATGCAGACCATGCGACAGCTCGGACTGAACATGGCATTCATGATGAAGTCCATCCGTCTCGGTCTCCAGCAGTTCGGCTCGCCAAAGATTCAGGAAAAGTTAACTGAAACGCATTATATCAGATAAACGATGACTTACAAAAAAACATGGAGAACGTAATCAACGGATGTTACAAACTCTCGTGGCGGGAGCGCATCGGATTCTGCTCGGGCGATCTGGCGCAGAACCTGATTTACCAGACTGTCAGCATCTGGCTGCTCTTTTATTATAATAATGTATATGGGCTCGACTCAGCAGTCGTGGCCGTGATGTTCCTTGTAGTCCGTATCATCGATGTTGTATGGGACCCGATGGTGGGGGCGATAGTCGACAAGTCGCATCCACGCTGGGGCAAGTATCGCTCGTGGCTAATCTTGGGTGCCGTGCTGCTGTCGACCTTTGCCGCCCTCTGCTTCTGGAATGGGTTCAGCGGGTCACTGCTTTATGCCTATATCACCTATGTAGGAATGAGCATGAGTTTCACGTTCGTCAATGTGCCCTACGCGGCACTCGGCTCGTCGCTCACCCGTGATACCGACGAAATCACTATTCTCACCAGTGTGCGTATGGTGATGGCTAATCTCGCGGGACTGATCATCAAAACCTTGCCACTGGTAATCGTCCTCTTCGCGCCCAAGGTGCTGAATCCGCAGACGGGCGAGATGGAGGCTGTCTATAATACCCCCGAGGCAGGAGGGGCGTGGTTTATCACTATGAGCATCTTCGCATTGGTGGGAATGGTGCTGCTCCTCGTCACCTTCTTTGAGAGCAAGGAGCGCATCGTGATGGATAAGAGCGAGAGTGCGCAGGTCAAGGTGAGCGACCTCTGGATGGAATTGGTGCGTAACCGTCCGCTCCGCGTGTTGTCGTTCTTCTTTATCATCGCCTTCACCACCATGAGCATCAGCAATGCTGCCGACTCGTATTTCATGACCTTCAATATGCACGCCACGCCACTGATGACGACGGTGTTCATGTGGCTTGGCACGATTCCGGCGTTTATCTTCATGCCGATGGTGCCTGCCATCAAGCGCAGGATTGGCAAGAACGGCATGTTCCGATTGTTTCTCGGCATCGCCATTGTAGCCATGTTGCTGATGTATCTGATGATGTCCGTCGAGACCCTCAAGAGCATCACCGCGCTGATTTTCGTGGTGCAGTTCGTGAAGAGTACGGGCGTGGTGGTGGCTACCGGCTATATGTGGGCACTCGTGCCCGAGGTGGTGACATTCAGCGAGTATGCCTCAGGCCGTCGTGTGGCAGGTATCGTGAATGCGCTCATCTGTATCTTCATGAAGGCCGGCATGGCGCTTGGCGGCGTCATCCCCGGACTGGTGCTGGCCTGGGTAGGCTTTAAGGCGGGAGAGTCGGTGCAGACGCCGATGGCCGAGCAGGGCATTCTCTGGCTCGTCACCCTGATTCCTGCCGTCCTGTTCGTATTGGCCATTTTCGTGATTGGCAAGTATGAACTATCTGATGAGAAGATAGACGAACTAAACGCAGCAGTAACGAAAAGGTAAAAAGGTAAGTATATGCAATTAACATCAAATTCCGACAAGATTACGAGAGACTATTTCGACTCTCTGCTGATTGAGACCCGCTATCTGGACGCCGTCCTCCCGACGACGGAGATGACGCTGTTCGGCGAGACCTTCCGCACGCCGATTATGACAGCCGCCCTGTCGCATTTGCATAATACGGCCCAGAATGGCATGACCATCTACGCCCAGGCGGCTGCCCAGAGCGGAGCCGTACATTGGGTGGGCATGGGCAGCGACGAGGAACTGGAAGAAATTGTGGCCACAGGTGCCAGAACCATCAAGATCATCAAGCCCCATGCCGACAACCGTGAGGTGCTGCGCAAGATCGAGCACGCCGTCCGGGTGGGCTGCATTGCTGTGGGCATGGACATCGACCACGCCTTCAATTCAGAGGGCGGCTACGACAACATCTTCGGCCTGCCCATGAAAGCCAAGACCACGGAGGAACTGAAAGACTTTGTCGAGGCTGCTGGTGTGCCGTTCATCGTGAAAGGTGTGCTCAGTCCTCACGATGCCGAGAAATGTCTGAAGGCCGGCTGTGCAGGTATCGTCGTATCGCACCACCATGGCATGATCCAGTATGCCGTGCCGCCGCTGATGGCATTGCCTGATATCCTCTCAATCACAGGCAGGAGCATCCCTGTATTCGTGGATTGCGGCATCGAGAGCGGTATGGATGTCTACAAGTGTCTTGCCCTCGGAGCCAAAGCTGTATCGGTAGGTCGCCACCTGATGCCGTTGCTCAAGAACGGGGCAGATGCTGTAGCAGGACGTATCAACGAGATGACGGCAGAACTGGCAGGCATCATGGCCCGAACTGGTGTGAGTGCGTTGGATAAGATGGATGAAACGGTAATTCATAGGAGGGCGTTCTGATGTATTTAGGCATTTCATCATCATTGAAGCACAGCTCACCTGAGGAGTGGGCTGCGAAGCACAAGGCTCTTGGGCTGCAAACCGTGAATTTCCCCGTCACCTGTGATGAGGATGCGGAAACCATCATGGCCTATAAAAAGGCTGTCGACGAGGCAGGACTCACTATCGCCGAGGTTGGCGTTTGGCGCAACACACTGGCTGCTGATCCCGAAGAGCGTAAGAAATGGATAGACTATGCCGTCCGCCAACTCCGTATGGCTGATGCCATCGGTGCCGCATGTTGTGTGAATGTGGTAGGCACGCCCTACGGTCCTCGCTGGGACGGAGGCTATCGCGATAACTTCAGCCGTGAGCTGTGGGATATGGCTGTCGCAATGATCCGTCAGGTTATCGACACCGTCCGTCCTCGTTATACCAAATTCTGTATAGAATCGATGCCTTGGATGATACCCAGCTGTCCTGACGAGTATCTGCGTCTGATAGAGTATGTGGATCGTGCGGAGTTCGGCACCCACCTCGATGTGGTGAACATGATTACTACACCTCGCCGTTATTTCTTCAACGACGAGTTTCTCCGCGAGTGTTTCGAGAAACTACACGGCACCATTGTGAGTTGTCACCTGAAGGATATCCTGCTGAAGCCCGAATACACCTTCCAACTTCAGGAGTGCGCCTGCGGCGAGGGTACACTAGATATCGATCTCTACGCCCAACTGGCTACTGCTGAGAACCCTCGCATGCCCATGATCATCGAGCACCTGACCACTGACGAGGAGTATGTGGCGAGTGTGCAGTACGTAAGAGATAGACTGTCTGGTCAGTAATTACGAAAGAATACAATAATTATACATTTACAATTATGAAAACGAACATTATAATTGCAGCCATGCTGCTTAGCCTGATGCCTCTTACAGTCGGGGCACAGGGAACGGAAATCAACAGTCGTGACCTTCGCGGCAAAGTGGTTTATCAGAACGATGATGTGGTGTTCCGCCAGCTCGACGAGCATACATGGATAGGAAATGGACACCTCTGCTATAATGAGTCGCTCTACCTCGTTGAGGGCAATGACCGCGCAATCCTGATTGATGCAGGGACACGTATCCCTGAGCTGGACAAGATTGTGGCGAAGATCACCTCCAAGCCTGTCACGATGATGCTGACTCATGCCCACGGCGACCATGCGGGTGGGGTAGGACCTTTCCCCGAGGTTTATCTGAACGCGGGCGACATGCCTCTCGTTTCGAGTAACATGCGTAGCAGCTACAAGGGTAAGATCAGGTATCTCTTCGATGGCGAGGTGATAGACCTTGGCGGTCGCGAGATTGAGGTCATCTTCACGCCCGGTCACACCTCCGGCAGCGCCACGTTCTTCGACAAAGCCAAGCATTATGGCTTCAGTGGCGATGCCTTCGGCTCGACTAACCTGCTGGTTTTCACCAACCTTTCCACCGAAATGTACACAGCCGAACGGATTGAGCGCTACATGAAGAAGAACGATATCCACTTCCTCTTTCCCGGCCATTACAGTGGTGACAATCTGGAAACCCTCCAGCGTGTCATCGATATTAAGAACATGTGCCGCGAGATACTCGACGGTGAACGCCAGCCAACTGTCAGCAACGGCAACAATGGTGGCATGGACATGATGGTCGACGACAAAGGTGTGCGCATCAACTTCAGCAGCCGTTCCGGAATGAAATAATCTGATTATTACTCCAGCGTATCGGCGACCTCTGCCAGCAGGCCGATGATGGGCAGATGCTGCGGACAGGCTGCCTGGCACTGACCGCAGACGATGCAGGCCGAAGCCAGTGCCCCGCCGGGACGCCAGCGGTATTCGTTGCGCGCCTCAGTGAGATTGCCGTACATCTTATAGACGTTCATCACGGCGAAGATCTCTGGGATATGGATGCCTGCGGGACAGCCCGGCGTGCAGTAGTGGCAGGCCGTGCAGGGAATGTCGGCAAACTGCTTCAAGGCATTGTTGGCCTCTTCCAGCACGCGATGCTCCTCAGCCGTCAAAGGCTGGAACTCCCGCATGAACGACACGTTATCCTCCATCTGCTCCATGTTCGACATGCCGCTGAGCACCACCATCACGTTCGGCAGCGAAGCCGCAAATCGGACGGCCCACGAGGCAAACGACGCATCGGAATTCTTGCGTCCCGTTGGTAGCAAGCGACCAGAGGTCGAGCGTGCACGTTGCAGGATATCCTTCACCGGCTGGGGCGGATTGGCTAGCTTGCCGCCCTTCACGGGTTCCATCACGATGACGGGCTTGCCGTGGCGCGTGGCAATCTCGTAGATGCGGCGTGAACAGATAAGCGGATCTTCCCAGTCGGCATAGTTAATCTGGAGCTGCACGAACTCCACATCGGGATGGTCGGTCAGCAGTTGGTCGAGATGCTCGGGCGTGGAGTGGAACGAGAATCCGTAATGCCGGATCAGCCCCTCGGCCTTCAGCTTCTTCATGTAGTCCCAAATGCCGTAGCGGTTGAAGTTGTCGATGTTCCCCTCGTCGATGCCGTGCAGCAGATAGAAGTCGATATAGCCGGCTCCCGTACGTTCAAGGCTTATGCGAATCTCGTTCTTGGCTTCCTCCTCGCTCTTGGCGGCGAAGTCAGAGCCGTTCAGCTTGTCGGCCAGGTAATAGCTCTCGCGGGGATAGCGGTCGCAGAGCGCAGCCTTGGTGGCCTCCTCCGAACCCTCGTAGATGTAGGCCGTGTCGAAGTACTTGCCGCCGGCGGCGATGAAGGCATCCACCATCCGCTTGGTGTGCTCCAGGTCGATCGTGTTCGTGCCCTCCACTCTGGGCAGTCGCATCATGCCGAAGCCCAGTTTCATGCAGTCGTCTATAAGTTTATTCTCCATATCTTACGTTAAATGTCTTGATATATGGATTGCCGAGCGTGAATGGTTTCCAACCCTCGCTGCCTGGTTTGTTAGGATTGCCGTATTTGACGAAGTTTGTCCAGCAGTCCATCACCTCGTCGGCCAGCCTGTAGTCGGCCTCCGTCATGGGACGCCAGCTGCGATCCAGCGTGTGGAACATATACCACAGTTCGGCAGAATGGAAGGCGCCGTCGTGCGTGCCTGGCAATTTGCGGGCAAAGAGGTACTGATAGGCTGGGCGATGGTCGAGCGAGTCGCGCAGGAAACAGAACTCATCAATCTGCTTACCCATCGGACGGATATCATCGAGCGTGCAGCCTATCATATAGTTGGCATTGGCCAAGTGTTGATTGCGGGCTGCATCGTCAAAACTCTCTGTCAGCAGCAGACCGTCGATGTGAGGACGGAAGAGGTTCATGCCCTCGGCCTTGAATATCTCAAGCAGCTGCTCGGCAGGCACGGTGCGCATAGCCTTCAAACTGTTATAGCCGAACTTGTCCATAAAAGACTTGCCCGTTGCTTCAGCCTGCTTCTGGCCGTTCTCGGAATTTCCAAAAGCACCGATGCCGCCTCCGCTCTGGATGACGGCATTTTTAATCAGACCTTTCGACAGGGGCGAGCAGACTAAGTTCTTAATACTGGCGGCTCCCGCACTCTGCCCAAGGACGGTGATGTTGTCGGGGTCGCCACCAAACTGCGCGATATTATCATGTACCCATTTCAGGGCAGCCACCTGGTCGTATGTGCCATAGTTTCCAGATGTGCCGTCAGGAGTCTCTGCCGACAGTTCGGGGTGGGCGAGGAACCCGAAGATGCCCAGACGATAGTTGATGGTGACGAGAATCACACCTCGTTTAGCCCACGCATCGCCGTCCATCGTTATCTCATGACCGTAGCCGTTGAAATAGGCACCGCCATGTACCCAGAAAGCCACAGGCAACTTGCTCGTCTGATTTCCTACGGCACTTGCTGGAGTCCAGACGTTCAGATACAGACAGTCCTCGCTCTGCACGGTGTTCTCCTTCCAATAGAACTCATTGCCGTAGAACGTTCCGATGGCATTGCCCGGCTGCCAGCAGATGTTGCCGAAGGTGTCAGCCACCTTCACACCTTTCCACTTCACAACGGGCTGCGGACGCTTCCATCGGAGGTCGCCCATAGGAGGTGCAGCATACGGGATGCCTCGGAAAACGGTCACATCACTTGCAGCGGAAGGGACACCTTGTATCATTCCTCCCTCGACTTTCACTGTGGGACTTTGAGCCCAGACAAGAGCCGTCATCAGGCTCACTGCCAATAATACTATCTGTTTCTTCATCATCTTCACCTGATAAAGTTCATAAATGCCGGGCGCTCGTCGCGCTGGGGAGCGGGATGGCCGTCGGCGTGGATCTTTTGAAGCAGGAAGGCCATGTTCGTGGCCAGCGTGCGCATGGTCTGCATACCCTCGGTGTCGAGCTTCACCTCGCCCTTGCCGGCACCGTAGGCGATGTTCAAGTACTGCGAGGTTACCACCGGCATGTTCATCATCTCGAACATCATGTTCATCGTCTGGAGCGTGGCCGTAGCACCGCCGCGACGGCAGACGGCCAGAGCCGCTGCGGGCTTGTTCTGCACCAGATGACCCGCCGAGAAGAACAGCCGCTGCATCAGCGAGAGGATGCCGCCGTTAGGCTGACCGTAATAGACAGGAGTTCCAACTATCAATGCATCGGCCGTAGCCATTTTCTCTGTGATAACAGCACACAAGTCGTCGTCGAATACGCAGCCCTTGGCACCGCTTTGATGACAGCCGCCGCAGTTGATGCACATGCGGACAGGCTTGCGGCCAATCTGAACTATCTCCGACTCCACGCCATGCTTCTGCAGCGTCGCCTCAATCTCCTTCAGGCAGCAGAACGTGTTGCCGTCCTGCCGCGGGCTGCCGTTCACCAGCAGCACCTTACACTTTTTGTCCGACACTTGATTGATCATTGCCGATACAGGCGAAACGACCGCCGCTCCCGCAGCCGCCATCGTTGCTTTCTTGATAAAATCTCTTCTGTCCATACGTTTAGTTATTGCATATTCACAATTCTTCTTAAATCTTGGGGCAAATATACAAATAAATGCTGAATTTTCACTATATTTGCCTCAAGTTTTGAGATTAATTATAAAAGTTACTAGCAATTATCAGATAAACTATGACTTATAAAAGCAATTTCCTCATTCTCGCGCTCTTGTTTTGCACGACCATCGCAAGGGCGCAGTACAATCAAGTGAACGACATCCCGTATCGAGACGCGGCGAAGGGCTATGCCCAGGAGCGTTGTAAACTCGATGTGTATTATCCGACGAATGCTCAGGATGCGCCCGTGGTGGTATGGTTCCACGGCGGCGGCATCGAAGGCGGTGAGAAACATATCGACCCGCAGTTGAAGAACAGCGGTCTCGTGGTTGTCGCAGCCAACTATCGACTGCTGCCGAAGGCTCCCATCGACGACATCCTTGACGACGCCGCAGCAGCTGTGGCCTGGACGTACAAGAACATCGCGAACTACAATGGCAGCCCTCGCAAGATCTTCGTGGCCGGACACTCCGCCGGCGGCTATCTGCTCGACATCATCGGACTCGACAAGCGCTGGCTTGCGAAGTACGGCGTCGATGCAGACTCGCTCGCGGCCCTTGTGCCTTTCAGTGGCCAGTGCGTTACACATTATAATATACGTAAGCAGCAGGACATCGGCCCCTTGCAGGCCACCATCGACCAGTATGCACCGCTTACCTACGTCCGTGCCGATGCGCCTCCCATCGTCATCATCTCCGGCGACCGCGAACTGGAACTCTACGGCCGCTATGAGGAACAGGCCTACTTCTGGCGAATGCTGAAGCTCGTGGGCCACAAGGACGTGACACTCTACGAGATGCAGGGCTACGACCACGGCGCCATGCCGTTCCCCGCCTACAAAATACTGAAGGACCATATCAAGCGCCTGACTAAAAACATGTCTCGCTCAAATGATATCGTTGCAGAAGGTGAAGTACCTGTAAGACTCGCTGATTCGTATAGCTTTACCGAAGGGCCTGCGGCCGATGCAAAGGGTAACGTCTACTTCACAGACCAGCCTAACAATAGGATTTACCGTTGGGATTGTGAATCGGGTGAGATTACCCTGTTCACAGATCAGAGCGGTCGCTCCAATGGGATGTACTTTGATGCCCAAGGCAACTTGATAGCCTGCGCAGATATGGACAATCAACTATGGCGTTTCGATATAAAAGGTAAAGCCGAGATACTGATAACCGACTATCGCGGAAAATTGTTGAACGGCCCCAACGATGTGTGGATTGCGAAGGATGGAGGTTATTATCTGACAGATCCATATTTCAAGAGAGACTACTGGACGCGCAAACCTGAGCGCCAGCAGCCTGTGGAAGGCCTGTATTATCTGGCACCTGGAGGCAAACAACTGGTCATGCTTGACTCAACGCTTAACCAGCCCAATGGTCTTGTCGGAACGCCCGACGGCAAATATCTGTATGTCGCAGAGGCCAAGGCAAACAGAATCCTGAGATACGACATTCAGATGGACGGCTCCCTGACGAACCGCCAGGTGTTTGCCAACATGGGGTCTGACGGGATGACGATAGACGACCGTGGGAACATCTATCTGACCGGCGACGGCGTGAGCGTATTCGATAAGAACGGCCACAAGATAGCCCATTTCCCCATCCCCGAGGACTGGACGGCCAACGTCTGCTTCGGCGGCAAAGAGCGTAACATCCTGTTTATTACCGCATCAAAATCTGTTTATACCCTGAAAATGCTTGTGCATGGGGTAAAATGATCTATTATTTTTTAGTGTATTAGAATAGGGTCATTTGCCCATGCAAAATCTACTTTCCGACGCAGAAGTAAATATCTGCAAATGTAAGTAGCTGATAATCAGTGCAACACCTTTGTTTTGAGGTATATAAAGTGACTCCGAGGGACGGTGGAGGGACGTAAAATAGGCAAAAATCTGCAAATATGACTGCCGTCAAAAAAAGAAAATGCAAACATCTGCAAAATCGATTTTCCAGTTCTTTGCACGTTTACACTTTTTAACGCAGATTTTTGCACATTCTTGCAATCGCTGTAAAGCGAGCAAGGAATAAATCTGATGTATCCTTCAGTGATGCTCATTGTCATTTCTAACCTATTTTGAGAAACGCATTTGATGACAAGGTTTCAACGTCGGAAGATAAAAGGTTTAGTTTAGGTTATGGATATTTAATATGGGGATAAACTAAACCGTGCCTTGGTCATGTATACCGACTTTCCCATCTCTTTCTTTTTGACGGCATAAACAAGCCTCCTTTAATACAGATGTTTGGTTGTTTGGAAATATAATTTCGGCAACAAAATGTATTTATTGCCGAATCTATATAACCGTACAAAACTACCACACTTCTGTCTGATAGTAGTCTGTTTGTACAGGATGATGTTTTAGTCAAGGGGTAATTTCTGCCAGTTCCATGATGTCTAACATCTTGAATAAGACTCCATCAATAGATGAATGCCAGCTTTGATGAAAGTGACCGTAATACCAATGTGTAAGTGTCTCGGGCACTGCTCTCAATTTGGTATAGATGGCATCCATTGTCTCACGTTCCTTATGAACATCATCTAACAGACTGTTATCATATATTGCCCATTGCAGTAATCCGTCTTTGTTCTGTAGTTCACAGAAAGATGGGGCAGTATGTGTCACTACTGTATCTATTTTATGCAAGTTGGTTATCTCAGATAATAAGTCATTGTTGAAAACTGGAGCTTCATCTTGCCAATAATAGTTGGGTGAAAGAAGTTCTTTGTCAGAAGAGTTATGGCTGTACCTATGTGCCTTTCTTTGATTGTGTTCACATGCATCTATTCTTGGCTGACGGTCAACAGATATTGCTCCACCCACACAGAGTATGGTGTGACCATTGGCTTTGACTACAGAGTAGTCGGGAATGCAAGTAAACCTTTTATGCCGGAATGTCTTTCCGTCAAAGTAAGCTGGATTGTCATGGTTGCCACGGATGAAAAGAAACCAGTTGTTGGATTCATTTACTCGCTTGGTATTGCGCTTGACAATATTCTCATAGTACCCTTTTCTTTCAAAGCCAAAGCCGCAATCTCCTGCTACAATGACCAGAGTATCTTTCATCTGATATTGCACACAAACTTTATTCACGAGGAGATTGAAGTCCCCGTGAATGTCGCCACAGATGACAATGCTGTGGCAGTCTGGGAAATGAAGAGGTCAAGAAGACGCTGGGCATCCAAACCTCTTAATCCTGCATTCTTGAAGAAGTCTAGATTAGGCAGTTCTCCTATCCTCTGATAGAAATCACTCATGTCATTCCTCAATTTCTCAGGCAACGAGAATCGAGAGTCTTGTGGCAACATGGCTATCAGCCTGAACACATCTTTCTTATGCTTCTCGATATCACGGCTGTCCACTTGTTCGCCTTTGGCTTTTCTGTCCAGCATTTCAGTGTATGCCTTGGCTTTAAGACATATGAGAGCTTCAGGACTTGCTACATGGATGTCATCGATATTCCTGCTATGTTCTATAGTGAACGCATAATAGTCATCATCCATCAAGATGGCTGACAGGCTGGACAGGTATTCTCCTACACTTATGGGTTCTATGTGTGCATCGGATGGCAGGTTGAGGATTCCTGTACTACGAGCAAACAGTTCTATCTGCTTTGGATATGCCTTGTCCTCTGGATTTGTAAAGCGATAGTATTCATGCTTGAACTCGTTCTCTCCTTTGCTTCGACCAGCGTAATTGGCTGACTTGATAAAATCCCACAAACGGGCTCCGAAATCGGGAGTGAGAGCTTCTACTACAAGAACAAGGTCGAGATCCTTTGTCGCACGAGGATTCATGTCGAGTTCTTCTTCAAGCAGATTGCAAGCAGCGCCTCCTATGAGCACATACTTGTCCTTATAATCATTGAAATATTCCTTCCAGCGTTCAATTCCTGTTACCATTTCATTTCTTCAATTAAAGTGTCACACTCCATTTGTATTCTTTCGTCTTCGCTGTCCTTCATGCACAAATAGAGCGATAGCCTGTCTGCCCATTCATCCTCAGATAGCAGGGCTGGAGAGTATTTCCATACTTCCACCTTTATGTCGCCATATTCCTTATTCATTATTGCGGCATTCTTTCTGGCTGTTGCTTTGTCTATTGCTATGACTGGAGTAGCCGGCTCCGCGAGCATGGTGTAATGCCCCATTGCAGTCTCTCCGGCCATCAAACTTTCTTCGGGCTTTGTGTCTGTGAAGAGTATGCGCTCAATAGGCGATGTCATCAACGGAAGAGATTTGTCCCAAAGTTCTTTCTTGCTCATCGTTATCTGAACATGTTTCTGTTTGCTTCCAACAAGGGCAATGCAGTTGTTGGTCACAAGCCATCGAAGAGCGACGTTAATAGTCGGGTATGCCAAGCCTGTAAGTTCGGCTATCTCCGAAGCGGTAAGACCGTCAATTATTCTTGTTTCAAGGTGATAGAGCATCAGCAACTGGGCTACAGGTGGCATCATCTCAGGCATTTCCTTGACCGTGTTCTTCAGCTCACGCAATACGATTAGCATACTTGGGATGAAAACCATTTTCCCAGGTACAATAAAATCTACCTTTGCTTGGGTGAGCCGAGCTACCTGATAGGATGCAACTGATTCTAAAGCAAAGATGACAGGATGATTGAATGCCTCTATCATCTTAGCTTGATGCTTGGATAACTGCATTGGGGTGATGCTGTCAAGTCCTGAAGGTATAGCAATAGTGACTTGCGTTTCCATGAATTCAAGATCATAAAAGCTATAACTGGTAGCAATCGCCAAGGGCAATTTTTTGTCCTTGCCTTTGGCGTGAGCAAGTCTCCTTGTTTTATTGCCTGTCAATTCTTCCAGATAATCTGTTATCGTTGCTATATTATATTTCATTTTGCAAATTATATTACTTGTGAAATTTTGTGCAAAAATACATATAATATCCTAATACTCCAAACATTTATCACAAAAAAGTGCATAATAAAGCTATTTTTGTCTTATATTTGACAATTGGCGATGGATATTTTGTCTTTATCCTTGCAAAGTTTCTTTAATAGTAGAGTAGGCTCCTTTATTGAAATCTTCATTTATGCCTTTTCCGACGCAAGCGAGTCACATTTACTTTTCAATACAAAAGTTACTCAACTGATAGATTTATACTCGCCGGGAGTCATGCCGGTGAGGCGACGGAAGTATTTTGAGAAGAATGAGGGATTGGCAAAATGCATCTCATCGGCAATCTGCGCTGCCGGCTTGTCCGTGTGGCGCAGTTCTATTTTGATGCGTGTGATGAGGGCACGGTCTATCCAGTCTTTGGCGGTGGTGCCGCTGGTTTGTCGGATGACGGTGCTCAGGTATCGCTCAGTAAGGCACATGCGGTCGGCATAGTAGCCTATTTGGTGATGCTCGGCACAATGCTGGGTGACCAGTTGGAGGAAACGGTCGAAAATGGTCTGTTCGCGTGAACGACTGCTGGCCAGCTGGTCAGTCTGCCGATGGAACAGCTTGTCGTAGTGGTGCATCTGGGCAGCTACGAGTGCTGTGACGGTGGGACGATGATAGTCGTCCGTGGCATGAACCGTTTGCCAGATGGCGTCCATAATATGTGTGGCGGTAGCGATATCCTCTTCGTTGGCGGACAACTGGAAGTCGCGCACCTGACCGTTGAAGACCGACGGCATCTGTCCCTGTGCAAAGGGCATGGGGAAGTTAGAAAAAAGTCCCATTCCGAAGATGCGGAGGTCAGGCGACAGACGCTTGGGATGGATGATGGTACCAGGACCGATATAGACGAGTGTGCCGCTCGTAAGGTGGCGGTCTTGCAGGTTGATGGTAATTTCAGCCTCGCCGTTCATGATGATGCCCAAACGGTGATCATTGATGGTAAAAGGTGGCTTTTGGCGCATCAGCAGACTGAACACCGTGCTGTCGCCAC
>JAEETD010000121.1 GCA_016290175.1 Prevotella sp. | reverse complement strand
AGTATTAGTATTTTCTTCTTCATATATGAATTATATTTTGTCGCTAAATAGCCATAATCTTGTGCAAAGGTAAAAAAAAAAATTAAATTGTGTTCAAAATTCCGTAAAAAAATCACTTTTTTCCTCAAAAAAATTGCTAATTCGAAAAAAAATGGGGAAATTTGCAGTGAAAACGTACTATAAATAGAAACATTTTCAATAATTATGGCAAATAGATATCTATTAGGATTTGATGTCGGTAGCTCTTCTGTGAAGGCATCATTGGTTAACGCCGATAGCGGCAAGTGTGTGGCAACAGCTTTCTTCCCGGAAAAGGAGGCTCCTATTATGGCTGTCAAGGCCGGATGGGCTGAGCAGGATCCTCAGATGTGGTGGGACAATGCTAAGTTGAGTCTTCAGAAAATCATGAAGGAGGCCGGTGCTACTGGTGAGGAAATCAAGGCGATCGGTATTTCGTACCAGATGCATGGTCTGGTATGTGTGGATAAGAACCTGAAGGCTTTGC
Source organism: Prevotella sp. (assembly GCA_016290175.1). GTDB lineage: Bacteria > Bacteroidota > Bacteroidia > Bacteroidales > Bacteroidaceae > Prevotella. The sequence continues at coordinate 4,037 of JAEETD010000121.1, read as the reverse complement.
GTCCTTCGATTATCTGGTGTGACTCCCGCGCCGTTTCTTATGGTGAGAAGGCTTTCAAGGATCTGGGTGGTGACCAGTGCCTGAGTCATCTGCTGAACTCTCCGGGTAACTTCACGGCTGCCAAACTGGCATGGGTGAAGGAGAATGAGCCCGAGCTCTATAATAATATATATAAGGTGATGCTGCCTGGCGATTATATTGCCATGCGACTCTCCGGTGTGGCCAATACTACTGTCAGCGGCCTGTCTGAGGGTATGTTCTGGGACTTCAAGAACAATCAGGTGGCCGATTTCTTGATGAAATACTATGGTTTCGACAGTTCGCTGATAGCTGACATCGTTCCGACCTTTGCAGAGCAGAGTGTGGTAAGTGCCGAAGCTGCTGCAGAATTGGGACTGAAGGCAGGTACGCCGATTACGTATAGAGGTGGTGACCAGCCGAACAACGCCCTGTCGCTGAATGTGCTGAATCCGGGTGAGATTGCTGCAACGGCAGGAACATCGGGCGTGGTCTATGGTGTGCTGGGAGAGGTGAACTATGACAAGCAGAGTCGTGTGAACACCTTTGCCCATGTGAACCACAGTGCAGACCAGACACGTCTGGGTGTGCTGCTGTGTATCAATGGTACGGGTATCCTGAATGCCTGGACGCATCGTAACATCACACCGGAGATCGGTTATGCCGAGATGAACGACTTGGCTGCCAGTGTGCCCATCGGCAGTGAGGGCGTGACTATCATCCCGTTCGGAAACGGTGCTGAGCGTGTGCTGGAGAACAAGGAGATTGGTTGCTCAATCAATGGCCTGAACTTCAACAAGCACAACAAGGCTCATCTGGTTCGTGCTGCACAGGAGGGTATCGTCTTCTCATTCTGCTATGGTATGGAGATCATGCAGCAGATGGGTATGGATATCAAGAAAATCCATGCAGGAAAGGCCAACATGTTCCTGAGCCCGTTGTTCCGCGATACCTTGGCTGGCGTGAGTGGTGCTACCATCGAACTCTACGATACAGACGGTTCAGTAGGTGCTGCCAAGGGTGCAGGTATCGGTGCCGGTATCTATGCCAATGCCGACGAGGCCTTTGCTTCGCTCGAGAAACTCCAGGTGATTGAGCCGGATGCTGCTCATCGTGCTGAGTATCAGGCTGCATACGCTGCCTGGAAAGCAACGCTTAATGAAAAGATTTAAGAAACAAATTTGAATAATCAGAATATTTTCACTCACAAATAAACTAAAAAAGATTATGGCAAAAGAGTATTTTCCGTTTACCGGTAAGATTCCTTTCGAGGGAAAGGATAGTAAGAATGTAATGGCTTTCCATTATTACGAGCCTGAGAAGGTCGTGATGGGAAAGAAGATGAAGGACTGGCTGAAGTTCGCCATGGCCTGGTGGCACACACTGGGCGGTGCCAGCGCAGACCAGTTCGGTGGTCAGACTCGTTCTTATGAGTGGGACAAGGCAGAATGCCCCGTTCAGCGTGCCAAGGATAAGATGGACGCTGGCTTCGAGATCATGGACAAGCTGGGTATCGGCTATTTCTGCTTCCACGATGTGGACCTCGTTGAGGAGGCTCCTACCATCGCTGAGTATGAGGAGCGCATGAAGGCCATCACTGACTATGCCCTGGAGAAGATGAAGCAGTTCCCCAACATCAAGCTGCTCTGGGGTACCGCTAATGTATTTGGCAACAAGCGTTATGCCAACGGTGCTTCAACCAACCCTGACTTCGACGTTGTAGCCCGTGCTATCGTTCAGATCAAGAACTCTATCGATGCTACTATCAAGCTCGGTGGTACCAATTATGTGTTCTGGGGTGGACGTGAGGGCTATATGAGCCTGCTGAACACCGACCAGAAGCGCGAGAAGGAGCATATGGCTATGATGTTGACGATGGCTCGTGACTATGCCCGCAGCAAGGGATTCAAGGGTACGTTCCTGATTGAGCCAAAGCCCATGGAGCCCTCTAAGCACCAGTATGACGTGGACACAGAGACCGTGATCGGCTTCCTGAAGGCTCATGGCCTGGATAAGGACTTCAAGGTGAACATCGAGGTGAATCACGCTACACTGGCTGGTCATACCTTCGAGCACGAGCTGGCTTGTGCTGTTGACGCTGGTATGCTGGGTTCTATCGACGCTAACCGTGGTGATGCTCAGAATGGATGGGATACCGACCAGTTCCCCATCGACAACTTCGAGCTGACTCAGGCTATGATGGAGATTATCCGCAATGGTGGTTTCAAGGATGGCGGTACCAACTTCGATGCCAAGATCCGTCGTAACTCTACCGATCTCGAGGATCTGTTCATCGCCCATATCAGCGGTATGGACGCTATGGCACGTGCTCTGATGAATGCTGCTGACATTCTGGAGAACTCTGAACTGCCCGCTATGAAGAAGGCTCGTTACGCCAGCTTCGACAGCGGTATCGGTAAGGACTTCGAGGACGGCAAGCTGACCTTCGAGCAGGTTTACGAGTATGGTAAGAAGGTGGAAGAGCCGAAGCAGACCTCTGGTAAACAAGAGAAGTACGAGACGATCGTTGCTCTGTATTCTAAATAAAAACTAACCCCCGCCAACCGGCGGGGGTTAATTTTTTATTGTAGACTCTGACGATACCATTCAAACAGTTTTTGGACACCATCTTCGATTTCGACTTTGTGTGTCCAACCGAGAGAGTGGAGTTTTGAAACGTCAATCAGCTTTCGCATCGTGCCATCGGGCTTTGAGGCATCGAACGCTACTTCTCCCTCAAAGCCTACGGCCTTGACAACCAGCTGAGAGAGTTCGCGGATGGTGAGTTCTTTACCTGTTCCCACATTGATATGACAATTGCGGATCTCTCCTAATTTCGGGATCGCTCCTCCACGTCCTGCAGAGTGATTGCGGTCTACGGCACCATCGGTGCTTGCGCCAAAATGCACGGATGAGTATTTTTCGATACCGATGATATCGCTGAAGTTCACATTCAACAACACATGGACGGAGGCATCAGCCATATCCTCGCTCCAGAGAAATTCGCGGAGTGGGGTACCCGTACCCCACAATACGACTCGGTTATCAAAAATGCCATATTGGGCCAAAATGTCGAGGACCTTTTGGGATTGAACATTGAACATTGAGGATTGAACATTAAGGCCTTCGCCTGTGACACCCTCGACGGGACGCTTGTTCAGGTCGATGGCGATTTTGTCCCAGGCATTGTCGTGGATGAGTTTGGCGAGATAGATCTTTCGCATCATGGCGGGCATGACGTGAGAGTTCTCCAGATGGAAATTATCGTTGGGACCATAGAGGTTGGTGGGCATCACGGCGATATAATTGGTGCCGTACTGCAGATTATAGCTCTCGCACATCTTCAGACCCGCAATCTTGGCGATGGCATATTCCTCATTGGTATACTCCAAAGGCGAAGTCAGAAGACAATCCTCCTTCATGGGCTGGGGCGCATTCTTGGGATAGATACAAGTGCTGCCCAGGAAAAGCAACTTTTTGACGCCATGGGCATAAGCCTCAGAGATGACATTGCACTGGATCTTCATGTTCATCATGATGAAGTCTGCGCGATACAGGCTGTTTGCCATGATACCGCCAACGAATGCTGCTGCCAGAACCACAGCGTCAGGGTGCTCTTCATCGAAGAACTGCTTGACTGCTACCTGGTCTGTGAGGTCCAGCTCCTTGTGACTGCGGCCGATAAGATTGGTATAACCCCGTTGGAGGAGATTATTCCAAATAGCGGAACCCACAAGTCCGTGATGTCCCGCTACATAGATCTTAGAAGATTTATCTAAACTCATTCTTCCATCTGGGCTTTGATGAACAATTTCTTCACGAACTTCATGTCGTGCTTAACCATAATCCTTACCAGCTCCTCAAAGGATGTCTTGTGGGGATTCCAGCCCAATTTTGCCTTGGCCTTGGCAGGATTACCAAGAAGCTGATCAACCTCGGCAGGACGGAAATATTTCGGATCGACCTCAACGAGCGGTTTGCCTGTTGCCTTGTCGTAACCCTTCTCGTCGACACCGTCG
>JAEETD010000051.1 GCA_016290175.1 Prevotella sp. | reverse complement strand
TGCGCGATGCCATCCGTGCCGCCTACCTGCCTGTAGTGGAGCTGAAAGAACCGCGCTTGACCCTTGCGGAAGAAGACAACCACCACCTCATGGAACTGATGGGCATCATCCGTCGCTATCTCCTCTCGGCTGATCATCCCTTTCGTAGTGAGTGCCTTCGCACCACGTATGGTCTCTTTCTGCTAGAACTGAATGCCATCCAGGAACGCACCATCCGCGACCGCCGGTTCCCTAAGCGTATTGAGGAATTGTTTTTCGATTTCCTTCGTCTTGTGCCCATCCACTTCGCCGAGCACCATGATGTCGCCTTCTATGCCTCACAGCTCTGTATCACGCCGCGCTATCTCTCACAGATTGTCCGTAACGTTTCAGGCCGCACAGTGGTCGACTACATCAACCAGATGCTTCTGATGGAAACCTCCTACCTGTTGCAACAAACCTCACTACCCATCGCAGATATAGCCGTCCGCCTACACTTTTCTGAGACTGCTTCGCTCACCCGTTTCTTCAGAAGGATGAAGGGTATCAATCCAAGTATGTATAGGAAGGGGAGATAGGTTAGACATCTTTATCTCTAGAGTGCAAAAAAGAGACCTGCCCAAACGGGCAGGTCCCTTAAATTTATATCAGTGTGATATTTACTCTTCCACAGCAGCCTGCGCGGCAGCGAGACGTGCGATGGGCACACGGAACGGAGAGCAAGATGCGTAGTTCATGCCGATCTTGGCACAGAACTTCACAGAACTGGGCTCACCACCATGCTCACCACAGATACCGCAGCGCAGGTCAGGACGTACCTCGCGACCTTCCTTCACGGCGAACTTGATGAGGCGGCCTACACCAACCTGGTCGAGCACCTGGAACGGGTCTACCTTCAGGATCTTCTTGTCAAGGTATACAGGCAGGAACGATGCGATATCGTCGCGGCTGTAACCGAAGGTCATCTGAGTCAGGTCGTTGGTACCGAATGAGAAGTACTGTGCCTCAGTAGCGATGCGGTCGGCGGTCAGGGCAGCACGAGGAATCTCGATCATCGTACCGATCTCGAACTCGACCTCAAGGCCATACTCCTGGAATACTTCCTTAGCAGCATACTGGATCACTTCCTTCTGCTGCTTCAGCTCATAGAGTGTACCGATCAGCGGAACCATGATCTCCGGCATCGGGTTCTTACCCTCCTTCTTCAACTCACAGGCAGCGCTCAGGATAGCCTTGGTCTGCATAGCGGTGATCTCGGGGAAGGTGATACCCAGACGGCAACCACGGTGACCCAGCATCGGGTTGTTCTCAGCGAGTGAAGCTACGCGGCGCTGGATAGCCTCCAGACTTACGCCCATCTCATCGGCCATAGTCTGCTGACCTGGCAGATCGTGGGGAACGAACTCGTGGAGAGGAGGATCGAGCAGACGGATGTTCACGGGCAGACCGTCCATAGCCTCGAGGATGCCCTTGAAGTCGGCCTTCTGATAAGGCAGCAGCTTAGCGAGAGCCTTCTCACGTCCGGCAACGCTGTCAGAGAGAATCATCTCACGCATGGCAATGATCTTCTTATCCTCGAAGAACATATGCTCGGTACGTGTCAGACCGATACCCTTGGCACCGAAGGCACGAGCCACCTGTGCATCGTGAGGTGTATCAGCATTGGTACGAACCTGCAGCTTGGTATACTTGTCGCAGAGGTCCATCAGCTCCTTGAAGTCGCCACTCAGCTCAGCAGCCTTCGTGGGCACCTCGCCAGCGTAAACCTGACCGGTGGTACCGTTCAGAGAGATGTAGTCACCTTCCTTATATACAATGCCATCGATCTCGACAGTCTTGTCCTTATAGCTCACGTTCAGTGCACCAACACCCGATACGCAGCACTTACCCATACCACGGGCCACAACGGCAGCGTGAGAGGTCATACCACCACGGGCAGTCAGGATACCTTCGGCAGCTGCCATACCGGCGAGGTCCTCAGGAGAGGTCTCGATACGTACGAGCACTACCTTATGTCCATCCTCGTGCCACTCCTTGGCATCGTCAGCGTGGAACACGATCTGACCGCAGGCAGCACCAGGAGATGCAGGCAGACCCTGGGCAATCACCTTGGCAGTAGCCAGAGCCTTCTTGTCGAATACGGGGTGCAGCAGCTCGTCGAGTTTCTGAGGCTCGCAGCGCATAATGGCGGTCTTCTCGTCGATCATACCTTCATGCAGCAGGTCGATGGCAATCTTCACCATAGCAGCACCTGTACGCTTACCGTTACGGGTCTGGAGGAACCAGAGCTTGCCCTCCTGAACGGTGAACTCCATATCCTGCATATCGTGATAGTGATGCTCCAGCTTGTCCTGGATACCGTTCAGCTCGGCATAGATCTCAGGCATGGCCTCTTCCATAGAAGGATACTTGGCTACGCGCTCCTCCTCAGAGATGCCGGCACGCTCAGCCCAGCGCTGAGAGCCGATTTTCGTAATCTGCTGCGGGGTACGGATACCAGCCACAACGTCCTCACCCTGAGCGTTCACCAGATACTCACCGTTGAACAGGTTCTCACCGTTGGCAGCGTCACGGCTGAAGCATACACCAGTAGCAGAGGTATCACCCATGTTACCGAATACCATAGCCATCACTGATACGGCAGTACCCCACTCGTCGGGAATGCCTTCCATCTTACGATAGAGGATAGCGCGCTCGTTCATCCAGCTGCGGAACACAGCGCAGATAGCACCCCAGAGCTGCTCAATAGGATCATCGGGGAACTCCTTACCGGTGCGCTCCTTGATGGCTGCCTTGAACAGCTTCACCAGCTTCTTCAGGTCCTCAACAGAGAGATCCTTGTCGAGAACAACACCGCTCTCCTTCTTCACACCCTCGATAATCTCCTCGAACGGGTCGATGTCGGTCTTGTTCACAGGCTTCATCTCGAGCACCACGTCACCGTACATCTGTACGAAACGACGATAGCTGTCGTAAACGAAGTGGGGATTGTTGGTCTTCTTCACCATGCCCTCAGCCACCTCGTCGTTCAGACCGAGGTTCAGGATAGTATCCATCATACCGGGCATAGAGGCACGAGCACCCGAACGGACAGAGACGAGCAGGGGATTCTCCTTGTCACCGAACTTCGAATTCATCAGCACCTCGATGTGCTTCACGGCAGCCATCACATCGTCGTTCAGCAGCTCCATGATCTTCTGCTGGCCAACCTGATAGTACTCGTTACAGCAATCAGTGGTGATTGTAAAACCTGGAGGAACGGGAACACCGATCAAGTTCATCTCGGCGAGGTTTGCACCCTTACCGCCCAGTTCCTCACGCATCTTTGCATTACCTTCGGCCTTACCGTTACCGAAGAGGTAAACTCTTTTCTGACTCATAAGTTTGTTACTTAATACGTTATTATTATGATTATTTTATTGTTTTGAATTGAATTGTGCAAAGTTACTAAATTTTCCGCACATACGCAAGAAAAACGTGCAAAAATTGGGATTTTTTTATATTTATTCGTACCTTTGCACCTCAAAAGAATAGATATGGCTAGAAAGAAGAAACCATTACCGCTCCTTGAGGGCGTGACGATAGAGGCTGTGGCAGCCGAAGGGAAGTGCCTGTTCCACTGGGAGGAGCTGGTGGTGTTTGTGCCGTTTTGCGTGCCCGGCGATGTGTGCGACGTGCAGATCCGACGCAAGAAGCACTCCTTTGCCGAAGGCGAGGTAGTACGCTTTATACAATATAGTAATGTACGCGCGACTCCCTTCTGCCAGCACTTCGGTGTCTGCGGTGGCTGCAAGTGGCAGAATCTGCCCTACTCCGAGCAGCTGAAGTTCAAGCAGCAGCAGGTATTCGACCAGCTGACGCGCATCGGAAAGATTGAACTGCCGGAATTTCGTCCCATCCTGGGCTCCGTACACACTCAGGAGTACCGTAACAAGCTCGACTATGGCTGTGCCAATAAGCGATGGTTGACCAGCGAACAGCTGAAGGACGAGACGTTGGTGAAGGACATACCTGCCATCGGTTTCCATATCACGGGTGCCTTCGATAAGATCCTGCCGATTGAGAAATGCTGGCTGATGGACGATCTGCACAATCAGATCCGCAACGAGGTGCGCGACTATGCCATTGAGCACGGTCTGTCGTTCTTTGATCTGCGCCAGCAGGTAGGTCTGCTCCGCGACGTCATCATCCGCAACAGCGCATCTGGCGAGTGGATGGTAATCTTCCAGTTCCACTACGACGAGACAGGAGGCGAACAAGAGGCACGTGGTCTGATGCAACACATCGCCGACCGATTCCCGCAGATCACCTCACTGATGTACCTTGACAACCAGAAGTGCAACGATACCATCGGCGATCAGGACATCCTTGTCTTCAAAGGCACCGACCATATCTTCGAGCTGATGGAGGACTTAAAGTTCAAGGTAGGCCCCAAGAGCTTCTATCAGACCAATACCGAGCAGGCATACCATCTGTATAGTGTCGCCCGCGACTTCGCATTCAGCCATCAGCCATCTGCCATCACCCAACACCCACTAGTCTACGACCTCTACACCGGCACTGGCACTATCGCCAATTTTGTGGCCCGTAAGGCTAGCAAAGTCATCGGTATAGAATATGTACCCGAGGCTATTGAGGATGCAAAGATCAACTCCGAGATTAATGGCATCGACAACACCCTGTTCTTTGCCGGCGACATGAAGGACATCCTCACCGACAACTTCATTGCTGAGCACGGACGTCCAGATGTCGTCATCACCGACCCGCCCCGTGCCGGTATGCACCCCGATGTGGTGAAGACCATCCTCCGTGCAGCTCCCCAGCGCATCGTCTATGTCTCGTGCAATCCTGCCACCCAGGCCCGCGACCTGCATGATCTGGATGTAGACTATCGCGTGGTTGCCGTCCAGCCCGTCGACATGTTCCCCCACACGCCACACGTGGAGAACGTCGTCCTCCTCATACGGAGATAAAAACAGAGGTTATTCAAGTTATTCACTTATTCACTTTGGACATTTAGGTCTTTACAGCTTCATACATTTAGTTAGAAGGTAGAGAAATATACTATTAATATTTTATTATATTATTATATATATTATAATATATATAATAATATAATAAAATCAATGATTAAAATCAAACTATAATAGAAAAATCAAATGTCCAAAGTGAATAAGTGAATAACTTGAATAACTTACCTGTTGGCTACGGCTTTCAATCAAATTCCCAACGATGGGCAGTCAGGTCGGCTACGACTGAATTTGCTTAAAATATATTTCCGAAAACATTTGGTAGTTTCGGATTTTTTTCGTATCTTTGCAGAAAATTAAGGAAGAGCTAAGATTAGCAGGACTAAGACTAAAAACAAATAATAACAATAGGTATGAACATCAAGAGATTATTCGGTCTGATGGCGCTGGTGGCGCTGACGACTATCCCCGTAGGCGCAGAGACGTTCACGGAAGTAGAGGAAGTGCAGGAAACACAGCAGAAGACTGTGACCATTCCCGCATGGATCAACAACATCAAGTTCAGCGGCTACGGCATGCTGCAGTATCAGGGACAAGATCCGGAAGGCAACCACTCCAACTCCTTCAACCTGCGCCTGGCCCGTTTTATCCTCGACGGCAAGATCGGTGACTTCGACTGGCGTGCCCAGATTCAGGGCACCAACGCTACTGGTCCTGGCCAGCCCACTGTCCAGTTGGTTGACCTCTATGCTGAATGGCGGAAATATCCGGAGTTCAAGGTGCGTGTAGGTCAGTTCAAACGTGCCTTCACTTACGAGAACCCCACCCACCCCATCACACAGGGTTGGCGTGGCTATGCAGACGTCATCAACAAGCTCTCTGCCTTTGGCGACCGTACCGGTGAGAAGTCGTCAGGTGGTCGTGATATCGGTATCCAGGTATCAGGTGATCTCTTCCCCAACGCCAATGGCCGCAAGTTGTTCCACTATCAGGTAGGTATCTACAATGGCGAGGGTGTAAACCAGAAGGATATGGACAACCGCAAGGATATCATCGGCGGTGTCTGGGTGATGCCTATCAAGGGCGTACGCATCGGTGCTTTCGGATGGAATGGTTCACGCGGTGGTATGCTCGACCCACTGACTGGTGAGAAACGTAGCATTGAGAAAAACCGCTATGCCATCTCTGCTGAGTACGACCTGAACGAATACACCTTCCGTGCTGAGTATATCCACAGCCAAGGATGGGGTGCCGCCTCTCCAGGCAACAATGTGCGTGAAATCGACTATTCCAAAGGCGACAAGGCTGATGGCTGGTATGTCTTCGGCATCGTACCCATTGTCAAGTCAAAGCTCCACGCTAAGGCTCGCTACCAAACCTATCGCAATCAGAAAGAATGGGGAACTTCTGTCAATCAGCTGGAATGTGGTCTGAACTATTTCTTCACTAAGAATCTGGAAATGCACCTGGAGTATTCCCGTGTGAACGATCGTACGCTGGCCAAGCACGATTATAACCTGGTTGACATGGAGCTCGACTTCCGCTTCTAATCAGAAGTCTTCCGCAGCCAGGGCAGGCGTTTCATGAGCGCCGCCCAAAGGTGGGTCTTCTGGTGGAGAATCAGCAGTGAGAACATCAGGCTGATCAGCGACAGACCGATGCCGAAGACCCAATACCCGAAGCCGTCGACCGTGATGGTAGTAAAGAATGCCAAGAGTCCTATGAGGATGTGAATGGCGCTGTACTTCATCACGGCCGACGACATTTTATAATGATAGCAGAAGCGCGCCACTGCGTGGATCATCAGGAAATCGAACACATTGGCCACGGTGATGGCAATACCCGTGCCCATCAGTCCCCATTGGCGATAGCCGAACATGATCAGCAGCACAAACACCACGAAATAGGCCGATTCCAGAGCCAGGTAGATGAGCGAATAGCCCCGTGCCAGGGTAATATAGGCAGCAGGCAGCGTGATCGCCTTGAAGAACATCGCCAGAGCAGCCACCTGTGTCATCGCCACAATAGGCATGAACTTCTCGCTGAGCAGCAGAGGCGTCAGCACCGGCAGCAGGATGATCAGCATCACCAGCATCGGCGCAATGATCAGCATGGTCACCTCCATCTGTTTGTTCACCGTCTCATTGGTAGCTGCCACATCGCCGTTGACAGCCGACAGACGAGGGAAATAATCCGACTCCATCGCCGAGAACACCATACTGGCATAAGTCACGGTGATCATATAGCCGGCATTATAGAATCCAACGGCATCCAGGTCGCCCTGCAGGTTCAGCCAGGAACGGATGAGCATCTCCGAACCCGCTCCCACGATACCCGCCAGGGTAAAGGCCACACCCAGCCGGATCATCTCCATACCCTCGCCTAACACGCCTTTCGAGCCCGAAAGCTGAAGGGGATATAGCCGGTAGGAATAATTGATGGTGAACAAATAAGTGGCCAGTGCCATCAGTATAATCACCGGTACGATACCCGTCTGACCGAAGAAATAGTAGGCTGGCACCGTGAGCACAAGGGTGACCAGTATGGTGAAGGTCTGTATGACCACCAACGGTTTCAGCTGGCGTGTACCTTTCAGGACAGCCGTCTCACCACCCGTCAGGGCAATCAGTCCTACGGCAGGCGCCAACAAGATGAAGTGCAGGGTGTGGTTACCCCAGGCAAAGGTATTGCTGCTCAGGAAGGGGCCGATAGCCACACACACCAGCACACCCAACAAGGCCGCCAGTATCGACCATGCACGTACCACCTTTATATAATAGGCACGCTGCGCCTCGTCGCCCGACTCCGTCAGTTCGGAGATATGGCGCACGGCACTCATCGAGATGCCAAAGCCCGTGGCCTGCGAGATAAAGGCTACGGTGGAATTGAAGAGCGAGACGAGTCCCATGCCCGCAGGACCGAGCAACACGGCAGCAAGCTTATTGCGTACAAGGCTCACAATCACATTGAGACCCTGTACGCCGCCAAAGATTCCTGTGTATTTCAACACTTGGCCGTAGGCGCCTTTTTCGTTTTCACTCATCTATAATTAATAACGTAAAACGTTCCGTTTTATTTTATCCGCACAATAATTTGGCAGTCTCATTATTTTCAACTACCTTTGCACGCGAGTTATCAAACATCAGTATGACAATGACCGACAACACAAGACGCCCGCTGGTCAGTTTCATCGTAACCTGCTACAACCTGCCCACAGACATGCTCTGCGAGTGCATCGACAGCATCCTGAAGCTGAGCCTCCAGCCCGATGAGCGGGAGATTATCGTCGTGGACGACGGTTCGGAGGTGAGTCCGATGAACGACCTGCTGAAATACGGCGATGACATCATCTATGTGCGTCAGAAGAATGGCGGTGTCAGTGTGGCGAGAAACACGGCGATGGACATGGCCAAGGGACAATACATCCAGATTGTCGACGGCGATGACTGTCTGCTGACGGTGCCCTACGAGCATTGTCTTGACATCGTGCGCCATAACAGCGAGGCCGATGTCGTGATGTTCGACTTCACCCACGACCTGTCAGGGAGTCAGGTCCCTGATCGCTTCCAGAAGAAGAACGGCGCCGAGTTCTTGCGCACAGAAAACATCCGTGGGGCAGCCTGCTGCTGTCTGTTCCGGCAGTCGGTAAGAGGTCGGCTGGCTTTCACCCCCGGTATTGCCTACGGCGAGGACGAGGAATTCACGCCCCAGTTGCTGATCCGTGCAGAGACAGTCTATATCACCGACGCCAAGGCCTATTTCTATCGGGAACGCACCACATCAGCCGTTCATCAGACCGACGAGGCAAGTATCCTGAAACGCCTGAGCGACACCAAGGAAGTGATTCTCCATCTCAGCCGGCTGGCAGACACCAGTCCGCAGAGTGACAAGGTAGCCCTCCAGCGCCGTGTGGCCCAGCTGACGATGGACTATATCTACAACACGATTCTGCTGACACGTTCGGAGGAGAAGCTCAATGAGACCCTCGGTGATTTGCGTAAGGACGGTCTCTTCCCCCTACCCGACCATCCCTACAGCACGAAATACACCTGGTTCCGCCGACTGAGCAACAGCGCCATAGGTCGCAAGCTACTGCTCACCACCCTCCCCCTGATGAAGAAAGAAAGATGAAGATATTGTTATTAGGCGAATATAGCAATGTGCACGCCACACTGGCTGACGGATTGCGACGACTGGGCCACGAGGTACTGGTCATCTCCGACGGTGACAGGAACTTCGGCTACGAGCGCAACATATCACTCTCACGCAAGGGAAACGGCAAGGGAGCCGCTATCAGCTACGTCATCAAGCTGCTCCTGACACTCCCGAAAATGAGGGGTTTCGACATCGTACAGCTCATCAATCCAGACGTCATCGCTGTCAAGGCGGAAAGGCAATTCGCTTTCTATCGCTATCTTCGTCGCCACAACAAAGCCATCATTCTGGGATCATACGGCAACGACTGGCAATGGGTGGAAGGCGGCAAGAACCGCCGTCTGTTCCGTTATGGCGATTTCAACGTGGGCGACACTCCCCGGCAGCATTCCTATGCACAACGGATAGCAGAAGAATGGACCGGTACCCCCAAGGCCAGACTCAGCCGTTATATCGCCGACGACTGCAACGGCATTGTGACCAGTCTCTACGAATACCATGCATGTTATCAGCCCGACTATCCCGAAAAGACCCGGTTCATTCCAATGCCTGTCAGACTGGAGCAGCCAACGCCGGCTGTCACCCAGCGAGAGAAATACTACCCCATCCGGTTCTTTCTGGGTATCAAGCGCGAAGTGATGGAACACAAAGGAACCGACATCTTCCACGACGCCCTGCAAAGGCTCAGACAAGCCTACCCCGATAAGTGCAGCGTGACAGAAGTAGAGGATCTGCCGTTCGCAGAGTATATGAAACGTATGGAAGGACAGGACGTCATCCTCGACCAGGCCTATTCCTATACCCCGGCCATGAATGCCTTGCAAGGGATGGCCCATGGACTGGTATGCGTCGGAGGCGGAGAACCTGAGAACTACGATATTCTTGGCGAAACGCAGTTACGTCCCATCATCAATGTCCAACCAGACAGAGACGACGTGTTCCGCCACCTGGAGGAACTGCTGCTCCACCCGGAACAGCTGCCGCTCTTAAAGCAGCAAAGCATAGAATACGTGGAGCGTCACCACGACCACATCAAGATAGCCCGACAATATGCGTTTTTTTATCAGGAGATTCTAGACCGCCTTCACTGATGGCGGCAAGCATCAGACAAAACCTTAGCGACCTTTTCACCGATCACACGGGGTGAAGCCATCTCACACACCATCCGCGATGCCTTCACACCGTCATACGACAGTCCGCCGGCAACGAGCCTGCCCATCATGTCGGCAAGCCCGGCTGCATCATCCACATCCACGAACCAACTGGCCTCATTCAGACGTACACTGGGGGGAATGGCCTCGGTAGAAATAACTGGTATACCGGTGCTGAGGGCCTCAAGAAGCACAAGTCCCTGTGTCTCGCCACGGGTGGCCAGCACCAAAGCATCGCTCTGATAGAGCAAGTCGCGCACCCCCGTCTTATCGAGCTCACCCAAAGCATGTACCTTGTCACTGCATCTGAGCGACTGGAACAAATGACGGAAACGCTGGCTGTCAGTACCTCTTCCCGCAACATACAACTCTACTTCGGAACAACGCGCACCTAACTGGTCAAAGGCCTCAAACAACACATCATACCCCTTACGGTCATCATATATGCCCAGACAACAGAAGCAGAAAGGGCGTCCGTCAAGTGGACGTCGGTCACGATAGGAATAGAAATCCACATCCACCGTGTTAGAGATAAATACAGAATGGTAATCGGTTCCGAAGTAGACCGACAACCTGTCTACCAATTCCTCGGAAACCGTAATTACCGTCGCCGCCCGCCTTAGGGCCTCTTTCAGCAGGGGAATCTGCCAACCGTCGCATGGCGGTGGACCGAACTCCTGTACATAGATCTCGTAGGGCAGATGTTCGGTGATGACATACGGGATGCCATATTTCCCGCTGATCTTCATAGCTGCATAACCTGCCCACTTGGTACAATGGGCATGCAGGACATCCGGCTTGCCATAGCGGGCGACATAGTCGTCAAACATGTCACAGACGATAGCCACCCATCTTTTCATGTTCCATCTGACAGCCTTGGGCACACCCCGTTGGAAAGACTGGTAGACGGTGATGCCATCCCGTTCATGCTCATAACGACAGGAGGGAAGGACAAGATAGTCCTTCCCTCCTATGCTAAATCCTAATTGCACATTACTCAATATCCGCACCTCATGTCCCACAGCCTTCAGAGCCTGGGCCTGTTCCAGACAGAACTCACCACCGTAGGGAGTAAAGAAGGATGGAATCTCGAGTATATGCATCGCACCTTATGCCTCAGCGGGAGCCTCAGCAGCAGGAGCAGCCTCCTCAGCGGGAGCTTCGGCAGCAGCGGCCTCAGCAGCCTTTGCAGCCTCTTCCTCTGCTTTAGCAGCAGCCTCGGCAGCCTTCTTGTCGGCTACCTTCTTGGCAATAGCCTCATTGACGGCCTTCTCTGCCTTCAGTGCATTCGCAGCAGCATCCTTCTTAGACTTTGCCTCTGCCTCAGCGATCTTAGCAAGACCGTTCTGCTTGTCAGCCTTCCAGGCCTCGAACTTCTTCTGGGCAGCAGCCTCATCGAAAGCGCCCTTCTTCACGCCACCACGCAGGTGCTTCATCAGGTAAACGCCCTCACGGCTGAGGATGTTACGTACTGTGTCTGTGGGCTGGGCACCAGTCTCAACCCAATAGAGTGCACGGTCGAAATTCAAGTCTACTGTGGCAGGATTGGTGTTGGGATTGTAAGTACCAATCTTTTCAGTAAAACGACCATCACGTGGTGCACGAGCGTCGGCGATAACGATGCTGTAGAAGGCGTAGCCCTTACGGCCGCCGCGCTGCAATCTGATTTTTGTTGCCATTTCTTTAAATGATTTTGTTGTTAAAAAATGAATTTCATGCTCTTATCTCGTAAAAGCGGGTGCAAAGGTACTAAAAAGAAGTGAAAAGTGAAGAGTGAAAAGTGAATAATTTGCTACTGCATACACATTTTTAACTATTTTTGGGTGTTTTCTATATCAAATGTTGTGGAAAATAACTATCTTTGTGCTCGAAACATGGCAATTAATGCACTTTCCATATTAATCCCCACCTATAATGATTTGTGTGTCAAGCTGGTGGACAACCTCAGGCAGCAGGCTGAGGAGGCTGCCATTGACTATGAGATCCTGGTGGGTGACGATGGTTCGACAGAAACGGAAGTGATCGGGAAGAACCAGGCCATAGAGCGTTGGCCCCACTGCCATTATCTCAGACAGGCAGAGAATACCGGCCGGTCTGCCATCAGGAATTTCCTTGCCAGGGAGGCTCATCACGACTGGCTGCTTTTCATCGACAGCGACATGAGTATGGTAAGGCAGGACTATCTGGCGGACTATCTGGCAATGGAAGAGGCTACAGTTGTCGACGGCGGGGTCATCATCGTCGGTGACCCGGAGGCCCTCAAAGGCAATCTCCGTTATCGCTACGAGAAAGCCTCGGAGCACGAGCACACTATGGAGATGCGCCGGAAGAACCCCTACCGCGACTTCCATACCGCCAATTTCCTCATCCGGCGCGACCTGATGCTGGCCCATCCGTTCGATGAACGATTCAGGTATTATGGCTATGAGGATGTGCTCCTTGGCAAGCAGTTCCGCGCCAAAGGAATCAGTATCGCACATATTGATAACCCATTAGGTTTCAGCACGTTCGAGAAAAACAGTCAATTTATCCTCAAAACAGAAGAAGGTCTTCGGACCCTTCATCAGTTTCAGGCAGATCTCCGGGGTTATTCCCGTCTGCTCACCTTGATCGAGGGCATCCATCTGCCCATCATCCTCTCCATCATCCGATGCTGGCACAAGATCTTCGGCAAGTGGGAACGGAAGAACCTCTGCGGCTCCCACCCCAGCCTACGACTCTTCAAACTCTACAAACTCGGCTATTACCTCAAAATTACACAGTAGGAACCGACCCTACTGTGTAATTATCTGGACAATGCGCTCTGACGTACGTCCGTCCCAACGATCCGGGAGGGCGCACTTTTTCCATTCCCCTCCCACCATCCTGGCAACGGCCACACGCAGCTTATCAGGATCCTCACCGACAAGCACATTCGAACCCACTGTGATGGTCTCCTGATGCTCCGTATAGTTATTCAGCGTAATACAAGGCACCCCGTTAAACGTAGCTTCCTCCGCCACATTGCCAGAGTCGGTGATAATACCCGTCGCATGAGCTGTCAGCCAACCGAACTCCAGATAACTTAACGGACTTGTAAACAATAGATTACAACCAAAATCTTCAAGTACTTTGCGGGCACACGGACGCAAGGGTGCGATGATTGTCACATCACCGGCAGCATCCGTCATCGCACACACCATCCTGCGCATCTTTTCCTCGTCAGCCAACAACGCCCGGCGGTTCAGCGTGAAGACGATATACCGTCCTGGCACATCATCCATCAACGCAGGCCGCAAGAGTCTGTCATGGTTGAAACGCAGGGTATCCATCAGGATATTGCCCACCAGAAAAGTCTGCGATGACTCCGCCTGCTCCCGGGTGGCAATACCCGTACTGCGCACCCCGGCCGTAAACAAATAGTCGCTCAGGGCATCAATCACCAGGCGGTTGATTTCCTTCGGCATATTGATATCAAAGGAGCGTGTGCCAGCCACCAGATGCGCCAGTTTCAGACCCCGCTTCTTCGTGACGATAGCCGCAGCCATCGTCGAGGCCAGGTCATCCACGACAATCACCACATCCACGGGGTGAGCATCGAGGAACCGGTCGAACTCCCCCATCACCCTACTCGTAATCTCATTCAGGCTCTCGGAGTCAACGCCCAGATAGAAATCCGGCCGCTGCATCTGGAGATCGTCGAAGAGCGACGGCTCCAGTGTCGGATCATCCTCACAACCTGCATAAACAAGATGACAATCCAGTTGCCCGGACTTATGGATAGCTCTCAGAAGTGGCGCCACCTTCACGAAATTCGGACGCGCACCGGCTACGATACAGATATTTTTTTTCATAATAACCTCTAATTTGTTGCAAAGATAAGTAAAATATCCGAAAAACCTTTGGTATTTCCAAAAAAATATCTACTTTTGCAAATCTAACATATATAAAGCCCCGAAAACGAATATGCTAAAACAGATCATTTTAGGAATCACAGCCGCCATTTGCTGTCAGACTGCAAACGCTCAACAGATACAAGCCACCGTGTCACACTTCTCAACCGACGACGGTCTGGCCAGTAATGCCATCGCCGGCATCTATCAGGATGACTACGGCTATATATGGATGGCCACCTGGAACGGTCTTTCACGTTTCGACGGCTATAATTTCTACAATTATAAGACGGGCAACAGCAGCGGCATCAAGAACCTGCACAACAGGATCCTCGACCTGGCCATCGACCAGTCGCAGAATGTATGGATGAGGATGTACGACGGACGAGTGTTTGTGATGAACCGCACGATCGACAAGATCATCAATCCTTTCGAGAACGAAAACGGTTATGAGGAATTCCGCACCAACTATCCCATCATCGTCACGAGCACAGGCGACGTCCTGGTCTCCATCGACGGCGTGGGTCTTTACATCATGCGTCTTGACAGAAGGGGGCTCAAGATAGAACAGGCAACGACGGGCGGTCGTACCATCACCAGCATGGCCGAAGGCTACCAGAACGACATCTGGCTTGGAACCGACCAAGGCATACACCGCCTGGACCGCAGCAACCTCACCATCGAGAGCAAGGCCGTTCTGGAAGACAAGACCATCCTCTGTCTTCAGTCCAACGGCTTCAACATCTTTGCCGGCACATCCGATGGCGGTATCTACAGTTTCTCCTACGGCAAAGGTCCGGAAGAGATCCGCCGTCCCAACGGCAATCCCGTCGGCAGTGTCTTTGTCGACAGCCACGGCATCGTATGGTTTGGAGATGATCGTACCGGTGCCGCCCGTATCGACCCCAAGAACGGCAATGAAAAACTGTTCCAACAGACCGTGCTCGTGCCGGAGTTTGACGGTCGCGGCAGTCAGTTCCATGAATCCAACGGTGTTGTCTGGATCCGCATGAACATTGGCGGTTTCGGCTACTATAACCGCGAAAAAGACGAGGTGGAATATTTCCACAACGACCCCTCGAACCCCTGGAACCTCTCGAACACCGTCAATGCGACCCTCGACTTGCAGGAAGGTGTGGTATGGGAGTCCACCAGCCGCCGAGGCCTGGAGAAACTGGAGATTCTCAAGAACACCATCGTCAGGGTCCGTCCTGAACCCAATGCCACCTCAGCCATCGAGAACGAGACCCGCGCCATGTATTACGACGAGAAGCACAAATGGCTGCTGATTGGCAACAAGAACAGCAGCCTGTTTATCTACAACGACAACAATTCCCGTACAACCATCACACACGACGATCAGGGACATCCTCTCGGACGAATCTATGGCATCTCGAAAGACTCGAAGGGCAACTACTGGGTATGCTCCAAGGACCACGGCCTTTTCAAGATGTCACCCAAGACCGGAGGTGGCTGGTCGATAAAGCGCTACTATCACCAGGACGACGACAAGTGGAGCATGTCTGCCAACAGCGCCTATCAGGCCCTTGAAGACAAGGACGGCAACATCTGGGTGGCCACCTACGGAGGCGGTGTCAACATCCTGACCAAGATGAACGGCAGGGAAGTGTTCCTGAACTGTGACAACGAGATGCACAAGTATCCGTTCAAGTCACACCGCAAGATCCGTGCCCTCGCACTCGACAAATACGGGAATGTCTGGGCAGGCTCCACCGACGGTATCCTCATCATGTCGTACAAGGACCGTAAACTCAGCATTGAGCCGCTCGAAAGCCCCGACAACACGGATCATATCCTGATGTGCAACGACGTGGTCTGTATTACACGCGACAATAAGGACAATATGTGGGTTGGCACCATGGGTGGCGGTATTGGCAGGACCATCGGACAAGACGAACAGGGCCGCTGGCTTTTCGAGACCTACGACGCCGCATCAGGTCTCCCGTCAGAAGAGATCCGCAGCATCATCTTCGACGTCCATGGCAACGCTTGGTTCGGTACCGACCATATCATCTGCTCCTTCGATACGAACAAGAAGATCTTCACCACCTTCTCGAGTCTCGATGGTGTCGACGAGACCATGCTCTCCGAGGGCGGAAGTGCTGCCATCACCATGGGCAGCGATAAGATCCTCTTCGGTACACTCGACGGCTATTATGTCGTAGACCGTCAGAAGCTGATGACGACCACCGGTTCTCTGCTGAAACTGCGTATTACCGACTTCCTTATCAATGGCGAGATACAGAGCCCGCGGTTCAACAACAATTTTGAGGAATATCCGGCTGAAAGCAAGAGCATCCAAATACCCAGTCACAACAATGTCTTCTCCTTCCGCTTTGCTGCCCTCAACTATCAGCTCCAGCACCGCGTACATTATCAATATATGTTGGAAGGCTACGACGATGACTGGCAGAATGCCGGCAAAGACCGCATCGCCACCTATTCCGGCGTTCCTGGCGGTACATACAAGTTCAAGGTCAAGGCCTTCCTGCTTGAATCGCCCGACAAGTACGACATGCGTACCATCGAGGTCATCGTGCCATCCCATTTCCTGTTGTCACCAATTGCCATCGGAATCTTTATCCTGTTAGCCGTTATCGTGGCCATCTTACTGCTGCTTCATTACAAGCAGCAGATTATGAAGAGACTCCCCAAGAGCGAATCGGCCAAGAGAAAGGAACAGGTCATCGACGATGCCTCCGAGGAATACGAGGTCATTGAAGCATCAGACCTGGAGGAGTGAATAGTTAAAAAATACCAAGCGGCAGCAAACTTTTCACTTTTCACTTTTTACTTTTCACTTTTTTTTGTATCTTTGCACTCAGAAACACGGGTCGTGCCGCATAGATCGGGATACTCTACATTAAAAATTCAATTCGGGCCAGCTTCTCTTGCCAATGGCGGGCCACATCCTTCGGGAGAGCAACATGCCGGTGGATTACAACGACGGAGAGCACCCATATCGTGTGAAACAGGAGTTTTCACCAAATCATCGGCACGAACCCGCTTTTTTAGTGAATAGTGTTTAGTGAATAGTTAATAGTTATGTTTTCAGGCATTATTGAAGAGTTTGCTACTGTTGTAGCTATCAGGAAAGACCGCGAGAATATTGATTTTACGTTGAAATGTTCATTCGTCGATGAACTGAAGATCGACCAGAGCGTCGCCCATAACGGTGTGTGCCTTACGGTGGTCGCCATCCATCAGCCATCAGACATCTGCCCTCAGCCTTCATACACCGTCACTGCGATGAAGGAAACCCTCGACCGCACGAACCTCGGACTGCTGCAGGTAGGCGACAAAGTGAATGTAGAACGTTCCATGCTGATGAACGGGCGCCTCGACGGCCATATCGTACAGGGCCATGTCGACCAGACAGCCCGCTGCATCGCGATGGACGATGCCGACGGCTCCACCTATTTCACCTTCGAATATCCTGAAAACAGGGAGATGGCCAGGAAAGGCTACTTCACTGTCGACAAAGGCAGCGTCACCGTCAATGGTGTCTCGCTCACCGTCTGCAATCCTACCAGCAACACTTTCCAGGTGGCCATCATCCCCTACACCTTCGAACACACCAACTTCTGCGACATCCGCGTGGGCACCGTCGTCAACCTTGAGTTCGACATCCTCGGCAAATACATCGCCCGGCTGCAACAACTGTAACCATTCTTGACAATGTATGAATAAGATATATGAACAAGAACCTACTACCCAAGCCAAACGGGTGAGCAAAATCATTACAAACGACCGAACAAAATCGCCACAAACGACCGAACAAAATCATCACAAACGACCGAAAAGTTATAAAATATTTGGATAATTCAATAAAAATCAGTAATCTGACAGGGGACAGGTACCTGTCAGATCTCTGTCAGATTTCAAACCCGAACTATCAATTAATGTGTTTATTGATGTCAGTTGAATATACAGGTGTCGCCTCCTGATAATTGGCTTTGGAAAGGTCGATGGTGATAGCAGGTAGGACGGCAGCATCATCGCAGGTGACAACCGTTCCGCGATTATAGAGGTAGCCGAAATCGCAGACGTAGGTGACATTCGACATCGTGTAGCCGCTGCTCCGCATGAACCAGAATGAATTTCCACGATAGCCCTCGACGGGCGACCACCATGCACCGCGACATTTGGCATAAAGCGTAGACTTAAAACGGCGTGCAGAATCATCAAGGCCATCGCCGGGATAGAAGCCGTAGTCCTCGGCCAGTGACGACGAGAAGACTTCACTTTCGGAGAGAATGAAGACACGGTCTTTCGTGTCAGGGCCACAGGATGTGCCGAAATAGTAGTTGGGAGCATTGGCTACATCGGTCATTTCGACGGCATCTTTTTCAGCCTGGGTGAATGCCCTATCGTAGAACTCACCGTTGAGCCATTCCCTTAACAGACTCCCGCTCCAGCAGACATCCTCTGCCTTGTCGTGGAAAGGACATGTGTCGGGCATACGGTCAGCAAGAAGCAGGGCCTTCGTTCCCGTGATGTTAAGAATGCGCCATTTGACAGGAGCGTAGATGAAATAGTGCCAGGCTTCAGGTTCTTTCCATCGGTAGTGCTGCTCACGATTTTTGGAGCAAGTGACAGTTGCCAGGCCGTTGATGCGATGGTAGCGTTTGCCGTCTATCTCGGTATCATCGTCCGTCCATTCAGCCTTTGCCAGTCTGTCGTAAAGTGCAGCGTCCATAAGGACATCCCCTTCGTTTACGGCATAGTCATCAACAGCATTGAACGGCTCGTTGACAATCTCGTTGGTGGGGTACTGTCCGAAATAGATGCACGACCACTTCGTGACATGATCCTCCTCCTTCGGATTCCTCACTACCGGACTGCTCAGTTCTTTGTAAGTGTCGCCAGTTGTCCTTTCGGTAATTGGTTCCTCCTTTTCCTCTGTGTCATCCTTGCTGCATGAAGCAAACAGCAGACAAAGGAGGATGAAAAAACCAATCATCTGAAAGCGGGTAATCTTTGCTACCTGGCTCTTGGTCGTTTCTCGAATCGCTATCATCTTAATAATAGTCATAGGGTATAATTGCTTCGAGTTTGCCTGTCATTCGGCTGTGCATATCCGCAGTCAGGTAATCATATGAGTCGCCCTGCTCCTTCGGGAGTGCGGCTGCAAGATCCTGACGGGCTTTCAACCATCTTGCGAACGTCGTCTTCAACGTGTTTACGCGGTCGGTGACGATGCTGTCACTGGGTATGCGAGTATCATTCTTCTCCATCATATCCAGGTCTTCCGGCACGGAATTGTCCGCAATCCACTTCTCCCATTCCTTTGCCGTTACAGTCTGGCCTTTCTGCTTATAAAGCTTTCCATTCAGGATTATGTCGCGTTCTACGTTCAGCTCGGCCCGACGGTTTTCCGAAAGATTCGTGTAATAGCCTTCAATCTCCAATGGCTTCATGCTGTACCATTCCCGACGGTACGACACATCATTCCACAGGTTGAAACGAGCATCGCTCAGATCATGCCATGCCTCATATTCCTCCTGTGCCAGCGCCCTGATGTCCTTCGGAACGGCCTGTAACCACTGGCGGTAGGCCTCGATGGTCTTGTAATAGTCGAGCGTCGCATAGATATAGGAGATGAAGTTCATCTCGCTCTGTGTGTCGGAGGAGAATTTAGATGTCACTCTCTCGATTTCCTCGAAGGCCTGGTCTTTACGGATCGTCGGCTCCTCCACGAAGAAGGTGTCGATGGCGGCATTGACGGCCACTGCCCACTGCAGTTTGTCGTTGGCCTTGCCGTTCTGTTTCACCAGTTCGTTCATTCGCATGATACGGTTGACCAGTCGCAAGGCGGAAGAATCACGATGCGTCACTATGTGTTCTTTGGCATATTCGGGATTGTCCTCCGCCTTTTCCTCATTATTATAATCAAAGAGCCTATCTTCCACCGAATGAACCTCTGCCAGACCGAGCAGGTCTTCAGCCGAAATATTGCTTTTCAGAACTGCATTCTCGATGTAGGCGATGCTGTCCTCGCCAGTGTATCCTTCCGGCACATTCACCGTGTCCCGAGGATTGACATCATTATCAGGACTGGATGCAGACCGTCCGCCACAAGCAATAAACAGTACGCTTGCGGAGAATAGGATTGCTATGGTTATTCCTTTCATAATCCAAATTTGTATTAGTTTTGTCGATTTATCCTAAATATTTCTCAAATTCAGGCACAAATTTACACATAATAGTTCATATTTCAATCTAAATGACTAAATTTGCAACAATTATTAATAATAATGTAGTCTGGCAAATTGTGAGCGATATGAACTATTACTATCCATTTGGTGAAATCGTACACCCTCTGGTCCAACAAGACAGGACACCTAAATAGGTGCATTGGGCGCTCATAGTGAAAAATGGAACAATGCCCACCATAAATGGGAGAATAAAGAATAAATGATATACATTTCAATAGTATAATTTTCGTTAAATCTTTCGATTTTCATGCAAGATTTCTCGTTTTCTGGGTTTATAAGATAGAAGGATATATCAAATAGGATATGAAACGATTAAAGATAATCATCATGACAATGCTGGCCGCATGTATTTTTACGGCCTGCTCCAGTAGCGATGACAATGAGGGTGGTAACAATTCTGCGAACCTCTATGCTATCATCAAGCCAGAAGGAGCACAATTAATAGATATTGTCCCCAGTGATTATGTGCTGACACTCGACAATATCATTGCAGTTAATCCTGAGACTGGTGAGTTCAAGGTAAAAGATACGGAACGGATTGATTCGAAAGCCTTTCCTATACCAACTCAGTACGTCATCTTGTTCTATTCTAACGGTAGTTTCCTATTTGATGCTAAACTGAACAGTTCCATTTCCAGCTATCTCCCCCAGGGGTTGACATTCTGCCATTTCCTATCCGACAAGAACGGTTTGGCAAGATATGACCTTGGAGCGACCCGCATTGTCAGTGCAGACGGAGAGGTAATAGAGGGTAATCCCACAGACCAGCAGGAACAAGGAATGCAGCGCATGTATCAGATACTGCAAAAGGCTGGAAAGATTAGGAGTAACATCGATTATGACTTTCAGTTCAAATAACTATTAAGATAATGAAAAAGACCATTATTGGTGTTTGTACGACACTTCTTATAGCAGTTTTCATGACCGGATGCAGCAACGATGATGATTCAGACCTTTCCAGTGTAGAGAGGTCACTTGTAGGTTGTTGGCAGGTAGTGGAACACTTCAACTACAGCCATCAGGAACCTATCAATGGTATACAGGTCATAGAGTTCAAGTCAGACCGCACACAATCGTTCTATCAGGACGGTGAACTACAGTATGAAACTCAGT
>JAEETD010000006.1 GCA_016290175.1 Prevotella sp. | reverse complement strand
GCCAGCACCCATTCTCCAACCTTCACATCGTCGGAGTTGGCTATTTGGATAGCGGGCAGGTTCTTACCGTCGATCTTGATGAGTGCCAGATCAGTGGTGGCATCGGCACCGATGATACGGGCGGAGTATTCCTTGTTGTCGTTTAGAGTAACCAACAGTTCATCAGCACCATCGACCACATGGTTGTTGGTCACAATATAACCATCGGCAGAGATGATTACTCCAGAGCCTGCAGCCACGCGCTTCGGGGTCTCAACCTGACGTTGGCGACGGCCACCGTTTCCATTGCCCCGTCCACGACCGAAGAAGCCACCGAAGGGATCACTGAAGAAGTCCTCGAATGGGTCGGAGTACTCAACGGTCTGCACCTTTGAGTTCTGCGTGTTTTTGATATAAACGACTGATGGCAGGGATTTCTCTGCGGCATAGGTCAAGTCTACAGGCTGGCCTGCCGTTACGTTAGCTACTACGGGAGAGGGATCAGGGGTCGTTGCAGCATTGGTCTTGTTGAAAGCCACAACTGAGAGTGCCAAGGCAACGACACATACTGCCGGTGTTGCCACATTTACAATCTTCTTCATATTTGCATTCATTTTTGTTATGATTTTAAATTCGTTGATAAATGTTGACTCTGAGACGATGCTCATGAAATCGGGTGCAAATATAATGGCATTTTTTCGGATACTGACAAAATGTCACGAATATTTGTCCCATTTTAACACTTTTGCCACTTGGGTTAAAAGTTCTTTGCGTTTAACACTCTGATTGTTAAACAGTAGACAAATTTAAGATTTGTCAGCTGCTTTAGTTGCAAATATAAAACTAGATACTATGGTTTTGAGGCTAAGAATCCCTCTATGTTCTCGTAACGACGTTTCATCATGCGGTTGTAGATATTCCGAAGCCACAAAGGGTATGTCACGATAAAGGCCAGACCCACGACACACATGAAGATATAGGTGGCTGTGAGACCTACAGTGAGATAACCCAGACCGACTATCATACCAGGAACGATGAGAGCGCCCAGTTCGATGACAATCTGCATGCCGTTTTCGAAATTTCCCTTACCCGTCATCTTCAACTGGAGGGGGATGGTTTGTTTGTTATAGACCGCCAACTGGAAAATAATGAAATGAATCAGACCTGCTACCAACAACATATAGCCAAAGAGCATGAGCAAGGTGAACTTACCCGTGAAGACAGCCGGTAGCATAATAATGAAGGGAATGATGAGCACCACGCAGTAGAACCAGTACTTGGCCTTGAGCAGCGACAGGATGTTTTCGCGCTGTGTCATCAACATACTGATATAGTTGCCCTCCTGGCCCATAATCTTGATAAGTGCCGTCATGCCGTAAATAGAGAAGCAATAGAGGCACCAGAAATTGGTCATCATGGGATTGTCGTAGATATTGCTATAGGCAACAATACTGGAGAATGTCACCACCAAGGCAAGGCTCATGATGCAGCGTTGCTTCATGGTCTTGTTTCTGAGGTTCGACTTCAGTTCAATCTTCAGATACTCGCCGATGATACCGAAGCGATTGAAGAAGGCGAACTGTGAGACTTTCTTCAGCTGCTTCTCCTTCTGTTTGGAGATCTCCTCATACACATATCTGAATTGGAAATGGCGGTTCACCATAAAGAGTCCGCATAAGACCAACAACACCAATGGCAGGAGCCACCAGGCCGTGTTGATGGAGTGTATGAAGTCGAGGGTATGCTCGAAGGTCTTGCGATTCCATGTGAGGAGTGAGGGGATGAACGGTATCGCATAGAGCAATAGGGCAGGGATGATCCACAGCACATTGCGATTGATGAGCGTACGGAAGAACAGATATACCTGACTGTTGAGGATTATCAGCAGTTGGGCCAATAAGACCACATAGAAAACCTCCAGAAACGTCGCTCCTGCAAAGAGCACGATGATGGCAAAGGGGATAAACAGTCCCAGCCACAGGAAATTGAAAGTGCTCATATGCGATGAGATCAGGAAGCACTCGATGGCGGAATAGCGGGATATCGGCAGTAGGATATAGGGCTTGACCATCATGGCGGGTGTCGTCTGGAAGATAAAGCGCATGAGGAAGTCGATGGGCAGGATGATGATCATCGCGGTGATGAGCGTGCCAGCCTCACCATCGGCCGACATACCGATGAGGATTCCATAAAGGATGAGATAGAGTACGAACATGACGCCTCCAAAGCCCATGAGGACCTTAGCCCACCGATTTTGTTCGAAGGCAGGACTACGCTTGTAACTGAGATTAATGTTCTTGCGTAGGAGTCTGAAGAGTTGCAGCTTGTTCATCGGAGGTCAATGATTTCGGCCTTGGGGAAGTCCTTGGAATTAAACTGGAACAGATCGTCGCTCAGGGTCGCCGTCTTCAACTGACTGATAATGACGGTGCTCCACTTGTCCTTTTGCTTCATCTTCACATGTGTGGGATGATAGGAATTGGCATCCACGATGATATACATCTCCTGGATCTTACGGTTCTTATCGGTTGGAACCAGATGAACCTCGTAGAAATTCTCAACCTTTTTTGACGAGAGCTTGTAGCCCTTCTTGTAGATGTTGATGAAGTTATAGGGGTTGATGGCTTGCAACTGTGCCTCTGTGGGGGTGCTGACATTTACCTCGTCGTTACTTTTCATATAGGTCCACTGGGTCTTGCCGTCAAACCAGATGGTGGCATCGGGTGTGGTGGCGTGGAACTTGTTGCCTTTTACCGCGATTTCTCCTTCTGTTGAACCAAACTGCTTGCTGATCATCTGGAAATGAGCCTGAACGCCACTAGGATTACTTACCGAGGCAGCAGCTTTATCGAGTATACGCTTGGCGCTTTCGGCCTGAGCTCCCACACTAAGCAAGAGCATCATGATAAGGGCAAAATGCTTTTTCATATCTTCTGTTTCTTAATTCAGTTCCTATTTGAGTGAGGCGAGCAGGTTATTGAGGCTCATCTCGTCCTGAATCATCACCTCGCGGGGTTTCGACCCCATCGCTGCACCCACAACGCCTGCTTTCTCCAACTGATCCATCAAGCGACCTGCACGGTTGTAGCCGATGGCGAACTTACGTTGGATGAGTGAGGTAGAACCGCTCTGGTTGATGACAATCAGACGGGCGGCATCCTCAAAGAGAGGATCGAGATGCTGCATGTCGACATCCTTGTCGCCACCATCGCCGAAGTCTGCCTCAGGCGTATCGGGCTCGGGCAGTTCGAATGGCATGTTATAGCTCTGCTGCGAAGCGATGAACTCGTTTATGCGTTCCACCTCAGGCGTGTCGACGAAGGCACACTGTACACGGATAGGCTCTGCGCCACCGAGATAGAGCATGTCACCCTTACCGATGAGCTGCTGGGCACCTGTACGGTCGAGGATGGTCTTCGAGTCGATGCCCGCCGATACCTTGAAGGCGATACGGGCGGGGAAGTTGGCCTTGATATTACCCGTGATAATGGTCGTAGTAGGACGTTGGGTGGCAATCACCATGTGGATACCCACGGCACGTGCCAACTGGGCAATACGGGCGATAGGCAGTTCTATCTCCTTGCCTGCGGTCATAATCAGATCGCCGAACTCATCGATGATCACCACGATGTAAGGCATATAGCCGTGTCCTCCACGTGGTGGAATCTTACGGTCGATGAATTTCTTGTTGTATTCCTTGATATTACGGGCGCCCACCTCCTTCAGCAGGTCGTAGCGGGTGTCCATCAGTTTGCAGAGGGAGTTCAGGGTTCGCACTACCTTGGTGACGTCGGTGATGATGGGATCGGCATCCTCATCGGGCACCTTCGCCAGGAAGTGGTTGATCAGCGGGTTGTAGATAGAGAACTCAACCTTCTTGGGGTCGACAAGCACAATCTTCAACTCTGCGGGGTGCTTCTTATATAATAAAGAGGTGACGATGGCATTCAGTCCGACAGACTTACCCTGTCCTGTTGCTCCGGCCACCAGCAGGTGAGGTGCCTTGGCCAGGTCGAACATGAATACTTCGTTCGTAATGGTCTTACCCACAGCACAGGGCAGTTCCATCTGACTCTCCTGGAATTTCTTGGAATTAAGTATCGATTCCATCGACACAATCGATGGCTTCGCATTCGGTACCTCAATACCGATGGTACCCTTACCGGGAATCGGTGCAATGATACGGATACCGAGAGCCGAGAGACTCAGGGCGATATCGTCTTCCAGTGAACGGACTTTCGAGATGCGGACGCCAGGGGCGAGGGTGATCTCGTAAAGGGTGATGGTAGGTCCGACTGTTGCCTTGATGCTCGATATCTCCACGCCAAAGGTGCGCAGCACTTCTACGATACGGTTCTTGTTGGCGGTCTGCTCGGCCATGTCGATATAGGGCTTACCGTCGTTATCGTATTTCTTCAACAGGTCGAGGGTAGGATAGCGGTAGTTCTCGAGATCCTTCTTAGGATCGTATGGACCTTCAGTCTCCAGAATACCGAGGGTCTTGGAATCGGCTGTCTCCTCGCCGTCAGCCACCTCAACCTCCATTTTGACATCATTAACGATCTTTTTGCGCTCAGGCTTGACGGGATCTTTCTCGTCCTGGTTATAGACATCGTCTATCACTACGGCCTTACCGTCAGACTTGAACTCAACGGTCTGTGTTGCGGGGTCGTCGAATACCGTCGGGTCTTCCTCCGTCTGGATCTGGTCTTCGTAGGATTCCTTCGGTTCGTTGGGATCATTATTGGTGATCTTGAACTTCACCTTGTCGATAAACTTCGATGGATTCAGGATTTTACGGATGATAAAGATTGTCTCAGCACTCAGATAGGTGAGGAAGGCGATGGCCGTGAGAGCGAGAATCGCCGTCAGACCAGGGGTGCCGATCAAGTTCTCGATGGCCTGTTGGATATAAAGGCCATGATCACCACCAGGGTTATAGCAGGCATCGCTGAAGAAGGGTGACAGGAACTTTGAGAATGTCACAGAACTCCAGACCATCAGGATCATGAGACACATGAACCATTTCAGCAGGTTCACGCGATAGGCCTTGATGAGATGGATGCTTACCAGGAACAGGAAGATGGGAATGAAGAAGGCGGAGAGTCCGAAGCAGCGTTTGATGAAATACCAAGCTGCATAGGCACCCACGCTGCCACAGGTGTTGCTGAACTCCTGATGCTCATTCAGGATCTCACCCTCACGAGGCGCCTCAATCATGCTCTGATCGGCTGTGCCCGTGGTGAAATAAGAGATAAATGCCAATGTGAGATAGCCTGCGACGAGGAACAATAAGATGCCCAGGAGAAAGCCCAGCTTCTCGTTAGCAAAGAATTTTTTAAAACCTAATATATCTAAGAATCCGGATGGACGATTCTCCTTCTTTTCCTTCTTTTTCTTGACCATATTACAGATGCTTCCTGATTTTTTCTGCAAAAGTATATCAAAAAACTCACATTTCATCATTTTTTCCCGATTTTTTATGTAATTTTGCACCTGAGAATGAAAAAAATCATTTATAACAGGTTTAATAAAGCGTGGCTGGAGAACTTGCCCAAGGTGGTTTACAATGGGAAAATCATCGTGGTGACCTCTTTGTCTGAAGCTGAGAAAGCCGTCGACTACCTCTTGTCTATGCCCATTCTTGGGGTAGACACCGAGACACGGCCGTCGTTCACCAAAAACCAGCATTACAGATGTTCGCTGCTTCAGGTGGCCACCCATCATAATTGTTTTCTGTTCCGTCTGAATTATATAGGTATGCCGCCCGCCATCATCCGGCTTCTTGAGGATACAAAGGTGCCCAAGGTGGGGCTCTCGTGGCATGATGACATCCACTCCCTGCTGGAACTTGGACGGTTTACCCCTGGCAATTTCATCGACCTTCAGGATCACATGAGCGAGATAGGTATTGAGGATCTCAGTCTTCAGAAACTGTATGCCAACCTCTTCAATGAGCGAATCAGCAAGGCCGAGCGTCTGTCGAACTGGGAGCGTGATGTGCTCCAGGAAAAACAGATGACGTATGCCGCCATCGATGCGTGGGCCTGTATCCGTCTGTACGAAGAACTGGAGAGCCTGAAGGCCAGCGGTGAATACGAGGTTATCGATGAACAGACAGAACTGGAGATAGAAGAAGATTTTAGGCTATATGAAGTACTTGCAGCTCAAAAGAGGTAAGGAAGAGAGTTTGTTGCGTTTCCATCCTTGGGTGTTCTCGGGTGCCATTCAAACGGCTGATGAGGGGCTTGAGGATGGCGATCTGGTGCGTGTCCTGACGAATGAGGGCCGTTTCATCGCTGTGGGTCATTATCAGAAAGGCTCCATTGCTGTACGCGTGCTGTCGTTCCGCGATGTCGCTATTGACGATGAATTCTGGTATTCCCGTCTGTCGTCGGCCCTGAACATGCGTATCGCCATCGGACTGGCAGACAATCCTGATAACAACACCTACCGCCTTGTACATGGCGAGGGTGACAACCTGCCCGGACTGGTGATCGACGTCTATGGAAAGACGGCGGTTATGCAGGCGCATAGCATTGGTATGCACCTGGCCCGTGTGAGCATTGCCGAACAGTTGCAGAAGGTGATGCAGGGCCGCATCGAGAATGTCTACTATAAGAGCGAGACCACCTTGCCGTTTATGGACGAGATGGAGAACGGCTTCATCATCGGTGGCGGTGGCGATAATACCGCTGTCGAGAATGGCCTGATGTTCTATGTCGACTGGCTTCGTGGCCAGAAAACGGGCTTCTTCGTCGACCAGCGTGAGAACCGTTCTCTGTTGGAGAAATTCGCCAAGGGTCGCAAAGTGCTGAATATGTTCTGCTACACAGGCGGTTTCTCGTTCTATGCCATGCGAGGCGGGGCCAGGCTGGTGCATTCCGTCGACAGCAGCGCAAAGGCGATAGAGCTCACAAACCGGAATGTACAGCTGAACTACCCCGGTGACACGCGTCATCAGGCATTCTGTGAGGACGCCTTCAAGTATCTCGAGGGTGCCGATAACCAATATGATCTGATCATCTTAGACCCTCCTGCCTTTGCCAAGCACCGTGGGGCGTTGCATAATGCGCTGAAGGGTTATACCCGTCTGAACAACAAAGCCTTCCAGATGATCCAGCCTGGGGGAATCCTGTTTACCTTCAGTTGTTCGCAGGTGGTGACGAAGGATCATTTCCGCAATGCCGTCTTTACGGCTGCTTCCCAGGCAGGCCGCAAGGTCCGTATCCTTCATCAGCTGCATCAGCCCGCCGATCATCCCATCAACATCTATCATCCCGAAGGCGAGTATCTCAAAGGACTGGTACTTTATGTGGAGTGAAAAGTGATTAGTGAAAAGTGATTAGTGAATAGTAAAGTTGCCGGTTTCATCGCGAAAGAGGGCCTGCTGAACAAGGAAGGCCTGCATATTGTGGCACTGAGTGGCGGGGCCGACAGTGTGGCGCTGCTGCTGATCCTGAAACAGCTGGGCTATCGGATAGAAGCCGCCCATTGCAATTTCCGGCTTCGTGGAGAAGAGTCCGACCGCGACGAGTCTTTTGTCTGCGCGTTGTGCGAATCGCAGAATATCCCAATCCATCGGGCACATTTCGATACCCGGGAATATGCGGCCTTGCATAAGATGAGCATCGAGATGGCGGCCCGTGAACTCCGTTACCATTATTTTGAGCAACTGCGTCAGGACCTCGGTGCCGACACCATCTGTGTAGCCCATCACCGTGATGATGCGGTGGAGACCTTGCTGATGAACCTGATGAACGGCACGGGTATTCACGGTCTTACAGGTATCCGTCCTAAGAATGGCCATATCGTCCGTCCGCTCTTATGTCTGAGCCGCTCTGAGATAGAAGAATTCCTCCATTCCATCGATCAATCCTACGTCACCGACTCCACCAATGCCGTCGATGATGTACTGCGCAACAAGATCCGTCTCCATCTCATTCCCCTGATGCAGCAGATTTTGCCGAAGTCATCGGAGAATATCGCCCGTACCGCTACATATATAAAAGATGTGGAAGCAGTATATGACGAGGCGATACAGTCAGCTCTTTCCAGACTCGTCACAACGTTACAGCCTGCTCTAGGTTCTGCTGATCGTCGCGAAGCCTGTGCCGTCAGGATTACCGACATGCTGGATTTACCCTCACCAGAGTGCTTCCTGTTCGAATGGCTGCGCCCCTATGGCTTCACTTCTGCACAGATCATTAAGATTGCGGAGAGCCTTGATGCACCCTCTGGAACGACCTTCAGTTCCGCTACGCACGTGCTTTATATCGACCGTAGCGAGTTGGTGGTTGCACCGGATTATCAGCCTGCTTTGCCCATGAGAATGCCCGAAGACGGCATCTACAAATATCAGGAGGATATGAAATTTAAGGTCACAATTTCAGAAAGCGTAGATATTTCAAAATCAGACGATTGCGCTACACTTAATAAAGAAAAGATTGAATTTCCTCTGACCGTCAGGATCACCCAGCCTGGCGACCGTTTTGTGCCCTTCGGCATGAACGGCTCTAAGCTCGTCAGCGACTATCTCACCGACCGTAAGATCAGTCTCTGGGCCAAGCGCAGTCAGATGGTTGTCACCGACGCCAACGACAATATCCTTTGGCTGGTAGGTCATCGCACCGACCATCGTTTCCGCATCACGCCCTCTACCACGTCGGTCCTGAAAATAGAGTTGCTCTGATCTCACTCTTTTTTCCTCCAAAATTTTGGAGGTTTCTTTTTTTTGTTGTAATTTTGTGGCCGAAAGTGTAATGTGAAGCAATGACACTCATCATCGTCATACTTTTAATCTGTGGATATCTGCTCATTGCAACAGGTCATCTCACAGGTGTCAACAAGGCTGCCATCGCCATGTTTCTCGGTACGGTGGGCTGGGTGCTCTATATCTGTTGGGGAGCCGATTTCGTGATGTCACAGCACCCGCGTGAGTATGCCGACTATCTGGCGGGTGAGGAACCTTCGAGCAGTGCTGTGAAATTCTATATCTGCAATGAGATCTTCCTCAATTACGTAGGTCGGGCTGCCAGCATTGTGATGTTCCTCCTGGCCACCATGTCCATCATCGAGATCCTCGACAATAACGGCTGTTTCGACTTCGTCCAGAAATGGATTAAGACCCGCAATCCGAAACGTCTGCTTTGGACGATCACCATTGCCACTTTCATTATTTCTGCCAATCTCGACAACCTCACCACAGCCACGATGATGCTGGTCATCATGCGGGGTATCGTGCAGAACCGCCGTCAGCGGGTGCTCATTGGCAGCGCCATTGTGATAGCTGCCTGTTGTGGTGGCTGCTTCACTGTGATTGGCGATCCTACGGGCTTGTTGCTGTGGGGCAACGGAGCCGTGACTGCCACGCATTTCTCCGCCTATCTGGCCTTGCCGGCCGTACTGGCGTGGGTCATACCTACCATCATGATCAATGTCCAGCTGCCGGAAAGTCTCGACACCCAGTGGTCGCCGATGCCTTATCGTGGCGATGAGACGAACCTCCTTCCTTGGCAGCGTATCCTGATGCTCTTTGTCGGCATCGGTGGTCTGTGGTTCATCCCAACCTTCCATAACATCACCAAACTGCCACCGTTCCTCGGTGCTCTCTGTGTGCTGAGTGTGCTATGGGTGGTCAACGAGGCCTTCAACCGCAAGCTGATGCAGGCCGACCGGATGTCGGAGCGTCGCACGCCGCAGGCTATGAAGTACGGTGCCATCCAGCAGATGCTGTTCGTGATGGGTATCATGTTGGGCATGGGTGTGGTGATGGAGACGGGCGTCTTCGGCGATGTGTCGGCCTGGATCGACTATAATATCCATAACATCTGGATCGTCGGTCTGCTGTCGGGTCTTCTCTCCAGTCTCGTGGATACGTTCACCATCGCCATCAGCGACATTTCGCTCTATCCGGTCCTTGAGCAGCACCAGCTGGGCCATTGGGCAGATGCCGACTACATGGCCAACTTTGTGGCCAACGGTGCCTACTGGCTTGTCATCGCCTTCTCCACGGCCGTGGGAGGCTGCCTGTTGTCTGTTGGTTCCACCAGCGGCATTGCCCTGATGAAGATGGAGCACGTCCGTCTGGGCTGGTATCTGAAGAACATCTCGCCCAAGGTGCTGTTAGGATGGATAGTGGGATTCGCCGTCCTCTGGCTCGAAATCTATATCAATAACTGAAGATAATATGCCTGAAATCAAGAAAATCGTCCTGACAGGTGGTCCCTGTGCCGGTAAGACTACGGCCCTGGTGAAGATCACCGAATATTTCTCCGGCTTCGGCTACAAGGTGTTTAACGTGCCTGAAGTGCCCACTATCTACAGTACGGCGGGGTGGAACTATCTCACGCCCAACCGCGACCTCTATTATCAGGGTGAGCGTGCCATTCTCGAGACACAGCTGGATCTCGAAGATTCGTTTCTCCACCTGGCAGAGGTCTGTACCAAGCCCGTGCTCATTGTCTGCGACCGCGGCACAATGGACATCTCCGCCTATATCAAGCCTGAGGAGTGGCAGGAGATCACCGCGATGGCCGGCACCAACCCCAACGAACTGCTGGAGCGTTACGATGCCGTACTCCATCTGGTGAGTGCTGCTGACGGTGCCGAGCAGTATTACACCACCGCCACCAACGCCACCCGTTACGAACAGGCCAATGAAGAGGGACTCCGTCTGGCGCGTGAACTCGATAAGAAGGTCATCAAGGCCTGGACGGGCCATCCCCATCTGCGGGTCATCAACAACCACGATGACTTCGAGAACAAGCTCAACCGTGTGCTGAAGGAGATTTCGAAGGTTGTCGGTCTGCCGCAGCCCGTTCAGGAGGAGCGTGTCTACCGTGTGGAGATTGTGGGTGAGATTCCCGAGTGCTCCGAGAGCGAGATCACGCAGACCTATCTGGTGGCTGAGCCGGGATGCGAGGTTCGTCTGCGCCGTAGGGTGTTCAGCGGTGGAAAGGTGGTCAATGTCCACCGTTCCAGGAAACGCATCTCCGAGACCGAGGACATCGAGACCGAGCGCCGCATCGACAACAACCTCTACGAGCAGATGCTCCAGCAGGCCGACCCATATCGTTCTACCATCAAGAAGAAGCGCCAGAGCTTCATCTGGAAGGGCCAGTTCTTCGAGATCGACACCTTCCAGTCGCCTATCAACGATCTGGTGATGATGGAGACCAAGGGGGTAGGAGAGCAGGAGACGGTCAACTTCCCGCCTTTCATCAAGGTGCTCGAAGACGTCACCGGCAATCCCCGCTACCTCAACTACAACATCGCCCTCACCCGATGAAGATACCACAGCGTCACCAACTATTAGGACAACCGCACCACATCGTCGCAGAGGGAGGACATGGCGGAACGATGGGTGATGAAAAGAATGGTTTTTTGAGGACAAGCGGCAAACAACCGGGCGAAGAGTTCGCGTTCGGTGGCTTCGTCGAGCGAACTGCTGATCTCGTCAAGCAGGAGGATGTCGCCGCCGTGTAGCAGTCCGCGGGCGATAGCGATGCGCTGTGCCTGACCCTCGCTGAGTCCGCTGCCCCGTTCACCCAGTTCGGTGTTCAGGCCCTCGGGCAGGTCGAGCACGAAATCAGCGCAGGCGGTATGCAGCACCTGCCGCAGTTCGTCGTCGGTGGCGTCGGGCTTGGCCAGTTGCAGGTTGTAGCGGATGGTGCCGCTCATCAGGGTGTTTCCCTGCGGCACGAAACAGATTTCACCGCCTACAGTGATCTCTCCGTCGGTAGGCTCGGTAAAGCCGAGTATCAGCCGGAACAACGTGGTCTTGCCGATGCCCGTCTCGCCCATGATGGCGGTCTTGGAGCCTGCCTTGAACTCATGTGTGAAGTGGGAGAGTATCTGCCTGTCGCCCTTGGCGTAGCGGAAACTCACGTCGGAGAATCTGACAGGGGACAGGTACCTGTCAGAATTGTTAGCGCGGGATTGTTTTCTGACAGGTACCTGTCCCCTGTCAGAATTGTCAGAATCAAGTTCCTCGAGGCGGTCGATGCTGGCGGTGGCGTGGATCACGCTGGGCACCATGTTCAGCAGCTGCAGGATGGGGTGCTGGATCATGCCGACGAGCTGCAGGAACGAGGTCATCACACCGAAGGTAATCGTGCCGTTGCGCAGTCCGATGCCGCCCCACACGAAGGCCAGCAGATAGCCGAGTCCGAAGGCGCATCCCATGATGAGCCGTGTGATGACGGTAAAGCGCATGCGCCGCATCACGTTCCCGCGGAGCCGTTGCTGCATCGAGTCGAGTCGGTCGGTCACCCATTGCTCAGAGCCGAGCGAGCGCAGCACGGCATTATGCTCCATGCCCTCCTGCACCTGCATCTGTATGCGGCTTTCGTCCTGCCGTATGTCGAGCGTCATCTTCCTGAGGCGCCGTGCAATGAGTTTGCCGAAGACGATGGCCAGCGGTGTCAGCAGCAGCAATGCCCATGCCAGCTGCGGATTAAACCACCGCATGAGCAGGAATGCGCCGCAGAGCTGTATCATCGTGATCACCATCTGAGGCAATGTGTCGGTGCAGACGTTGGTCACCTGTTCGATATCCTTTGCCAGGCGCGAGGTGATATCCCCCGAATGCAGTGTTTCGCCGTCGTAGAGCTGCCTGCGGAAGAGGCTGCTGAAGATGCGCAGGCGCAGGGCGTTGGTCTGACGGACACTCGCCGAGGTGGCCAGCCAGAAGCCAGCCTGACTCATCAGCACGCCGCCCACGACGGTCAGCACCAGCCAGATGACCATCCTCAGCACATCGTCGGCCGTGCCCGTGCGGATGGTCTCATCGATGAACCGTTTGCTGAGCCATACCATCAGCAGGCCGAGCACCACCTGGGTCACACCGGTCACGATCCTTGCGACGGCATTCCATCGGATGCCCCGCATGTTCCGCCAAAGCCACGAGATGTAATTCATAATTAATAAGCATAATGAATAATTAGTCTTCGATGACGTTGACCGAGCGCCAGGAAGCGATGATGTCGGCAACATCGGCCTTTGCCTCGTCGGCCTCCACCTCGTATTCCTCGCACAGCTTTCCGGCCAGCGACTCAACGGTGAATTCGCCCATCTCCTGAGCCTGTTTCCACAGCCATCCGGCCGACTCGTTCAGGGCGAGCATCTTCTTGAAGTTGATGGCTCCGAGGCCCTCGCCCATGATCACACGTTCGCCGCACACTTCGCGCAGCACAAATCCTTTCTTGATTCTCATATTACCTTTTTACTTTTTTACCTTTTTACTCTTCTGTATATTGCCAGTAAATACCGTCTGACGGGTCGCAGCCAGAACCATAGTCTTGCCGCCAGTTTCCGCCACCAGCTATAAATGTCATGCGTTCTCTCATTTTCATCCACCACATGCGTCACACGGGCCTTGATGGCGCTGCGCAGGCAGTGCTCCGTGCCGGCGATATTGCCGTCGCCCATCAGCGTCACATGGTCGCCGTCGATCCGGATGATGCGATGCACCACATAGAGGTGGCTCACAGCCGCTGGCGCACCTGCACGGGACTTCTCGACCCACGCCAGCACCACGTCGCCAACTTTCGGCTCACCGGACTGCTGCAGTATGACGCTCTCCTTGCCACCGATGATGAACGGCAGCATGCTGTTGCCATCTACTGGCAGCGTCACGCACACGCCGTCCTCCACCAGCCTGACCGCCTCCTCTATTATCCGCTCATCGGTAATCATAACTCTTAATTCTTACCTCTTAATTGTTAATTGGCACACTCTCGCTGCTTCTTCGTCGGGCAGGCACTCCAGATGCCACACGGGTACGGTAGAGGCCAGCGCGTTCTCCGTCTGGTGCAGTCCGTCGGCGATGCGGGCATCCCAGCGTTTGCCGCTGATGCTTGCCACCAGGGCAGCATACGCATGGAGACCGCTCAGACGCTGTATCCTGTTGTAGGGCGCCTGGCTCAGCACCACGATGCCTCCCAGGGGATAGTGCACATTGCGATAGCAGGGCGTCTTGCCGCTCCAGGGCGAACCGTAGACCACGCCGTCTCTCACCACCGGATTGTCGTCGTTCACCAGTGCCGTCCCCGCTATATACCGCAGCCACAGACTGGCATGGGTGCTTTTGCCTGTGCCGCTGGGGCCGAGAAACATATATCCCTTGCCCTCATAGCTCACCACGGCCGCATGGAAGAGCGCCGTCTGCCGGTCGGCCGTAGCCAGGGCGTAAAGCACCATCAGGGCGTTGTCGATGGCCATCTTCACATGCCTGCCCGTCGTGATGAGCCGGCCTTTGTGGTAGTCGGCAGAGCAGATGAGCCAGCCCGCCGTATCGTTCCACCAATGGAATTCGAACACCGCTTCGTCCGCAGCCGTCTTGCCGCAGATGATTTCCTGTCCCTCGTCTTCCTGTCTTATTTCTTCAACATATTCCGGTGCCTCGCCATCCCCGATGCTCAGTGCGAAAACCGTCTCGCCTTCCTCGCACAGGAACGGTTCATAATTGGCAAAGCCTTCCGCCTCGCCCGTCACGCAGAACCGGTGTCCTGCCACCTTGTAATATCTCGTCTCTTTCATCTTGGAACGTTTCTTAACGATAGTGTCTTGTACCTGATGCGTTTGGATTTGTCATCGTATTGATGATTCATATAAGTGCTTGCTCTCTTTGTAACCCGATGGGATATTGTTCTTTCTCACGTGAGTCGCTGCAAAGGTAGGAACTTTATTTGAAACTTCCAAATTTTGCCCGGTTTTTCTACTCGCGGACACTGACAGGGGACAGGTACCTGTCAGATTCAA
Organism: Prevotella sp.; assembly: GCA_016290175.1. GTDB lineage: Bacteria > Bacteroidota > Bacteroidia > Bacteroidales > Bacteroidaceae > Prevotella. The sequence continues at coordinate 51,601 of JAEETD010000006.1, read as the reverse complement.
GTCCGCGTCAAAGTGTTCTGACAGGTACCTGTCCCCTGTCAGATTCGGTCTATTAACACAATTTAAGGGGGGGGTGACACAAATTAACAAAATTATTTGTAATTTTGCGCCCGAAATAAACCATTAAAATTGTTCGCGAACATTAATAATCAAACAATAGACAATGACAACAATCAAAGAGAAACGAAAGTACGAGAAGCCTGCGATGCAGGTCTTCGAGTTGAGACAGCAGCCGCAGATCCTGGCCGGCAGTGGACTGAGCGATCCCAATGATTACGGCAACGGCGGCGATCCGTTCAGTTATTAATCAACAACAGTGTAGTAACAATCAAAAAAAACGTAAAGACAATGAAAGCAACAAAGATTATCATGATGGCTGCACTGGCATTGATAACAGTAGCCTGCAGCAACGACGATAACGACATTCTGACCCCTGCTGAGCAGCCCGCCAAGAGTGAGGGCATCCCCTTCACCGCCACTATCAGCATAGGCGAGAGTGCTTCCACCCGCGCACTGACTGAAAACGGAACAACGATTGAGGCCACATGGGCTACTGGCGAGAAAGTGGCTCTGATCTACACCGTCGGATCCACCACTTATTTGAAGGAAGCCGAGGTTACGCCGCAAGCTGGCGGTACCGCCACCATCAGCACGACGCTCGAAGGCAGCCCTGCCGACGATACCGACGTAACCATCGTATATCCCTATTCGGCAGTTGATGAGTCGACCAAAGACGTGAAGACCGGTCTGCTGGACTTACAGAACGGACTGCTGACGGGTCCTGGCAGTATCGCCGAGAATTATGAACTGCGCAAGACGACAACTCCTGCTAAGTTGAAGATTGATGGCACAACGGCTTCGTTGAAGGGAACCGTAACGCTCACCAACCTGAACGCCATCTTCAAATTCACACTGCAGGATCTCAGCGCTGCAGCTAAGAGTGCTACGGAGTTCAAGGTCAGCGACAACTCTGGCAGTGTGATTACCACCGTTAAGCCTGGCTCTGCCTCTGATGTATTGTATGTAGCTCTGCCCGCAATGGGTGATGGAACCTACTGGTTCAACGCCACCATCGACAGCAAACCCTATATTGCCAAGGCTAACATAAGCACTGCTACCGTGGCTGGCAAGTATTATCAGAGCACAGTGAAGATGGCTACCGTAGGTGATGCGATACTCTCTGACGGCAAGTTCGCAACGAAAGGAACCAGTGGACAAGAGGCCGTGATAGTCTATGTCGGAACGGTTGACAAATACTTCAACCATTTCCTTGCCATCGCGCTGTCTGATGCGGCTAATAAAGTAACCTGGAGCGATGCCTTGACGGCTATAGGCACCTATGCTGGGAACCATCCCATCACCATCGGCGGCACAACCTATAACAACACGAATGCATGGACATCAGTTTACGACGTAGTGACAAACGACAATACCGCCACTTCCGCCACCGCCACAACACTGCATCAGGGCTGGCGAATGCCCACTGTCACTGACTGGCGCTATCTCTACGCAGGTATTTTTGGAAAATCACCCACCACCCCCATCGGCGTAAATAAAGGCCTGAATTATTCTTCCGGTTCTGATATATTTACGATCCAAAAAGTTGTTAGTTATGATATCTTGACGGGTTATATTGTTACTGGTGCTTGGATCTACGATACCTGGTTTAGTTCAGAGGTTACTGGCAATGATGGCAAGGCTTGGATCATCGAACCTTTTTATTGCATTTTTGACTGCCTAGAAAAGACAGCGAATTTCAATGTCGTTGCCGTATTTGCTTATTGATTTCTGTAATCGCGGATTCATTTCTCCGAACACAAAAACATGGCATTCGAACTTAGAATCGTAACACAGTAGGGACTCTAATTTTGCGCTCTGATAGAATATATCAGTGAAGAATTTGCTTTATCACGGCCAAATCCTTACCTTTGTTGTCAGAAGGAGGAAGAGGCCGGCAGGAAAGGGAATCTATATCCAGGGACTACAGTCCTTTAGAGTCTATGAACCGTCTTAGTCCTTCCTGCTTAGTTGCAAAGTCCAGATAGAATGCCAGCGGCATGATAGCCTATTTAGAGTCCAAGACTAGACAACTATTGGCCAATTCCTTCATTTATAAAACTGCTGCAAAGGTATGAAAAAAATCTTTATCGGCATCGATTTCTCGAAAGAAAAGTTTGATGCGACCCTCATTAAGGCAGAGGGATTGAAGGAATGTGCTCCAAGTGTGCACGAAGTGTTTGACAACAAGACATCAGGCTACCGTTGTCTGGCGAAATGGGTAAAGGCTCATGCAGATGGCTGTGCGGCAGACGCCTGGCTCTTCTGCGGGGAGAACACAGGTGGTTATAGTATAGGCCTGAGCAACTATCTTTATGCCTCGGGCTATGATATGTGGCTGGAGTGTGCTTACAAGATTAAGCACTCAGCAGGTATCCAGCGTGTGAAGAACGACAAGGCAGACTCACGCGCCATTGCAGAGTACGCCATGCGTAATTACGACAAGATGATACTGCACAAGCCTCAGAGTGCCTCGCTGACGTGCCTGAGAGAGGTGTTCCTTTATCGTCACAGCCTTGTCAGGCAAAAGGTTGCACTGACGGTCAGGAGAGATGAGAAACGGCTCACACAAGAGAAGTCGGATGCCAGGGCTTTCATGTCCTTTACCAGCAAACACCTTATTACAGAGGTAAACAAGGCCATCGTCAAATGTGACCAAAAGATTAAGGAGATTATCGCCTCTGATGACGAGCTCAGGGAGGTCTTCGACATCATCACCTCCATGCCTGGTATTGGCGTGCAGAACGCAACATGTCTGATGGTCTATACGGATAACTTTCAGAAATTTGACTTGGACTCAAGGAAGATTGCCTGCTATTATGGTATAGCTCCGTTCGGACGACAATCGGGCACCAGCGTTAACAGCAGGCCTCAGGTCAGTCCTTTTGCCAACAGGATGATCAAATCTTTGCTCTCACAAGCAGCCTTGGCTGCAATTAAGTTTGACATAAACGTACATAGTTATTATCAGCGACTCATAGAGCGTGGCAAGCATCCTCTGCTAGTGCATAATAACATCAAAAATAAGATGCTGCACATCCTCGTAGCAATGGTCCGAGACAGAGTGAAATATAACCCAGATAACGTGTATCGAACAAGCAACGAGCTAAGCCTAGCTCCTCAAGTGTTAAATATATAGTTAAATATCAATCAATGTTAGGAATTTAGCATAGAATGCGGTTCCTTTTGTGTACTTTTTAAAGAAGTGTCACACTGGGGTCAGGATACAATGTGACATACCCCGGTAGATTGATAAATGGTGACAGGTCTTTGAACTTTTATAAAGAAGAAAATGGAAAACGGAAGTCATTCGGCTTCCGTTTTTTCGTCTGGTTTTTGAAATAATCGCCTCATCATTTGGAAGTTATTGATTTTTTCCCTATCTTTGCGGCGTAAAACGAAAGTGTTAGGATTATGACAGCAATTACAATCAACATTCCCAACCACGAGATCAGCTTTTTCAATCATCCAACCGTTATGAATACAAAACCAACAAAAAGCGCTCTAACGAAGCGAGCTTACGCGAGGCCCGCGATGCGGGTGTATCAGCTGGGTGAGCATCCGCAGCTGCTGGCAGGCAGCGGACAAACCACTGTGGCCCCGACCTATAACCCCTTTAACGAGGAAAAAGAATGGTAAAAGAAAGGAGGACAAAAAGATGAAGACAAGAGCAATATTACTGCTGTGCGCCATCCTTGCGCTGGCTGCCTGCAACAGCGACGACAACGACATACCCCTGACTCCGACGGAGCCCACGCAGACGGAGCCGGCGCAGCCCATCACCTTCAACCTGACCGCCACGCACCCCAACGACGTGGCCACGACGCGCGGCGGCGAGAGCGGCGGATGGCGGTGGCAGTCGTGGGACGACGACGTGCCTGCCGGAGAAGCCCTTCCCGCCACGACCCGCGCCGTGAAGCAGGACTGGGAGGCCGGCGATGCCATCTTCGTGTTCTTCCACGAAACCAGAAAAGACGAAAATTCTGATTACTACGGAGTCAGAGTCCCGGTACACCTGAAGATGACCTACGACGGTACGACATGGACTTCCGTGGAGTATGAGGGTCCTACAGCATCGCCCGGAGCGCTATCATCTGAGTTGTCTCGTTACCCCACGGGCACGATGACGGCGGTGTACCTGCCCTACGGAAATGATGTCACCGTATCGGCCGGCGGGGAGCCTGACGAAGAAGGCAGATATCATACTTTCGCGTTCAGCGAGACACCCCGCGCCTACTACATGACGGGCACGCTCCCTTACGAAGTGGTTGACAATACCGTGTCCGGCGCTTTCAACATGATGATTGCCGACGGCTTTGTGCAGATCTTCTTGCCGGATGGCGAGGACGATCAATATATTAAATGCCAGTTGGTTTTGGACGCGGTCAACCCCGTTCGCGTGGTTTCCATTAGCAGCGAGGGCACCATCACCGAGATCGAGACCACCGAGAATGAGAGGCTATTGGCGAATGATTTTACTTTGCCGAGATATGTCTATAATGACGGCAACGTGAAGGGCAATCTCTTCTACGGGAAACTGAGCGACAGTTACCGTTGTCCCGGCAATTATTGTTTCGCCATGACCAAGACCAGCTACACCAACGGGGGCAACAACAACTCCGGCGATGAATACGACCACCCCTCCGGTAGTGGTCCCACCGTCATACGTGACGAGCGTTACGACTATTATGTGGTGGGCAAGACGCTTGCCAGCCACGACGCCATCAGACTGCCAGCCACCAACAATATTAACACTTACAAAGACGACGAAAAGCTCCCCATCGGCAAATGGCAGAAAATGGGAGAATACGAGACGGTCAAGCTTCGAAACTTCGCAGATGACGGAATAACGATTAAAGATGATGTTGGCACCTGGTATACCTGTGATTTCGGTGTGTCTGTCCCGGAAAAGTTAGGTTATTTCACACCACGTTACACATATTTAGAAGCAAAGGGTAAAACTTATGAATTGGGAGTTCTGCCAAGCCCGGAACAGTTCAGTGCCCTAAGCTGGAAAAGTAAAAAATGGAGCAAAGCGTGTGTGAATGGCTATGGCAGGACAATTGCCCAATTTGATACCGGTTTCTTGTGGATAGAAGGACCTTACTGGACCAATAAGGACCTCGGCGATCAAGCGACCATATACATCATTGCTGACGGTGATGTCACTGTTACAGACCCCCGTGCCCATACAACGGATAATAGAGCTAGTGATGAAACGTGGATGGTGCGTCTCATGGCGCGGTAACAGCCAGCCGCCTGTCGGAATGTTAATAATCCCAAAAACACCGCCGTGTCACACCGGGGTCTGGACACTTTGTGTCACACCGGGGTCTGGACACTTTGTGACATACCCCGCGCTCAAAGAAGAAAATGGAAAAACGGAAGTCATTCGGCTTCCGTTTTTTCGACTGGTTTTTGAAATAATCGCCTCATGTCACACCGGGGTCTGGACACTTTGATACAGTCACAAACTATCCTGACCCCATCGTGACACGGTTCTTCCTGTGATGTCATACTTTACGAGAGACATCACAGGAAAAAGTGCTCGTGATACAAAAGAAACGTGAAACATTTGAAACATTTGAAACGTTTTTGGGCATAAAAATCCCCTGCCGGAGCAGGGGAAACGCAATTCAAATCAAAACCGTAAAAAAGAAAGAAGTTAGTCGTTTGTCAGACCGTCGCCACCGTCGCCGCCGCTGGAATAGGGGCTGATGGTGATCGTTCCGATCGTCGTAGCATTGGCCGTGATGACCAGCTGAGAAGAAGAGCCGCCGCTCAGGCTTCCCACAAGGTTGTGGGTGGCCGCGTCATACTCTGAGATCGATATGTTGGTGCCGCTGAAGCTGTCGTCGGTGAGATCATCGAGGCCGTTACCAACGAGGTAGATGCTGAACGCACCGCCATCGTTTGCCGATACGGCCGTGCTCATCGACTGGGTGGCACCGTTCTGGGTGAGCTTGTAGCCCGTTACCGAGACGGCAGGCACCACAGCCACCAGCGTAGCGGTGAAGATATCCACACCGTCGACCGTCACCTTGAACGTACCGGCCTGTGTGTTGCTGATGGTAGCCCCGATCATGGTGTCCGACTGAGAGTTGATGCTCAGCGTGGCACCGCCAGGCAGGGTGAAGTTGGCAGCCGTCAGCTCGCCGAGACCCGAACCGAGGATGCTCAGGTTGTAGTTGCTGCCAGCGGTGATGTTGGTAGAACCGCCATTGACGAGCGGATCGCCGTTGGCCGTCACGCTGCTGATGCTGGAGCCGCCAGCCTGACCGAAGCTGATGTTGTAGGTGTTGGTGGCATCAGCCTCCTCGTTATACTTACCCAGGATGGGGTAGTTGCCCGATGCGGCAGGGGTGAACGTGCACTCCGCATAGCCCACGCTGGCGGATTTCACTTCCATCTGGGTACCCCCGGCGTAGAAGTTCTCCACCACAGCCAGGTTGACACCGAATATCTGTACCTTCACCAGCTTACCGGCGGTGAATGCCAGTGTGGCACCAGGCGCGGCGGCTACCTCGTCTACCACCAGGGCACCGATGGCAGGCACGCCTGCTACGGGTGTTCCGAGCGTCTTGGAGTAGATCACGGCATCGTCTGCCTTGAGGTTCTTCACCTCCACCTTCTTGATATACTTGAACGAGGCGTTCTGGTTCCTGATCCAGCGCATGTCGATGCTGATGCGGTCGTACGACTGTACGATGGCACGGCTGGAAGTCGGTGTGTAGACCACCTCCTCACCCGCATCGTCGATGAAGGTGATGACAACGGGGTTCTCTCCGATGAACTTCTCCACGAGGCGCGAGCCCTTCACCTCGAAGCCCGTAATCTCCTCAAGGGCGTAGCAGAGGCCCTCGTTGATGGGCACCTCAAGCCCGCTGCGGAGGAAACAGCCCTTGGTCACGCTGATCACGCCCGAGCTGGAGTAGCCCTCAGGCACTTCAGAACTGGTGATGATCGAGGTGGAGGCAAGCATCTGCTTCAGCTCGGGATCGGGCAGGAAGTTGATCTTCACGTTCCTGAGGTTCTGAGAGAAGTCGTTCTGGAAAGCCTGCTCTGTCAGCGCGCTCTTGGCGCGGACACCGATGGAGAACGTTCCGAGGTTCGGAATCTGGACGCTGTGGCCGTTGAGCACGAAGTAGTTCATGGCGTCGAAGATAGCCTCCATGGCCATCTCGATGCTTGAATCGGGCACAGCAGCTGCCTTGGCAGCATAGGCGATGATGGCGCTGTACTCTATGGTAGAGTAGCGGTCGGCCAGTCCCACAAGAGCCTCCTTATTAAGGAAAGCAATATTACGGGGAGTGTACTTGATGTTGATTTGACCCTTTTTCATAACTGTAAATCCTTAAATTTCTGTATCTATTCTGATTGAAGCGATGGCGTTCTTGATTTCCACCGAGGGGGTGTAACCAATGGTAACGCGCTTTACGAGATCACTCCTGACCTGCTCTGCATCGTTTGCAGCCTTCTGCTTAGAGCGGATGCCAAGATAACCGAACTTGCCGAGGTCAACATGGTGACCGTTCAGCACAAAATAGGCGATAGCCTCGCGGATTGCCAGTGTGCAGGCGCGAAGCTGACTCTCAGGGATGTGGGATGACTGTGAGGCGTAGCTCACCAGTTCATTCTGCTTCACTGTAGAGTAACGTACGGCACGAGCGAGGACGCGGTTCTGGTTGATGACCGCCACACGCTGCATTTTGCCTCTAACTTTGATATTACCCATAATCTTTAAAAATTTAAATTGTTAATACTTGAATGAAAAGAAAGCACTGCAAAGGTAAGCACATATAAAAACGAAAACAAGTGAATCCTGAAAAAGTTCCGAAAACGTTAACATTCTTTACGGAATAATATTCCAAAACTTTTTCCGCAATGTGTATTTTTTCCATTCCTAGTTCGATGCGAACATATTTGTAAGGGCGCGTCAACGTGTTTTCAGTTCGGAACTCCAGGTTTTTCTAGTCGTTCAACATTTTTTAAGATATCCATCCCAGACAATTTTGAGGGGCTTCTCGACATAAAGTAGTACAAGCGTTTCAAATGTTTCAAATGTTTCACGTTTCTTTTGTATCTTTGCCTCGTGCGGGAAATTTGTCTTTATTTTTATATATATATTATATTATTTTATTTTTATAAATATATTAAAAAATAAAAATAAGTAATGTCATATATTAATAGGAAATTTCATCCCCGCCGTGATACAAAAGAAACGTGATACAAAAGAAACATTTGAAACGTTTTCGGGACATTTTGGGGACATTTTTTGATGTTTGGGCACGGTATATATACAAAAAAGGCCCGCCGCTGCGAGCTGATAGTTAACTTAGTCTAATACTAAGAAATAGAAACCTATACAATGTCTTCTCGACATTATTAAACCTAAAACAATTTATGATCAAATTTTAAAAAAACTATAATCTGTATCCTGATTCATTTAACCGTTTGCAAAGATACGAACTTTAGTTGAAACTTCCAAATAATTATGGGAAAAACTTCGTTGCACCGTAATAACTTTGTGCTCTTTGAAAAGAAAATGCGTCCTGGAAACGAATCCAGGACGCTTTGTTTATTGTCTTATGATCAGTAGCAGGTTATTTTACACGAATGCCAAACTTCTGGATGAGTTTGGATACAACATCTGTATTTTCTTGCTTCTGTTCCTGCTTCTTTTCTTGCTTCTGATCTTTATTCTGTTCTTGCTTCTTTTGGCTATCCCCATTAGGACTCGCTTTGACTCGGACTTCAAGATTGGTCCTTTGCGTATTCTCTTGAGGTGTGGTACCTGCGTTAGCACTGGTGGTGAACACGAATGAGAAAACTACTGCTGCAACTGCGCTCATGAGCATCTTCTTTGCATTGAAATTCTTTGTTGTCATAATCTTAAATATTTTAATGTTTATACTATTGTTATCTTTGTCGTCTGTTTCTTTTCGACGATGCAAAGTTACGGCGATTTTCTTCCGATTCCAAGAAAAAACGCAGATTCTTCTCATACTTGTGTGGACAAACACCCCATCTTTGGACATATTGAGGAAATAGGCCCCAAAGTTGTCCAAACTACGCCCTCTATGGCACCACATTCTGGTGGCACGAATACGGAAAAGAGGCGATTTTGAAGGAATCTGATAATGTCACACGGTGCCAGGCACGGTGTGTCAGGCACGGTGTGTCATGATTCATTACTGTCTTAATTCTCATATTATTTGCCTTGATAAGTGATCAATAGAACCGACCCCATGATCCATTTGGAGATTAAGACAGAATCTGTCCCCATGACTACAACGAAGAAACGGAAGCTGCGGCTGACTTCCGTTTCCTATTCTCATCTTAGGGGAAAAGATCAATCACCTGTCCCCGCGATCTCCTGCGGACTTCCGTTTCCTGGTTTTATCTTTAAAACAGATCAGAGGACCGTCCCCCGACCCATTTAGTTCTTGCGTCCCTGCGGTAGCAAGCGGCAGAGCCGAGCGCGTATCTTTGCAGCGGTATATTTATCTATACACAGTAGGAACCGACCCTACTGTGTACAGGCGTAACCGGCATTTACCCTCCTTGCCAAAGTAAAACGAGTAGCCAAACGCCAGTCCGATTATATCCTCCTGACAGGGACCTGCCCCTTGTCTGGGTTTGCCGAGCGTACGACGAAAAAAACGGAAGCCGACTGACTTCCGTTTCCTATTCTCTTCTTTAATAAAGATCAAAGACCTAGCCTAGTGCACAAAAAGAAACCTTTTGTTTATTCTTTTCTTCTGCACACTTTTTTACGCCGTCTTGTTCATATCATCGTTGACGCCAGGCATGTAGCCGAAGTCGCGGTCGTATGGGTCGGGGCTTCCAGCCAGAATCTGTGAGCGTCCTTTCAGTTCGTATACCTTCATCGAAGGCTTCTCATATTGTTTCTTCATAATTGTGTCCTCCTTTCCTTATTTAATGATAACCTTCTTTCCATTATTGATATACAGTCCCTTCTTTGTGGGCTTGCCTTCGAGGCGGCTACCGTCGAGCGAGTACCATCCATCGAACTCCATCTCGCCCGTCTTCATGTCCAGCGAGCCGATGCTCGTCGTCTGCCCGTTCGCATCCAGCAGGCGCACAATGATGCTCTGCGGCATCTCCTCGCCGCGCGTCAGGGCGCGGGCATTGGTATAAGCCTCGCCGTCCTTGTAGATCAGGTAGCAGCGCATCGGGGGAACACCAGCACCCGTCGTGGCACGTACGAACTCGCCCGCTGTCACTTCGTGACCCTCCACCGTTGCATCCACCGAGGCAAAGCCATACACATAGCCCGTCATCGGAGCCGTGCCGTAAGTCAGCCGCGTATAGGTGCCGTAGAATTTCCAGTCGCCGCTTGTGGCCGAGCTGGCCGTCAGCGAGGCAGGGAGCGTATATGTACCGCTGAAATCCATGTCGCCCGTTGCACTCGGCATGAAGACGTAAGGCGTATTAGGTGTCAGCGTCTTGCTCACACTTGCCGTCATATTGGCAATATATGTGCTACCGCTCTTCGTGATGCCCGTAAACGTGTAGAACGTGCCACCAGCCGATGTTACGTCGAAGGCGAACGGCACACACACCGTAGAAGCCTTGCCGCTGGTGAATGAGCGCAAATAGGTCACGACAACCTTCTGCCCGGCGTATGCTGACAGGGCCGACAGGTCTTCACCGTCGGTCAGAACGACGGCAGCCGCCGCAGTGGTAAACGTAGCAATAGGCGACCAGAGGGAAGTATTACCACCCTTCACGTTTTGCACCTGACATCCGTATGTGGTGTTAGCGTCAAGTCCTGTAAGGGTAGTACTCTTGGTTGTGATGTCGTTGACGGTCTGCCAGTCAGCGGGGGTAATTTGGATATCGTCCAATCCGACTCCATAGCCATCGTTGTTTGTCATCTTAAAGCCTAACTGGTAGTTGGCAGCAAGGCCTGTCAGCGTAACCTCTTGGTTCGTCCAAGATCCATGTGCTTCTGTGGTGCTCCACAGTTCGTTCCATTCACCTTCAGTGCCCACACGATAGTACACGCCGATGCCATCGATATGACTAACAGCAGCTCTGTTGATATACCAGAAAGAGAGTTTCAGGCTTGTCTCCCCACTTAAATCCATGCTTGGGGTGATAAGATATGTCTGGTTGCCTATATTAGAGGAAGAAGACGGAAACCTTGCATTTTTGTTGCCACTATGGCTGCCACGGTCAGTTTCATTGTCACCTGTTCCTATTGAAAAAAGACCAGTACCCTCTTTTGTCCATCCTGCGGGCATGCTACCACCTTCAAAGCCTTCAGTGAGGAACAGTTTTGTATATCTGACGTTATAACTATCGCCGTTGCCGTTCCAACTGATGGTGGCGGCGGTGGTAGTGATGTTGCTCACGGCCAAGTCTGTAACCTTATCAGTATATTTACTGATGCTCACATTATCAATGGCTGCCGGTGGATTATTTCCTGCACCACCGTCGTTGCGCCAGGCAAAGACCAGATAGTAGTCGCCAGCGGCGACATCGATGGTTGCATCTTTGTGTTGCCATGCCGTAACCCCACTCAGTTGACTCCCACCGTCCAAGGCTATCCAGCCCGTGGGGAGTGACGTAGCATTAAGACCTGTAGGAGCGGTCGTACCAGCAGTGAGCGACTCTGTTGCTGGTTTCAGGGCTACTCTCAGATAGTCACTATTGTTCTCACCGTAGGCCCGCCAGTCGTAGGAGAACTCGAATGTCCCTTCGGTGAAGGTAAGTAACCTTGTGGCATACACTATCGTATTACTAGTAATAAAAGTATAGGCATTGGTTGTACCGCCGTCGTTGGAGATGTAGAGGGCGTGCGTACCGCCGTTGTTGGCAGCGGTGCCCCAAGTCCACTGGTTGGTAAGTTCACCATTGATGAGATCCCATCCGCCGGGACTTTCAAAGTTTTCGCTCCAGCTATTGCCGACGGCAGTGGCTATAGCCGCGGTCTTGAAATGCAACGTTGAGCTCCATTTACCGCTACCGGCATTCTGCACGGCAACATAATAGTCGGTCAACTGGCTGAGACCGGTGATGGTGTAGGTCTTTTCGCTCACGTTGTCGGCACGTGTGGTAGCTGATGCCGGATTAAAGTCGGGATCGGTGCTCCAGGCGATGTCCCAGGCAGATTCATCGCTTATCCAGGTGATGGTAGCCTTTTCGTGCGTGATGTTCGAGGCAGCCAGATTTTTCGGCTTAGACACCACGCTGCTGGAGGGTGTGTAGGTGAATGTGGTCTTTGGGATGAACTTTGACAGAGTTCCTCTATAACATCCAGTATTCTCGTTTTGATCAACACCATAGAAATATGCTTTGTTACAATTACTACTTTTCTCACTGACATTTGTACCAATCAGCAGGTTGCCACCATTGTAGGTATATGGTGTGTCAAATGTCACCGTCATCTCCGTTCCTGTGGCATCCAAGGTTCCGGTATAGACCACGGTGCTGGCATCGGGGCCGACAATACCCGTCAATGTGGTTGCATCAATTTCTTTGAGATACACCTGAAACTTAGCAGTCCAGGCGGCAGTTAAGCTTGTCTTAAGATAAAACTTCAGTTTGGAGATAGTGCCTTCTTCCATATCACCCAACTGTCCTTTGGGGATGACAAACTCGGATTTGGTATCTGACATGTCTGCATAATACCCGTATACAGGGAGATACTGGGAATCATTCGTCCCATCATAAACCGTAAGTGTCTCTGCGCTTGCAGCGGTGTGGCAGCAGAGCGCGACGAGCAGCGTCAGACTAAGGCGCCGCCATGCACCTCCAAAACTTAGTTGCCTGCAGCTGGAGGAGGCTGTTGTGTAAGCTCTTGTTATCATCGAGGGCTTCTCAAACTGTTTTTTCTTTGTTACCATAAGCTAAACTTTTTTTGTTAATACATAAAAACACACTTCATCTTTCTTTGTAGTTATCAGTTTAGCTTGTGAATGGTAGCAGATTATTAATGCGAAAAACGTGATTAAATCTGTTGCGGCTGCAAAGGTAGTGCTTTTATCGTTAATATCAAAAAAAATAAAATAAAGAAAAGTTAAATCGACGAACGGCACAAAATTAACCAATACAATGTAACAGTGGAACGGTTGTTTTGTTATATCCTGATCCAAATTGTTTTTGCCTTGATAATTTGGTGGGTTGCAGTAACTAGAATGTGTTAATCACGGGGTCGGTTCTCCTGATCATTTTCAACGTAAAAAATGATCAGGAGAACCGACCCCGTGATCTCAAAAAAGATCAAAGACAGAATCTGTCCCCATGACTAGGATGACCCACATTAATGAAAAAGTGGGTCAGAGAACCGTCCCCTGACCCACCTCTCCGGTTCCTCCTCTAGCAGTCTTGTTAGTAGTGTCTTGTTGAAACGCCACCGGTTTCCAGCACGATAGGCTATGTCTCGTTCTTGAAGGACACCAGAATTCATTATGTTTTGGGCCTTCGTGCTTCCACAGCCAAGGAACTCGGCGAGCCCATTGTCCCATTGGATTTTACCAGTGAGCAGTTCGTGTTGTGGATGTAAATCCTATGACCTGTATCTGTCTTCATGTAGATTGTACAGCATTTTTTCGTCTTAGTTCTCTATACGGACAACAAAAATACAGAAAAAAACGAAATGGTGTTTTGGATAGTGCTGTCTCCTATATATAATTAGGTTATTTTATCTTTTTATTGGATTAAATCATTCAATTATTGATACTCATTTGATTATTAAAATACGAAAAAAAGGAGAACTTGATAAGAAACTGACAGATTATTAGTATCTTTGCCGCATAATTTATGAGAATGTTTGATATGGAGATAGCATGACATCGTACATCATTTTAGCAGCAGTTCTTGTCGTTTTAGGAATTATCCTGTTCATAACAATGAGAAATCGGCTCAAAACTGAGTCGGACAACTTCGATTATGAGATTTCGCAATCACTCACCATTCCTATACGTAGCAGTTATGACGTTGCATATGAGAAAGCTAAACAACAGAATGAATGTAAGTTTGATGATATAGAAAGTGCATTAGAGAAAGTATTCGATGGGTGTTATGTGTCTGGTTCTGAGGAAGAACATTTTATTGATCAATTTACCTCCGTGTTCAATGATGCCTATACGCTGAAGAGAAAATTAGATACTTTCAAAATTACCCCCTCGTATAGACTGGAGAAACTGATATCTGATTATGGGGAAATCAATAGCCTTGTGAAAAAACATAATGAGGCAATCATAAAATCTCGTCTTGACCAGAATAAAGATTTTTTCGATCATTGTTTGACTTATCCCTTAGACGGACAGCAAAGACGATCTATTGTTTCTGAGGAGAATAACTGTCTTGTGGTTAGTAGTGCAGGAAGCGGGAAAACCTCTTCTATTGTCGGCAAAGTCAAATATCTGACAGAAAGGTTAAATGTCAATCCAGAGAAGATTCTGCTGATAAGCTATACCAACAAAGCTGCAGCAGAACTGACTGACAGGATGGATATACCAGGACTAAGAGGCTATACATTTCATAAACTTGCACTTGATCTCATAGGTCAGGTGACAGGACAGGAGCCTTCTATCTGTGAAAATACTGATGCTCTTTTTGTCAGTATCTATCGTGAACTCCTGAAGAATGAGAATTTTCGTGAGAGCGTCGTAGAATACTTCGTTGACTACCAAATATCCGAAACGGACTGGGAAAAGAGAAAAAGCGAGCGTAGGCAGGATCTTATTGCTCAGAAGGCAAATACGTTAAAGAGCATGTTCCCTGATATGGATGGAAACCCCATTTATGTCAGAAGCCAGCAGGAACAGAAATTGTGTTTCGCACTCTCATCTCTCGGCATTAAATTTCGCTATGAAGAGCAGTATGAGCATAAGGTGGCTGATGAGACTCATGCGCAGTATAAACCAGACTTTTCCATTTATTATGATGATCATGGTAAGATGAGAAGAGCATATCTTGAACATTTTGGTGTAGATGAGCATGGTCTGGTTCCTGTTTGGTTTGCCAAAGATAAAGGCATTACCTATGAAGAGGCAAATGAGCATTATGGCGATGGTATTACTTGGAAGAAAGCTGTTCATGAGAAGTTTGGCACCACCCTCCTAACAACGACTAGTGCTGACTTCTATTATACTGACATAAAAGAGAGTTTGAAAAAGGTGCTTGACAAGCATGGAATACCATATCAGGAGAAGTCGGCTGAGGAGCTATACGACATGATTATCCCTGAAGGTAGCAAGCAGGAGAAGGCTTTTATACGTTTGGTAGTGACGTTTATCACACTGCTGAAGTCCAGCTGCAAATCTCTTGATAAGCTTCTAAATAAAACAGATGACCAAAGGAGTTTGTTCATCATCAAAAACATCTTTAGACCGGTGTACGATCATTATGTGGATGAACTCCGTCGGAGAGGTCAGATAGATTTTACCGATGCTATACTGAACGCAACAGATCTATGCCGCAGACATCATCCGGTACAATACGATTATATTATCGTAGATGAGTTTCAAGATATCAGTGTTGACAGATACCAATTCCTTTTGGCATTGAGGGAAGGCAATCCTCCAGCAAAGTTATATTGCGTTGGTGATGACTGGCAGTCTATCTACCGTTTCTCAGGCAGTGATATGGCGCTGTTCAATAGTTTTTCAGAATTCTTTGGCCCGACAGAAATCAATAAGATAGAGACGACTTATAGATTCGGCGAGCCGTTGGTAAGTCTATCTTCAGGATTTATACAGAAGAATAAGGCACAGATTACGAAGAGTATCCATCCATTTAGCAATAATATAAGGACAGAACTTGCATTTCATGGGTATGAAAGGAATAATTATTGCAATGATATTGGTCAGCTTGTAGATGACATTCCGGAAGACAAATCAATCTTTCTTCTTGGAAGGTATTCGTTCGATGATTACTACCTGTCCTTTACATATCAAAGTGTGAAGGAAAACGGAAAGTTCTATTATGTTATCAATGGTCGAAAAATAGAGTTCCTTACTGTTCACAAGTCTAAGGGTTTGGAGGCAGACTATGTCATTATACTTCAGTGTAACAAAGATATATATGGCTTTCCATCACAGGTTAGTGATGATCCCGTTTTAGATATCGTGCTAACCAAAAGTGACAAATTCCCATTTGGAGAGGAACGCAGACTGTTTTATGTAGCTATTACAAGAGCAAAGATTAGAACCATAGTTATGTACGACAAGCGATATCCGTCTGTTTTTGTTGATGAGTTCTTGAATCCGGAAAAGGTTACAGAGAAAAGTTATGCTGTACATCCTAATGCTAATAAAACATGGACAAGAGGTGAGGACAGACTTCTTTTGGCTATGTATCAAGAAGGAAAAGACATCAAGTATATATCCCGTAAAATGGGAAGAAGCCAGACATCAATAATAATGCGTCTTGGAAAACTTGGCGCAGGATAATTATAAGTGCCTTATTGTTCTGGTGAGACTGTTTGTTATCGCAAAAATTTATTTTAACATTTGGTGGAATCAACAATTCTTTGTATTTTTGCAGCCGGTTCTGGTGAGGATGATTTCCTAAATTAATTAGGATTATTTTCTTCTAACAGGAATAAGAAACAAGGCTGCCATGATGCTGAAATACCCAAAATCAGACAGAATGAAATGAAATAATGTGTAACAACAATAGAGTTAAACGGCTTTTAAGGCAAATAAAAACAGAGAGTTACGGTATGATACGGCATAATAGTCTCCATCCCTCTCTCTCCGCAACGTAAAAGGGACCGGCATCGCAGCGATGTCAGTCCCTTTTTCTCGTTATTCACTTCTCACTTTTCACTTCTCACTGCCCAAAGGGCCCCAGTCCCATGCAGCTCGTGGTGGTGATGGCCGTCAGGAAGGCCGTGAGTGCGGCTACTATGACCTTCACCGCAATCTCAATGATCCTCTTTTTCATAGGCCTAGTCGTTCGTCAGTCCGTCGCCACCGTCACCGCCGCCAGTGCCGGAATTGATCACGAGGGTCGAAGCCTGGGCAGGCATAGCGAAGCTACCAGAGTAGACACCACCGTCCGCGGTCAGCTCGATGGTCGAACCGTTGATGGTTGCAGTGGGCGTTGCACCGCTGGCGGGCGTGATGCTGATCTCCACCTCATCGTCCTCGTTCAGAGAAGCGCCAGAAGTCACGGCGTTGCCATCATGAGTCACACTTGCACTACCGCTACCGGTCTTGCTGATGGTCAGCGCATAGCCCGTGGGCTGATTCTGATTGCCCTGCTGGCCCTGGCCGCCCTGCTGCGTCTCGCCGCCTTCAGAGCCCTCAGAGCCCTCTTCGTCGGCGCTGATGATGCCCCAGGCCGAAAGCGGGGTGCGCAGGGTGTAGCTCTTCTCCTTGCCACCGATGACCTTCTTGACGGTCTCCACGAGGTAGGCGAACTGCAATGAGCACTGATCCTTGAACTTCTTCGAGGTGATCTCCTCACCCTGGGCGTTCTCGGGGATAAACACGAAGTTAACGCCGGCAACCATGTTGTTGACACCCATGCGGAGGGCATCCTCGATCGTGGCGGCGCCGTTCTTAACAGAGGTAACAGTAGGGCGGAAGGTGCCCAGACCGTCGAGCTTCACGGGCTGACCGTGACTCATCATCTCCTTGAGGCACTTCACGATGGCTGCCAAGACGAGCTGCATGAACTCGAGCGTCACCAGCGTGCCGCCGTGCTCAGAGACGTGCTTGGCGAAACCCTTGGTCGAAAGGGTCTCCTTCGACTCGGCCTCAGGGTAGTAACGACCCTCCATCGGCGAACCCTCTTGGGTGTTCTTGCGGAGGTTTACCAAAAAAGCAATGTTTTCCTTTGCCATAATTGAAAAATTTTAAAAGAGTGAAACAAAAATGTTAATTTTAAAACCTATTGAAGATTCTGTTGCAAAGATACGCAGAATTCTTCGTAAATACAAGCTTTTCCGGTCTTCGATGCCACTTGTGGAAACCTATGGAAACTTAATGCCACTTATGGCCACTTTTCATGCTAAAATATTTGCATAATTCAGGGATTTTTAGTATCTTTGCAGTATGAAAACAACCACAAGATCATACGGACGAATGGAGTTGGCGCAGGCCTATTTTCCCGCCATCACTCCCCGCGCGGCCTGGAAGAAGCTCAAGTCGCTGCTCATCGACGACCCCTCCACCTCTCATCTGGCCCGTCTCACCCGCCGCACCTTCCTGCCGGCGGAAGTCGCCACCATCTTCGCCGTCCTCGGCACACCTTGAAATCGGTAAGAAATGTTTACGCGTGACAAGGGATGGCTTTGGGGTTTCTGACGGAAAGCCCGGGGTTTCTGGTATTCCGCCCAAGCCTCCCTGTGAGGGCGGTCGGGGGGTTCTGCGGACAGGTCTCTGAGCCTGCAAAATGAGTTGATTGAAGATTCTTTACACGACCGCTGCTCCCTCCTGCGTCATTTCATTATTTCATAATTTCATAAGCATTTTCTGAAATAATGAATCATAGATTTCTATATATTATATATATTATAATATATATAATATATAGAGTATATAATATTGAAATATCCTCCCTATATGCTGCCGCACCGAAAATCCATCCAAAATACACCTTTATGAAATTATGAAATATGAAATAATGAAATGGATGCGCGGAGAGCCTAGGCGCACAGATCGGACAATTGAACATCATCGACGGCAATGTCAACGAACTCTGTTACAAGAAAGAAACTGCCGCCACCGATAAGAAACCCGCCACACCGCTCACCCGCGAGGAGCTAGCCAAGGCCGTGGCTGCCGTCCAGACCTACATGTGGGGCGCCAGTGCCTATGCGGTGCTCTTTTGCGAGTGCCGTGACCATCGCGGCTATCCCAACAACAAGTCGCAGTTTGAGCGTGAGGTGGACGCCATCGCCCAGGAGCTGCACCTGAGCTGGGGCTGTCGGCCGGGGACGTTGTCGGATGCCTTCTGCGACAATCCCTATTACAACTGCAAGGTCGACAAATGGCGTGAAAACGGCGCCAAGGAGCGTTCGCTGTTCCTGCTGGAGAAGTTCCAGACCGAACTTCCGTAATGTAACAAAAGAACCGTCCCCCTGTTACACTTGTCTGATGAACAGAAGCGGGTTATTCAACTTTGAAAATTAAACTAATCTTGAGTTTTTGAATACATCCTCTTTTTATACTCCTGCGGATAGATGCCGGTGGCACGCTTGAAGTAACGGCAGAAATTGGCAGTGTCAGGAAAACCGAGTTGGTAGGCGGTCTCCTTGACCGTCTGCTTAGGATGCATGTCCATGATGCGCTTCGCCTGCGTCGCCACATATTGCTGAATCCATTCCAGAGGCGAGTGACCGCCAGAGAACTGGCGGAACACTTTTGAGAAATACCGTGGGTCGTAGTCCATCAGGTTGGCATAGAAATTGACATTGCGGTTCTCCCTATAATGCTCTATCACCAGATCGCAGAACTGCGTGTAAAGCTTTGCGGAACGGCTCTCCGCCCACTCCCTGTCCTGTTCACGGCGGTAGTAGTTGATGAACTCCAAGCCCACTGCCAGATGCGACAACAACATCTGCTGCCGCAGTTGCAAGTCGTTGGTGTCGTGCGAAGCAATCGCCTCCATAATATCGTTCAGCGCCATCACGTGCTGGGCTTGCTCATCGGTCAGACGGCATATCGGTGCATAGTTGAACTTATCATGTTCGTGGCTGAAAGTATGTGCCTTCGCCTCTTCGTACATCTCCGCCGAGATGAGAACGCATGCTAAGGTGTAATCTTCCGAACACGATATGCGCTGCAAGAAATGGCCGGGTGGGATGATTCCAAAGTCGTTCTTTTCAATCACAAACTCCTGCATGTCGAACATGATGCGTGCAGTGCCGCGCAGGCACAAAAGGACCATGACGTGCGGAAACACCACATCCACGCTGGTCACGGGGTAACCGTGTATCTCTTTTTCCACACACACACCATTCTGCTCAACGGACTGTAACAATTGATCTAATGTTGCGTCAATCTGTATCATTTCTTGTCATTTTACGGTTGCAAAATTACAACTTTTATTTCAAATAACAACAATAAATCACACATTTTGATAGCAAACAGTCGAAAATCGATAGCATTTTCTGACTGTAAATACTTGTATATACCACAAAAAAACAATAATTTTGCAGCCATAAACTATATAAATGATTATTATAAGAAGGAACATTATCGTAACCGCCTCGCTGCTATTACTTTCAACGCAGTTTTGCCACGCCCATGTACATACGCTGGCTGAGGCCGATAACATCATCGTGATACTGGTTGTCATCGTGATAGTGCTCCTCGTGCTGGGAAGTATCGGTCTGCGTCAAGGAAGGATCATCAGGCAGCGAAATGAGCAACTTCGCCGTATTCTTAATGCACTGGATGACAATCGGACAATTGTGGGCGACGGAGAACTGTCGTTGGATGAGCAGGTAGATGTGGTGAAAATAAAAGAATTGGAGCCGAAGACGAAAAAGACCAAGGCTGCTCCAAAAGATGAGGAGGCTTTCTTTGTGAAGATGGATGCCCGTGTGAAAAAGGAGAAACCATTTACGGATCCCGATTTCGACTATTACGCACTGATAAAGTTTATGAGAGTCAGTCAGGATGAGTTCTGCAGGCTTGTGCCACGCTACACGGATCCCGAAAGAACAAAAGACTATATCAACTCCCTTCGGGCAGAATATGCTGCAAAGCTACTCATGGAACACACGGACTACTCGATGGAAAACATTGTCAGCAAGTGTGGCTTCAAGGATACAGCTGCTTTCAACAGTGCTTTTAAATTCTCCTTCGGTATCACGCCAACGGACTATATGAATACCATAAGTCGGATGTTCAAAAATAAAGTATAAACATAAAAAAGCGGGCTTATTGATAATCTTTTTCCGTCAGCAGGATATCGAGATAGATCGTCTGCGGATTCTTCTCAGAATAGTAGATATACCTGAAGTTATAACCAGCCTCCTTGTAAGACATTACCTGAGTGGTGTTTTTGAGCGCGTTCTTCAGGGCGTCTCGGGCCTGATCCTTCAGATAGGCATCGGAACGGTCGGAAGCGCCCGTTAGCTTATAATAATATTGTATGGTGTGCGAGGCACGTTCGAAGGTCATGCTGTCGATAATCATGTCCTGTGCCACAGCTGAGGGACACTTCCGCTTCGTAAACTCCACACACTCTCTGGCACATTTGTCTTCCAGCGACTCCTGACAGGCTCCCAAAATGAGGGTTGCCAACGCAAATAGTATTACTTTTTTCATAACGAATGTAATTTTTCGGTGCAAAGATACAAAAAAAAGCAAAAATATTGGTGAAACGACAGAAATTTTGTACCTTTGCAACTCAAACTACACGATTATTAATGAATCATATCAGAAATTTCTGTATCATTGCACATATAGACCACGGTAAGTCGACGCTGGCTGACCGCATGCTGGAATTTACCAAGACCATTCAAGTGACTGAGGGACAGATGCTTGATGATATGGACTTGGAGCGTGAGCGCGGTATCACCATCAAGAGCCACGCTATCCAGATGGAATATATGCACAATGGTGAAAAATATATCCTCAATCTGATTGATACGCCGGGACACGTCGACTTCTCCTACGAGGTGTCGCGTTCCATTGCTGCCTGTGAGGGCGCTTTGCTGGTGGTGGATGCCACTCAGGGTGTCCAGGCTCAGACGATATCAAATCTCTATATGGCCATTGACCACAATCTGGAGATCATCCCCGTGATCAACAAGATTGACATGCCGTCGGCTATGCCCGATGAGGTAGAGGATGAGATCGTAGACCTGATAGGCTGTGACCGCTCGGAGATCCTTCGTGCGTCAGGAAAGACGGGCGAGGGTATTGAGCAGGTGCTCGATGCCATTGTGGAGCGTATCCCGCATCCTGAGGGCGATGAGAATGCCCCGTTACAGGCGCTTATCTTCGACTCTGTGTTCAATTCCTTCCGAGGTATCATTGCCTATTTCAAAATCGTGAACGGTGTAATCCGCCAGGGTGACCTCGTAAAGTTCTTCAATACCGGAATGGAATACGATGCCGATGAGATCGGGGTGTTGAAGATGGACATGATTCCCCGTAAGGAGCTGCGCACAGGTGATGTAGGCTATATCATCTCGGGTATCAAGAATTCGAAGGAGGTGAAGGTGGGAGATACCATCACCCATGTGGCCACGCCCTGTAAGGCTGCCATCGAGGGTTTCCAGGAAGTGAAGCCGATGGTGTTTGCGGGCGTCTATCCCATTGATCCCACCGACTATGAGAATCTTCGTGCCTCGCTCGAGAAACTGCAGCTGAATGATGCCTCGCTCACGTTTACACCAGAGAGCTCTGTGGCCCTCGGTTTCGGTTTCCGTTGCGGATTCCTGGGTCTGCTTCACATGGAGATCATTCAGGAACGCCTCGACCGTGAATTTGATATGGACGTTATCACCACCGTGCCCAACGTATCATATATGTGCTACACCAAGCAGGGTGATGTGAAGGAGGTGCATAATCCCTCGGGACTGCCCGATCTGACACTCATCGACCATATTGAGGAACCTTATATCCGTGCCTCGATTATCACCGCTGCCGACTATATCGGTCCCATCATGACCCTTTGTCTTGACAAGCGTGGTGAACTCATCGACCAGCAATATGTGAGCGGCAACCGTGTGGAGATACACTTCATGCTGCCTTTGGGTGAGATCGTGATCGACTTCTATGACAAGCTGAAGTCAATCTCTAAAGGCTATGCTTCATTCGATTATCACATCGATGGCTTCCGTCCGTCGAAGCTGGCCAAGCTTGATATCCTCCTGAATGGTGAGCCTGTGGATGCACTTTCCACACTCACGCATCAGGACAATGCCGTAACCTTCGGCCGGCGCATGTGTGAGAAACTGAAGGAACTCATTCCGCGTCAGCAGTTTGATATCGCTATCCAGGCTGCTATTGGAGCGAAGATCATCGCCCGTGAGACGGTGAAGCAGGTGCGTAAGGATGTTACTGCCAAGTGTTATGGTGGTGATGTGTCGCGTAAGCGTAAGCTGCTCGAGAAGCAGAAGCGCGGTAAGAAGCGCATGAAGCAGATTGGTAATGTGGAGGTGCCTCAGAAGGCCTTCCTCGCTGTGTTGAAATTGGACTAATAACATACATATTTATATTTATAAAGACCTATGGCTACTGTCAGTATTACTTCAAGAGACGTTGCCCGCGAGCTGGCCCGTCGTTACAGTACAATGACCCATGAGGAGCTGGACTTGCTGGAAAGCATCCTTGTTCCTATGAGATATGGGAAGAACGAGATGATTCTTCGTGAGGGCGAGACCTGCACCAATATCTATTGGGTGGTGAAGGGACTCGTGCGCCAGTTCTATTATAAGAATGGTAAGGAGCTGACGGAGTATATGGCTACCGAGAACTCGATTGTGATGTGTATCGAGAGCCTGTTCCGTGAGCAGCCCACGCACCTGCAGATCAAGGCCATCGAACCTACCGTCCTCATTGCGATGCCCAAAGCAGACCTGGAGGCTGTCGCCATGAAGAGCGTGAACATCCAGATCCTTTACAGAAAGATTCTTGAAGAGTCGCTTATCCTGTCACAGATCCATGCCGACATGCTGCGCTTTGAGAGTGCACAGGATCGCTATCAGAAACTGATCAAGCGTCAGCCGCAACTGGTGCTTCGTGCCCCGTTGGTATATATCGCCAGTTATCTGCAGATGACACCGGAGACACTCTCGCGTGTCCGCACGGCTGCGCTGCTTGATGATAAATAAATCAATGCCTTTCCAGGAAGATGCTATGATCGATACAGGTTGGTAGCTCTTCCTGATAGTGGGTCACATAGATCATGGTCACGTTAGGATCCTGGCAATAATCGTCCACAAGCGCCTTCACCATGCGACGGTTCTCATCGTCAAGACCATGTAGCGGCTCGTCGAGTATCAGCAGGTCGGGTTCCTTGACGAATGCCCTTGATAAGAGTACTAACCGCTGTTCACCGCTTGAAATCTCCATAAACTTCCGTTCCGCCAGATGGATGATTCCCAGACGGTCGAGCCATTTCCGGCACTGAACCTTCTCTGCTTCAGTAGGTCGTGTGTAGAGTCCCACCGTATCTTTTAATCCGCTGGCCACAATCTCGATGACAGGGATGTTCTGCCGGTAGCTGCGATGCATCTCTGGCGAAACATAGCCGATATGGCGCTTGATGTCCCAGATGCTCTCACCCGAACCTCGCTTGCGTCCGAAGAGAGAGATGTCGCAGGCGTAGCTCTGGGGGTTATCGGCGCAGACCAATGAGAGTAGGGTAGACTTGCCGGAGCCATTCTGTCCCGACAATGACCAATGCTCTCCTTTCATCACCGTCCAGTCCAGGTCCTTTAGGATCGTGCGGGAGCCGTAGCGGATGCTCACGTTGTTGAACTTGATAACCTCTGTTTTTTGTTTAGAATTGAGAGTGTAGAGTGTAGAGTTCTTGCGTCCCTTTGGTGGCAAGAACTTTAAACTCTCAGTTCTCCACTCTACACTATACTTCGGCAAGACCCTCATGTCCCTCACCTCGACGATGTGCGTAATGAACTCTGGTATTTCGTCGGTCTTCGCCAGCACGAGTATAATCTGCAGACCTTGCTCTCTTGCCAGCATCGTCATCAGTTCTTTCAACTGCGTCCTTGTCTCACGATCGAGTCCGATAAACGGATTCTCCATGATGAGCACCTTCGGATTGGTGAAAAGCGATGAAGCCAGTTTGTATTTCCGCAACTCGCCACTCGATAGCAGAATGATATACTTATCGAGCAGGGGCTCCAGATGAAAGATTTCATAGATATGCTTCTGCAGTGCCCTTCGCTCAGGGGTGTCTTCGCCAGCCAACTGATAAGCCTCTTCGAGTTTGTCACCTACTGTTGGTGTCTCCTCGTCGATCTCCATCTGATTCCAGCGCTGCTGCAGGAAATAGGTGCGGTCGTTGTCACCACCGTATGTATCCCGGAAAGTGATGTGCTTCAGATTGTTATAGGGCTCGTCGAAGGCGTATCTGATCATACCTGGAAAGACGGGATGGCACCCCGTGAGCATATCCACAAACATCGACTTACCTGCACCGTTGCGACCCACAATGGCAATGTGTTCTCCCGCATCCAGACAGAAGTCCACAGGTTCTGCCATCGACCAATCAGGCTTTCTCGCACGGGCCTGAGTCATCTCAATCGTCTTCATCCTTCTTCTTGCGTTTTGAAACCTTATCCTGGTTCTTGTTTACGAAATCCTTCCATCCCCGATACTTCACGTCGCTCTCAGGCCTGCCCATCTGCAGATAATGGCAATAGGCGGCAGCGAGGGCGTCAGTGGCATCCATAAACCTCGACATCTCTTCATTGGGTATCTTCAGGAGCCGTTGCAACATGCCAGCTACCTGTTCCTTCGAGGCTGCACCATTACCCGTCAGGGCCATCTTGATCTTCATGGGAGCATACTCATGGATGGGCACACCGTGATGGATAGCCGCAGCAATAGCA
Organism: Prevotella sp.; assembly: GCA_016290175.1. GTDB lineage: Bacteria > Bacteroidota > Bacteroidia > Bacteroidales > Bacteroidaceae > Prevotella. The sequence continues at coordinate 26,022 of JAEETD010000006.1, read as the reverse complement.
GTACCCTGTGCCCGACCCAGTTTCAGCATCGACTGTACGTTCTTGCCAAAGAACGGCGCCTCGATGGCCATCTCATCGGGCAGATAGCCGTCGATGATGCCAGTGACACGCTCGAAAATATGTCCGAGTTTCAGATAGGCATCCGGAAATTTCCTGAGATCAATCACGCCCATGGTGACCATCGTTGCCTTGCCGTCGCTCACCTTCAGCAGTCCGTAACCCATCAGGTTTGTTCCTGGGTCAATACCTAAGATTATTTTCTCCATATCGATGCTGCAAAGTTAGACATTTTCTTCGACAATACCAAATAAAAAACTCCAAAACCAAATAATCATGGGGAAATTTGGAAGATAGGGGAAAAATGCCTAACTTTGCACCCGCTTATATATAATAAGGTAATATAATGGCTTTTAAGAATAAAAAAAGACGTTGGCACTGCTTGTCAGGACAGGAACCTACGGAGATGGACAAGACCATCATGTATTGGGAGAATAAGGGCAAAGAGGTGCCGACGCGCGACCTGATAAAGACACCGGAACAGATAGAAGGCATCCGCAGGGCTGGTGTCGTGAATACGGGTGTGCTCGACGAGGTAGCGAAGCATATCTGTGCAGGTATGTCGACGCTGGAGATAGACCGGATTTGCCGGAAATACTGCGAGGAGCATAATGCTATACCCGCTTGTCTGAACTATGGCGGCGACGAGGATACACCTCCCTTCCCGATGTCGGTATGCACCAGCATCAACGAGGTGGTCTGTCATGGTGTACCTAAAGAGGAGGATGTCCTCGAGGAGGGTGATATCATTAACGTAGACTTCACCACCATTCTTGATGGCTATTATGCTGACGCCAGCCGGATGTTCATCATCGGCAAGACCACACCCGAGAAAGAACAACTGGTGCGTGTGGCCAAGGAATGTCTTGAAATCGGTATGGAGGCCGCCAAACCCTATTCGTTTGTGGGTGATATCGGCCATGCGATAGAGAAGCACTGCAAGAAATATCACTACGGTGTTGTGAGAGACTTAGCCGGTCATGGGGTAGGATTGCATTTCCATGAGGAGCCCGATGTGAACCATTACGGCCATCGCGGAACTGGTATGCTGCTTGTGCCTGGAATGGTGTTTACCATTGAACCGATGATCAATATGGGCACCTATGAGGTGTTTATCGATGCAGACGATCCCTATGGATGGGAGGTGATCTCGGCAGATGAGAAGCCAAGTGCACAATGGGAGCATACGCTGGTGATGACTGAGCACGGCGTGGAGATACTGACGTATTAGTGAAGAGTGAATAGTGATTAGTGAATAGTAAAGAGTGAATAAGGATATATATATATTAGGTATAGAGTCGAGTTGCGACGATACATCGGCGGCAGTACTGAAGAATGGTGTGCTGTTGTCGAATGTGACGGCGTCGCAGTCAGTACATGAAGCCTACGGTGGCGTGGTGCCTGAACTGGCATCGAGGGCGCACCAGCAGAATGTGGTGCCAGTGGTGGATCAGGCTATCAAACGGGCTGGTATCACGAAGGAGCAGTTGTCGGCCATCGCCTTTACAAGAGGTCCGGGACTGATGGGCTCGTTGCTGGTTGGTGTGAGCTTTGCCAAAGGGTTTGCCAGGAGTCTGGGGATACCGATGATCGATGTGAATCATCTGCAGGGTCATGTAATGGCGCACTTTATCCGTGAGGATGAAGATGATTCGCATCAACCGCCATTGCCGTTTTTGTGTCTGCTGGTTTCTGGTGGCAATTCACAGATTGTGAAGGTGAATGCCTATAATGATATGGAAGTGCTGGGACAGACCATCGACGATGCTGCCGGTGAGGCTATCGACAAGTGTTCGAAGGTGATGGGACTAGGCTATCCAGGAGGACCCATAATCGACCGTCTGGCGCGGAAGGGAAATCCGAAGGCCTTCCATTTTGCAGAACCGAATATTCCAGACCTCGACTATAGTTTCTCCGGACTGAAGACCTCGTTTTTGTATTCCCTGCAAAAATGGGTGGCTGATGACCCGGACTTCATCGAGAAAAACAAGGAGGATATTGCAGCCTCGCTGGAATGGACGATTGTGGATATCCTGATGAAGAAACTGAAGAAGGCTGTTAAGCAGACGGGTATCAAACATGTGGCTGTGGCCGGTGGTGTGAGTGCCAACAACGGACTGCGTAATGCATTCTATGATGCAGAGAAACGTTATGGTTGGACAATCTATATTCCCAAATTCAGTTATACCACCGATAACGCCGCGATGATAGGCATCGTGGGCTATTATAAGTATTTGGATGGTGAGTTTTGTGGTATTGATGCACCAGCCTTTTCGAAAGTGACTTTTAAGTGAATAATGAACATTGAAAAGTGAATAGTTATGTTGGATTTTGAATCGAAAGTGATAAGCAGGGAGGTGAGCGAACTGCTTTGGGATATGGAAAAAACCGTAGGAACAGCTGAGAGTTGTACAGGCGGACGCATTGCCGAAGCCATCATGTCGGTTCCCGGTGCTTCGAAATATTTCAAGGGAGGTATCATCTCATATGTGAATGAGATTAAAGAGTCGTTGCTGGGTGTCGATCCTCAGGTGCTGGAGGAACAGACGGCCGTTTGTGAGGAGGTGGCCAAGGAGATGGTGTTGGGCGCCTGTAAGATCCTGAACACCAATTACGCCATCTCTGCAACGGGAATAGCAGGCCCTACAGGTGGAACGAAAGATATCCCTGTAGGTACAATCTGGCTGGCTTGTGGCAATGCCGAGAGGGTGGTGACTGTCAAAGTAGAAGAAGATCACGGACGTGACATCAATCTGGCCATTGCTACCAATCGCGCTATGCAGTTGTTTTTGGACTATCTTAAGGGTGAGACAGTTGCAGAGGTTGAGGAATAAGTTAAAAAATCATAATTGTTATCCAAAACCGGTTTGTGCCTTTTCTTATTTCAAGGAAAATTAGTAATTTTGCACCCTGTTTGGAATAAGTAGTAAAAAAGAACAAGTAAAAAGTAGATAGAAATGTCTAAAGTTTGTCAAATTACAGGAAAGAAGGCACAGATAGGTTGTAATGTGTCTCACTCAAAGCACCACACGAAGAGAAGCTTTGACGTCAACCTGTTCAGCAAGAAATTCTTCTATGTAGAAGAGAACTGCTGGATTCAGTTGAAGATCAGCGCCGCTGGCCTTCGCATGATTAATAAAGTAGGTCTTGACGCTGCATTGAAGCAGGCTGTTGCCAAGGGATATGTAGATTGGAAGGACATTAAAGTGATAGGAGACTAACGACGATGGCAAACAAGAAAGCAAAGGGTAATCGTGTCCAGGTAATCCTGGAGTGCACCGAGATGAAGAATAGTGGTCTGCCCGGCACAAGCCGTTATATCACGGTAAAGAACCGTAAGAACACGGCTGAGCGTCTGGAGCTGATGAAGTATAACCCCATCCTGAAGAAAATGACTCTTCACAAGGAGATTAAATAAGAACTTAAAGTATGGCAAAGAAAACCGTTGCTACCCTCCATGAAGGTTCAAAGGATGGTCGCGCTTACACAAAGGTGATTAAGATGGTAAAGAGCCCCAAGACTGGTGCTTACATCTTCGACGAGCAGATGGTTCCTAACGAGGCCGTTAAGGACTTCTTCAAGAACTAAGATTGATTTTTCAGATAAAAAAGAGAGGTTGCAAAGCAATTTGCGACCTCTTTTTTTGTTTTCTCATCTTTTTTTGTTAACTTTGCCCCGTAATATATATTGTGATATGGGTATTTTTGGTTTTTTCAATAAAGAAAAGAAGGAAACTTTAGACAAGGGACTGGAGAAAACGAAATCGAGTGTGTTTGATAAACTCGCCCGTGCCGTTGCTGGTAAATCTAAGGTTGACGATGATGTGTTGGACAATTTGGAAGAGGTGTTGATCACCAGTGACGTAGGTGTGGATACCACGCTGAAGATCATTGAGCGTATCGAGGAACGTGTGGCTCGTGACAAATATGTGTCAACATCGGAACTGAACGGCATCCTGAAGGAGGAGATTGCAGATCTGTTGGCTGAGAACAATTCTGAAGATAATGACAACTGGGATCTGCCAGGTGATCATAAGCCATATGTGATACTGGTGGTAGGTGTGAATGGCGTTGGCAAGACTACGACGATAGGGAAACTTGCCTGGCAGTTCAAACAGGCCGGTAAAAAGGTCTATCTGGGAGCTGCCGACACGTTCCGTGCTGCTGCTGTGGAGCAACTCTGTATCTGGGGTGAGCGGGTAGGTGTGCCTGTCATCAAACAACAGATGGGCAGTGATCCTGCCAGCGTAGCCTTTGATACGATCTCCAGTGCTAAGGCAAATGGTGCCGATGTGGTGTTGATAGATACCGCCGGACGTCTGCATAATAAGGTCGGACTGATGAATGAGCTGAAGAAGATCAAGGACGTGATGAAGAAGGTGATGCCAGAGGCTCCCGACGAGGTGATGCTGGTGCTGGATGGCTCCACGGGTCAGAATGCCTTTGAACAGGCCAAGCAGTTCTCGGCTGTGACGCAGATAACCTCGTTGGCAATCACGAAACTGGATGGTACAGCGAAAGGTGGTGTCGTCATCGGCATCAGCGACCAGTTGAAGGTGCCTGTAAAGTATATCGGACTAGGTGAGGGTATGACTGACCTCCAACTTTTTAACAAGCGACAGTTTGTAGATTCACTCTTTGAAAGTGTATAGGGAACAGTGAAGAAGACGATAGACATCATATCGCTCGGATGCTCCAAGAACCTCGTTGACAGTGAGATGCTGATGGGGCTGATGGAGGCCAACGGTTATCATTGTACGCACGATAGTGATGACCCTCAGGGAGAGATTGTCGTGGTGAACACCTGTGGCTTTATCAATGATGCCAAGGAGGAGAGTATCAATACCATTCTGGAATTTGCGCAGGCAAAGACAGAGGGGCGTATTGAGAAACTTTTCGTGATGGGTTGTCTGTCCGAACGCTATCTGGCTGATCTCGAAAGGGAGATACCTGAGGTGGATGGGTGGTATGGCAAGTTCAATTATAGGAAATTGCTGAGTGATCTTGAATCTCAGAATACTCCGAGTTGTCCGAATACTCTGATCAATTCCGATTATCACCGCCATATCACAACACCGAAACATTATACTTATATCAAGATCAGTGAGGGTTGTGACCGTCATTGTGCCTATTGTGCCATTCCTTTGATCACAGGCAAGCATCAGAGTAGGCCGATGAAAGAGATACTCGACGAGGTGCGCTATCTAGTGAGCCAGGGAACCAAGGAATTTAATGTGATAGCCCAGGAACTGACCTATTATGGTGTTGATATCGATGGCCAGCAACATATCGCAGAACTGATAGATCAAATGGCAGACATCGACGGTGTGGAATGGATACGACTCCACTATGCCTATCCTACGCATTTCCCCTGGGATCTGTTACCAGTGATGCGTAAACACAAGAATGTCTGTAAATACCTGGATGTAGCCTTGCAGCATATTTCCGACAATATGCTGACAAGAATGAAGCGCAACGTCACCAGACGGGAGACCTATGATTTTGTGGAGCGACTCAGAAGGGATGTACCCGATATCCATTTGCGGACGACGCTGATGGTGGGTTTCCCAGGAGAGACACAGAAGGATTTTGATGAACTGATTGCCTTTGCCCAATGGGCTCGCTTTGAGCGGATGGGGGCCTTCGCTTATTCTGAAGAGGAAGGCACCTATTCGGAACTGCATTATGAAGATGATGTGCCAGAGGAGATTAAACAGCAGCGTTTGGACAAACTGATGCGTGTGCAACAGCGTATCAGTGAGGAAATAGAGGCTGAAAAAGTGAATTCTATCCAGCGAGTCATCATCGATCGTGAGGAAGGTGATTATTATGTCGGGCGGACACAGTATAGCTCGCCGGAGGTTGATCCGGAGGTGTTGATACCTGTTTCAGACCGACAGCTGGAGATCGGTGAGTTCTATGATGTGCTCATCACTGACTCTGAGGAATTTGACATTTACGGAATAACAATCAAATAAAAGGATATGAATAACAAAGACTTTATCGCAACATTGGCAGCAAGGACAGGCCATTCTGTGGAGGAAACTCAACGGATGGTTGATACTGTGGTGGAGACTATGGGTGACCATTTTCTGGAAGATGATACTGTTCTTGTGCCAAATTTTGGTACCTTTGAGGTCAAGAAAAAGTTGGAAAGGGTGATGGTTAATCCTTCTACGGGACAGCGTATGTTGGTGCCTCCCAAACTGGTTTTGAACTTTAAGCCGAATGTAGGCTGGAAGGAACGTGTTAAAAATGGAGGGACTGAGTAATGTCAAAGATCACTATACAGGATTTGGCAAGTGTGCTTGTTGAACGCTGGCATTTGGGCAAGAAAGAAGCTTCAATGTTTGTCAACGAGTTGTTTTTTGTGATTCAGAAATCTCTCGACGAGGAAAAGAATGTCAAGGTAAAAGGCCTGGGAACATTCAAGATTATCGATGTTGACGATCGTGAGAGTGTGGATGTGAATACAGGTGACCGTGTACTGATAGAAGGTCACGGAAAGATCACCTTTACTCCCGACGCACTGATGAAGGAACTGGTAAACAAGCCTTTTTCACAGTTTGAGACGGTGGTTCTTAATGAGGGTGTCGACTTCAAAGAAGCTGCTGTCGATCAACCCGAGGAAACACCAGATGTTGTACTGGAGACGGAGGACAGTGCTGCGCCGTTAGTGGAATTTGTTGATGAGCCTCAGACGGAAACCCAGGAAATCCAAGAAACACCAGAAATCCCGGTTGTTCCTGAGGAGCCAGTAAAGGTGTTTGAAAAGCAGAACACACCAAAGGAACCGGATATTCCGGCAGCTCCTGAAAAACTGGTGGAGCAGGTGCCAACACAGCAGGAACCGATATCTGCCGAGACGGAAGAAGACAATACTGAGAAATCACCCGATGAAAGTGAAGAGCCGGATGCTTCCGAAGAGCCGGAGTTGCTTGAAAAAGAAAATGTATTCAAGAAGTATTATAAGTGGATTGGTATAGCAGTGCTGACCCTTGCTATTGGCATCTTGATAGGCTATCTAATGGGCAATCGCCCCAGTAATACGTCTGATACACAACAGAGCCCGTCTGCTGAAACTGTTGAAAAAGAGGTCGCTACAAACCTGCCAAAGGACTCGGCTATCATTAATAAGGAGGCTGATGTCGAAGATGAAATCATGGAAGAAGATGAAGATGCTGAGGAAGCTGAAGAAGATGAAGATGTGACAGATGATGTGGAGGCCAAGGAAGAAGAACGTGCTTTAGATAAGTGGGAGACGATGGATGCCCGTGTCAGGACAGGCGCTTACCGTATTGTCGGTACTGACACCATAGTGAAAGCCAAGGCAGGAGATAAGCTCACCCGTATTGCCAATCGTCTTCTTGGCCCGGGTATGGAATGCTATCTGGAAGTATACAATGGCCTTTCTTCAGGGGCAGTCTTGTCTGCGGGGCAGGAAATCAAGATTCCGAAGTTGGAATTGAAGAAGAAAAGAAGAAAATAGAGTAATAATTTCCTACTGAATGAAAAAGTTTCTTAAAACTTAAGTTTTAGGGAACTTTTTTAATATTATTTAGGTGGAAGAATGTTCGTTATATTCGATTTATTCACTACTTTTGCGGTCAAATTTAGAAAACATCAAATAGAAAAAATATTATGGCAGAAGCAATTGACATCCGTGAGTTGAATATCCGGATAGAACAGCAGAGTGCATTTGTTACGAATCTCGTAGCTGGTATGGACCGTGTCATCGTAGGACAGAAACATCTGGTAGACTCTCTCCTGATTGGTCTGTTGAGTGATGGACATATTCTTTTGGAAGGTGTACCTGGTCTGGCTAAGACACTGGCCATCAAGACCCTGGCTCAACTGATCGATTCAGAATACAGCCGTATTCAGTTTACACCAGACCTTCTCCCTGCCGACGTGATCGGAACGATGATCTATTCGCAGAAAGATGAGAAGTTCCAGGTGAAGAAAGGCCCTGTATTTGCGAACTTCGTGTTAGCAGATGAAATCAACCGTGCTCCAGCAAAGGTGCAGAGTGCCTTGCTTGAGGCCATGCAGGAAAAGCAGGTGACGATTGGCAGTGAGACTTTCAAGTTGCCAAATCCCTTCCTTGTTATGGCTACACAGAACCCCATTGAACAGGAGGGTACCTATCCATTGCCAGAAGCACAGGTAGACCGTTTCATGTTGAAGGTGGTGATTGATTATCCCACACTCGATGAGGAAAAGAAGATTATCCGCGAGAACATTGCCGGCGAGATGCCGAAGGTGACTCCGGTAACGACTGCTGATGAGATTCTCAAAGCACGTAGTGTGGTAGGCGAGGTATATCTCGACGAGAAGATTGAGCAGTATATTGCCGATATCGTTTTCGCCAGCCGTTATCCTGACCGTTATGGCTTGAAGGATCTGAAGGACATGATCTCCTTCGGTGGATCTCCGCGTGCCAGTATCAATCTGGCCAAGGCTGCCCGTGCCTATGCCTTTATCAAACGGCGTGGCTATGTGGTGCCTGAGGATGTCCGTGCTGTGGCCCATGATGTACTGCGTCATCGTATTGGCCTTACCTATGAGGCTGAAGCCAGCAACATCACAAGCGAGGAAATCGTTTCTAAGATCGTCAACAAGGTTGAGGTTCCCTGATTCTAGAAAGACTTGAAAGTCTGAATATCTAGAATATCTGGATTGTTATGGAGACTAGTGAGATTATAAAGAAAGTCCGTAAGATTGAAATCAAGACCCGTGGGCTGAGTTCAAACATCTTTGCCGGCCAGTATCATTCTGCCTTCAAGGGTAGGGGAATGGCCTTCAGCGAGGTGCGGGAATATCAGTTTGGTGATGATGTGCGTGACATTGACTGGAATGTGACCGCCCGTTTCCATCGTCCATACGTCAAGGTGTTTGAGGAAGAGCGCGAACTGACGGTAATGTTGCTGATTGATGTCAGTGGCTCACTCGATTTCGGAACTCAGAAGCAGATGAAGCGTGATATGGTGACGGAGATAGCTGCTACCATCGCCTTTAGCGCCATTCAGAACAATGATAAGATCGGCGTTGTGTTCTTTTCCGATAAGATTGAGAAATACATCCCACCCAAGAAAGGCCGTAAGCATATCCTCTATATTATCCGTGAGATGCTGGATTTCCATCCAGAGTCGAAGCGGACGGATGTGAAGCAGGCAGTGGAGTTCTTGTCGAGTGTCCAGAAACGGCGTACGACAGCCTTTATCCTCAGCGACTTCTATGTACGCAATGATTTCCAGCAGTCGCTACAGATTGCCAATCGTAAGCATGATGTGGTGGCTATACAAGTTTATGACCAGCGTGCCCGGGAGTTGCCTGATATAGGGCTGATGAAGGTTGTGGATGCTGAGACAGGTTTTGAACAGTATGTAGATACCAGTTCCAAGCGCCTGCGTGAATCCTATCACAAATATTGGCAGAGTCGCCAGTCACAGTTGCTGGAGACCTTTAATAAAAGTAATGTGGATAATGTCAGCATTGCTACCAACGAGGACTTCGTAAAAGCACTACTGATGTTGTTCAAACAGAGAAGCTGAAATAGTGAATAGTGAGATGAAAATAAGAGCATTGAAGGAAGTGAAGTCAGAATGGATGGTGAAAGTACTGCTTGTACTGTTCACTATTCACTGTTCACTGTTCACTTCTTTCGCCCAGGTTTCCGTAGAGGCCAGTGTGGATCGTATTGAGATGCTCGTCGGACAGCAGGCTCATGTGACACTGAAGGCTGTGGTGAAAGAGAATTCAAAGGTGGAGTTTCCTAAGTTCGGACCATCGGAATTCGTAACACCTGGTGTAGAAGTGCTGACAGGTCAGGCGTTGGATGACAAGGAATTGGATAATGGCTGTGTCGAGAAGTCGATGGTCTATACCCTCACATCCTTCGACGATACGCTCTATTATCTGCCGCCTCTCACCGTTAAGGTTGATGGTAAACCATATCAGAGCAAGAGTCTGGCACTGAAGGTGCTGACCATAGAAGTTGACACCACACATGTTGAACAATTTTTCGGACCAAAGGATGTGCAGGATAATCCCTTCCTTTGGAGTGACTGGAGCCTCTCGTTTTGGTTGAGCGTTCTGCTTCTAATCCTCTTGGCCTTAGTTTATTATCTGTATATACGTATACGTGATAATAAGCCGATTATTACACATATCCGTATCGTTAAGAAATTGCTGCCGCACCAGAAGGCTATGAAGGAAATCGAACAAATCAAGGCCGATAAGATGGTGTCGTCGGAGAATCCAAAGGAGTATTATACCAAGCTGACTGATACACTCCGTAGATATATCGAAGAGCGTTATGGCTTCAGTGCGATGGAGATGACCAGCAGTGAAATTATCGAGAAACTGACAGCCTCTCAAGACCAGAAGGCACTCGCTGAACTGCGCCAGTTGTTTACAACAGCCGATCTTGTGAAGTTTGCGAAATACTCTACGCTGATAAACGAGAATGATATGAATCTCGTGAATGCTATTGAGTTCATTAACCAGACGAAGTTGGAGAATGTACCTACCGAAGAGGTTGTCAAGCCACAGTTGTCTGAGGAGGACGTACGATCTCAGAAGATGCGTCGTACATTGAAAGGTGTCATCATGGTGCTGATCGTATGTTGTGTCGCCTTGCTGTGCTATGTGGTATATACTGTTTATCAACAGATTAATTAATTGAGAAGATGGAATTTGCCAATAAAGAATATCTGTTTCTGCTCCTGCTCCTCATACCTTATTTAATATGGTATATGATGTACAGGAAGAAAACGGAGCCCACCATGCGGATGAGCGATACCTTTGCCTTCCGTTATGCACCGAAGAGCTGGAAGGTGCGTCTCATGCCCCTGTCCATGCTGCTCCGTATGCTGGCATTTGTGATGATAGTCCTCGTGTTGGCTCGTCCTCAGACACAGAATTCGTGGAAGAACAAGTCTGTCGAGGGTATCGATATCATGCTGGCAATGGACGTTTCCACTTCCATGTTGGCAGAAGATCTGAAGCCCAATCGTATTGAGGCTGCCAAACAGGTGGCTTCTGAGTTCATTGCAGGACGTCCGAATGATAATATCGGTCTCTCCATCTTTGCTGGCGAGGCATTTACCCAGTGTCCGATGACCACCGATCACGCCTCTTTGATGAATCTCCTGCAGAATGTGCGTACGGATATCGCAGCCCGAGGTCTTATTGAGGACGGTACAGCCATCGGTATGGGACTGGCTAATGCCGTCTCTCGTCTGAAAGACTCCAAGGCCAAGAGCAAGGTTGTGATCCTGTTGACCGATGGTAGTAACAACCGCGGTGATATCTCCCCGATGACGGCCGCAGAGATTGCCAGAAGTCTTGGTATCCGTGTTTACACCATTGGCGTGGGAACGAACAAGGTGGCGCCTTATCCGATGCCTGTGGCTGGTGGTGTACAATATGTGAATATTCCTGTGGAGATCGATAACAAGACGCTCAGTGAGATTGCAGTAGCCACAGAAGGCGATTTTTACCGTGCTACGAATACGAAGGAACTTCGTAAGATCTATCAGGAAATTGACAGACTGGAGAAATCAAAACTCAACGTGAAACAGTTCAGCAAGAGGTATGAGGCTTATCAGCCTTTTGCGCTGATTGCCGTGCTGGCCTTGTTGCTTGAGATTCTGTTACGTATAACTATATTCAGGAGGATACCGTAAGATGTTTAGATTTGAAGACCCCATATATCTCTGGCTGTTGGTGCTGATACCTGTATTAGCACTCGTCAGATTCATCTCTTACCGGAACCAGAAGAGAAAGCTGCGCAAGTTCGGCGATCCGAAGTTGCTGAAGGAACTGATGCCCGATGTGTCGCGCTTCCGTCCTTCTGTCAAGTTCTGGATTTTATTGGCAGCCTTGGCACTTCTCATCATCATGCTGGCTCGTCCTCAGATGGGTACGAAGATTAGTCAGGAGAAACGCACGGGTATTGAAACGATTATCGCCCTCGACATTTCCAACTCTATGTTGGCAGAGGATATCGTACCAAGCCGTTTGGACCGTAGTAAGATGATGGTAGAGAATCTTGTTGACCATTTCACCAACGATAAGATAGGCTTGATCGTCTTTGCAGGCGATGCTTTTGTACAGTTGCCTATTACCAGCGACTATGTGTCGGCGAAAATGTTCCTGTCGAGTATTGATCCTTCGATGATGGCGACACAGGGAACGGATATTGCCGCTGCCATCAATATGGGTATGAACAGTTTTACGCAGGAGGAAGGTATTGGCAAGGCTATTATCGTCATTACTGATGGTGAGGATCATGAGGGTGGTGCCCTTGAGGCTGCTGAAACTGCCAAGAAGAAAGGTATGCGTGTTTATGTGCTAGGTGTTGGCTCTTCTCAGGGAGCGCCAATTCCCATCCCCGGTACTGGTAATTACATGAAGGATAACACGGGCAACACAGTGATGTCTGCCCTGAATGAAGATATGTGTAAGCAGATTGCAGCAGCAGGTGGCGGTGTCTATATCCATGTGGAGAACAATAGTGCGGCTCAGCAGCAGTTGGATAATGAACTCGATAAGCTATCGAAGAAAGAGACCAATACGACGGTTTACAGCGATTACGACGAACAGTTCCAGGCTTTTGGTATATTAGCTCTACTCTTGCTGATTATCGAGATTTGTATTCTGGATCGTCGTAACCCCTTGCTGAAGAAACTTTCACTCTTTAAAAGGAATTCCCGACTCATTTTAGTAGCAGTCATATCTCTTACCGCTTGCCTCTCCCCATTCACCTCTGCCAACGCTCAGACGGATCGTCAGTATGTACGCCAGGGAAATAAGCAGTATCGCGCAGGCGACTTTGCCAATGCCGAGGTATCTTATCGTAAGGCAGTAGAGAAGAATCCCCGTAATCCCCAGGCTACCTATAATCTGGGCAATGCGCTGATGGCCCAGAAGAAAGACTCAGCGGCTATAGAGCAGTTCCAGAATGCTGCTAAGTTGGAAACAAATCCCATGCGTAAGTATCGTGCTTTCCATAATATGGGTGTGATTTGTCAGGGACATAAGATGTATGGTGAGGCTATAGAGGCCTATAAAAACGCACTCAGGTTGAATCCGGAAGATAATGAGACGCGTTACAACCTCGTTCTATGCAAGCATCAGAAGAATAAGCAGGATCAGAACCAGCAGCAGAATCAGCAGCAGAAGCAGGATAAGAAAGACGATAAAAAAGAACAGGATAAGCAAGAGCAGAACAAGGACAAGCAGAAAGAGCAGAAGCCTCAGATGAGTAAGGACAATGCCGAACAGCTGCTTAATGCTGCCATGCAACAGGAGAAACAGACACAGGATCGTCTGAAGAAAGCCCAGCAGCAGCCCCAGCGACGTCAGGTCTTGAAGAATTGGTGATTTATTGTGAATAGTGATAAGTGAATAGATAATAGTGATAATGAAAAGAAATAGGACAGATGCAGTGAAGTGTAGATGGATGGTGAAAGTGCTATTGGTACTGTTCACTATTCACTATTCACTATTCACTGCTGTAGCCCAGACACTGACGGCCTCGGCTCCCTCACATGTGGGGGTGGGAGAGCAGTTCCGACTTACCTATACAGTTAATACTCAGAATGTCAGTGAGTTCAGAGCTGGCGATATCCCAGATGAACTGGAAGTACTCATAGGCCCCAATCGTTCTATGCAGTCCAGCTATCAGATTATCAATGGCCATACCAGTTCCTCGTCGTCCATCACGTATACATATATCGTGGTGCCTACAAAAAACGGCACATATACGATTCCTGCTGCTCATGTCATTGTTGACGGTAAGAGCATCGCTTCAAACACCTTGAAGATTACAGTATCAGGCAATGCCCGTAGTCAGGCAAATGGTGCCGGAACATCTGCTCGACAACGTCAGCATGATGATGAGCCTGAGTTGAGGGATGCCGGCAGTCATATCTCCGGATCGGATCTCTTTATCAAGGTGAGTGCCAACAAGAAGCGTGTCTATGAGCAAGAACCCATTCTCCTGACCTATAAGGTATATACCTTGGTGTCTCTGACGCAGTTAGAGGGTAAGATGCCCGACCTGAAAGGTTTCCATACTCAGGAGGTGGATCTGCCACAGCAGAAGAGTTTCAAGATCGAGACACTCAATGGCCGTCCGTATCGCACAGTGACATGGAGCCAGTATGTGATGTTTCCCCAGCTGACGGGTAAGTTGACGATTCCAAGCATCACTTTCAATGGCATCGTTGTTCAGCAGAATCGTAACATCGACCCCTTTGAGGCTTTCTTCAATGGGGGTTCGGGCTATGTGGAGGTGAAGAAGCAGATTGTTGCCCCCAGTATTGATATTCAGGTGGATCCGCTGCCACAGCGCCCTGCAAACTTCTCAGGTGGTGTGGGAAAATTCAATATCTCTGCACAACTCGACAAGACCGAGGCCAAGGCCAATGATCCCATCTCCCTGCGTGTCATCGTCAGTGGTGTGGGTAATCTGAAACTTATCAAGCAGCCTCAGGTGGAGTTCCCCAAGGACTTTGATAAGTACGATGCAAAGATTACTGATAAGACAAAGTTGACGTCGAATGGTGTAGAAGGCTCGATGATCTACGATATCCTGGCAGTGCCCCGTCATCCTGGCAAGTTTGAAATACCGCCTATTGAGTTCGTTTTCTTCAATACGGCTACACAAAAATATGAGACGGTGAAGTCCGAGGGCTTTACACTCAATGTGGCCAAGGGGTCTGGTAGTGCTAAGGTCAGCGATTTCACAGGACAGGAAGACCTCCAGCTGTTGAACAAGGATATCCGTCATATCAAGACGGGTGCCAGCAGGCAGCACTCACTCGATGACTTCTTCTTTGGATCTACGGGTTATTGGTGCTCGCTCATCATCCTGGCAGTCATCTTTATCTCTCTATTCGTGATCTTCCGTCAGCGGGCAATCGAGAATGCCAACATCACCAAGCAGCGTGGCAAACGTGCCAATAAGGTAGCTACCAAGCGCCTGAAGAAGGCTTCACGCCTGATGGCAGAAAATAAACCCAGTGAGTTTTACGATGAGGTACTCCGTGCCCTTTGGGGATATGTGGGTGATAAGCTCGCCATTCCTGTGGAGCAGCTATCCCATGATAATATCAGCCAGCGTCTGACTGAACGGCAGGTTGACGAGGTGACCATCGGTGAGTTTATGGGTGCCCTCGATGAATGCGAGTTTGAACGCTATGCCCCTGGTGATCCAAAGGGTAATATGAATAAGGTATATGATAAGGCCATGAATGCGATTGAGAAGATTGAAGAGGTGATGAAGAAAAGTGGAAAGAGGAAAGTGGAAAGCGGGAAGGCCCGTCTCATTCTGCTTGCGGTCATCTCTCTTTCCTCTTTTCTCATACCGCTTGCCTCTCATGCCATCACAAAAGCAGAAGCTGATTCCGCCTATGTACGAGGCGAATACCAGAAGGCTATCGACGACTATGAGGCCCTGCTTAAGAAGGGTGTCTCAGCCGAGCTGTATTATAATCTTGGCAATGCCTATTATCGCACAGAGAATATCACCCGTGCTGTGCTCAACTATGAACGTGCATTGTTGTTGTCGCCAAGCGATCCGGATATCCGCTTTAACTTGCAGATGGCTCGTTCCAAGACCATCGACAAGATTGTGCCCGAACAGGAGATGTTCTTCGTTACCTGGTATCGTTCGCTAGTTAATATGGCCAGTGTCGATGGATGGGCCATGATTGCACTGGTGTGTCTGGGTCTTGCCATTATCCTGGCATTGATATATCTTTTCTCCAACTATGTATGGCTGCGCAAGGTGGGCTTTTTTGGAGCCTTCCTGATGATTGTTGTCTTCATCTGCAGTAATATCTTCGCCCATCAGCAGAAAAATCAGTTGGTGAACCGCTCAGGTGCCATCATTATCGAATCAGCCGTCAATGTGAAGAGTACGCCAGCCAAGAACGGCATAGACCTCTTCATTCTTCACGAGGGTACAAGGGTTACCATCATCGACGCCTCGATGAAGGAGTGGAAGGAGATTCGCCTGGCAGACGGTAAGGAGGGTTGGATAGAAACCAAACAGATGGAGACCATTTAAAGGTAAAAAGCTTAAAGGGTAAAAAAATACCGATGGACTTTCAGCCGATCATAGATTTCGACAAACAATTGCTGCTCTTGCTGAATGGCAGTGATTCGCTCTTTCTTGACTCCCTGGTAGTTACTTTGACGACTGCCTGGACGTGGGTGCCGCTTTATATTAGTCTTTTGATAGTTGTCATCAAGAACAGCGAGTCAGCCTTGAAGATATCGCTCATTATAGCCTCGGCAGGACTATGTGTGCTGCTGGCTGGTACTATCGATGATACAATTGTCAAGCCTTTGGTGGGTCGTTGGCGTCCTACCCGTGATCCGGAGATAGGACTCATGGTGGATATCGTCGATGGCTATCGTGGCGGCAATTATGGCTTTTTCTCAGCCCATGCTGCCAACACGTTCAGCATCGCCGTTTTCTTCTGCTGGCTGGTGCGCAGTCGCTTGCTTTCCATTGCACTGGTTCTGTGGTCACTCACCAATTGCTGGACACGTCTCTATCTGGGTGTTCATTTCCCAGGTGATATCTTAGTCGGTCTTTGCTGGGGTGGAATCGTTGGTACGGGTGTCTACTTCCTCTATCGCTATCTGATCAACAAGTGGACTCAGCCCTCCCGTTTTACCTCACTCGCCTATACCAAGACGGGGTTTGCTCTGAACGATGCCGATCTTCCGGTATGTGTGCTGGTGTTTACGCTGATCTATGCGGTTCTGCGTGCGTGCCTCGCATGACTCTTTTTAATAATAGAAAACAATGATTGATCCCAAACATATCCATATTAGCGACTATCAGTATCCGCTTCCAGACGAACGTATAGCCAAATTTCCCATCGCTCAGCGTGATCATTCCAAACTGTTGGTCTATCGTCACGGTGAAGTGGGAGAAGACGTGTTCTATCATTTGCCAGACTATTTACCGAAGGGTAGTCTGATGGTGTTTAACAATACTAAGGTGATTCAGGCCCGTATGCATTTCCGTAAGTCGACAGGCGCCTTGATTGAGGTGTTCCTGCTGGAACCTGCAGAGCCTTCCGATTACGAGTTAATGTTTCAGACATCGGGTCATTGTGCTTGGTATTGCCTGGTTGGCAATCTGAAGAAATGGAAAGAGGGCACGCTGACGAGAGAATGCATAATTCATAATGCACAATGCATAATAAGTGCTACCCGCGGAGAGATTCACGGCACATCCCATCGCATCGATTTCGAGTGGACGGGTGGTGTTTCCTTTGCAGAAGTGATCGACGCAATGGGTGAACTGCCGATCCCGCCATATCTTAATCGTGAGACACAGGAGAGCGACAAGACCACCTATCAGACGGTCTACTCCAAAATCAAGGGTAGCGTAGCAGCCCCTACAGCAGGCCTTCATTTCACTGAACAGGTGCTCCAGGCGATTGATGATGCAGGCATTGACCGTGAGGAACTTACGCTGCATGTGGGTGCAGGCACATTCAAACCTGTGAAGAGTGAGGAGATCGAGGGGCATGAGATGCATACGGAGTTTATCAGTGTGCGTCGCTCAACCATCCAGAAACTCATTGATCATGATGCTTCTGCTATCGCGGTGGGTACCACGAGTGTCAGAACTTTGGAAAGTCTCTACTACATGGGTCTGAAGGTGATGCAAAATCCCGATCTTGCGGATGATCAACTTCATGTAGCCCAATGGGAACCGTATGAAGGAAGATGTAAGATGGAAGATGGAAGATGTATCAAAAGCCTGGAGGCCATAAAGGCCTTGGCAGCATGGATGGATGCCCGTCAGTTAGAGGTGCTTCATAGCAGCACACAGATCATCATCGCCCCAGGCTACGACTATCATATCGTCAAGATGCTCGTCACCAATTTCCACCAGCCGCAGTCTACTTTGCTGCTATTGGTGAGTGCCTTTGTCAAGGGTGACTGGCGAAAGATCTATGATTTTGCCTTAGCCCACGATTTCCGTTTCCTGAGCTATGGCGATTCGTCGCTGCTTATTCCTTAGCCCGCAGTTGCCAGAAGGCAACGGCAGCTGCAGCAGCCACATTCAGTGAGTCGACACCGTGAGCCATAGGTATACGCACCGTATAGTCGGCTTCGTTAATCGTTTCTTGGGGCAATCCGTCGCCCTCCGTTCCCATGATGATAGCCAACCGCTCTTCGCTGGCTACGGTGGCATTGTCGATAGATACCGATTGGTCTGTCAGTGCCATCGCTGCTGTCTTGAAACCATAGTCATGCAGGGTATCATAATTGTCTAACCAAGTCCAGGGTACGAGGAATACACTGCCCATCGATACTCTCACGGCTCTTCGGTTCAGAGGGTCACATGCATTTCTCGTCAGGAGTACGGCATCAATGTCGAGGGCAGCAGCCGAACGAAAGATTGCACCGATGTTCGTGGTATCCACCACACCGTCGATCACCACGATGCGCTTCTGTCTATGTGGGGCTTCTGTCTCGGTGATGGTCTGAAGCAGTTCGATGGCTGTGCGTTCCTGAGGTCTTCGCATCCCACAAAGCACGCCCCGGGTCAGCGTGTAGCCCGTCAGTTGTTCCAGCAATGCTCTGTTACCTGTATAGACGGGTATCTCCCCACATTGTCCGATGATGGTCTTGGCATCGCCCTCGATATGCCTGCGCTCGCAGAGCAGTGCCACGGGTTCGTAGCCGGCATTCAGCGCCACCTGTATCACCTTGGGACTCTCTGCGATGAAGATGCCCTTCTGAGGCTCTACCTTGTTACGCAGTTGGGCTTCCGTAAGCGATGAGAACATCTCTATACCAGGCTCCGTCAATGATGATATCTCTATGATCTTTGCCATCAGAAACTTAGTTTTGGAATACGAGACAAGCCCATTCGTTGTCTTCCTTCTGTGCTGCCAGTGTCATTCCTAAACTTTGTGCTTTCTCTGTGAGCATGGGGATATCGGCGGTATAGAATCCGCTCAGTATCAGGCGTGCACCAGGAGCCATCTTCTCATGCATCATCGGCATGTCTGCCAACAGGATGTTGCGATTGATGTTAGCCATCACGAGGTCGAAGGAACCTTCCACCTCTTTTAATATATTCACGTCGCCCAACAGCGAGGTGAATCGTTCGTCCACACGATTGATCACAGCATTATGGCGGGCATTGTCTACGCTCCACTCGTCGATGTCATAACCCACAGCTTCTTTCGCACCGAGTTTCAGCGCACATATCGCTAATATGCCTGTTCCCGTCCCACAGTCCAGCACCTTCAGGGTAGTGAATAGTGAAGAGTGAATAGTGAATAGTTCTTGGAGGGTGGCGCAGATCATGCGGGTGGTCTCGTGGGTACCGGTGCCAAAAGCCAGCTTCGCATCAATCTCAATCGCGATGTCCTGATCGGAGATGACTTTTGGCAGATGCCGTCCATCGTGGATGATCACACCTCTTCCATCTTCCATCTTACTTCTTACTTCTATCGGCTCAAAACCTTCCTGTTCCCACTGTTCGTTCCAGTCTTTGTCTTCAGCCTCCCGAATGTCATAACTGATGCTGACGCCATCAAAGGGGAAATCCTCCAACGATTTCTGAAGGGCCTGCTCGTCGAAAAGTGCTTGTTGTACATAGCCTGTCAGACCGGTTTCTGTCTCCACGAATGTTTCAAAACCTACATCTCCAGCCATCGCTGCCAACACGTCGCAGGCATCGGCAGAGTAGGGGGTCAGGGTGAATGCTACCTCGTAATATTTCATATTGGATGTTAAATTTTGGTGCAAATTTACAAAAAATAGGGAAAATCCTACCGTGGTTTAGGGTTTTTCCTTATATTTGCAGTAAAATTGTGAGTAATTTTGCATCGTGAACAATTAAATAGTGTTGAAATATGAAGAAACTGATTCTTATCTCGTTACTCATCGGGGCCCTGCCTCTTTCGATGGTGGCCCAGGATGACGATCTCTACTTCGTTCCTAAAAAGAGCAGCAAGGTAGAGAGAGTGAATGACAACTACGGTCTGCCTCGCGAGACGTATTATGCGGGGAGCAACCGTAGTGTTGACGATTATAACCGTCGTATGAGCACTTATGTGCCCATCGATTCTGCTGCATCCGATATCATCGACTTCAACGGTGAACTGGGTGTTTATCCTGATTCGTTGGATGACTATACGTTGACACGTAAGATGGAACGTTTCGACGACTATAGTCTCTCCGACAATGCCGCCTACTGGGCAGGCTATCAGGAGGGCCGTCACGACCTGTGGTGGCATTCGCCCTGGTACTACCGCACCTACGGCTGGTATAATTGGTATGATCCCTGGTATTACAGTAGCTGGCGCTATGGCATCTACGATCCTTGGTATTATGGACCTTACAGCTGGTATGGTGGCTGGTGGTATGATCCCTGGTACTACGATTACTATGGCTATCCTTACTATCGCTATGGCTATAGCTACTGGGGTGGTGGAATCGGAGGACGTCTCAGCTATAACGACCACACTGGCACAATCCGCATGGATCGTGGCAACATGAACGGACGTATCTATTCTTCTGCCACATCGGGCGGCACCCGTAGCAGTGCCAGCAGTCGCCTGGGAGCCCAGCGTACCAGCAGCTTGCGAGACCGCACCGTGGGCAACCACAGCGCCTATACACCCTCTACGTCATCACGTACTGCAACGACACGTACCACAACTAACCGGGCTACGACTACCTATACACCGACTACCACCGGTGGAGGTGGCAGCGTTGGCGGCGGTGGCTTCAGCGGTGGCGGTGGACGTGCCTCTGGTGGCGGAGGCGGTGGAGGCCGTTCTGGCGGTGGCCATGTAGGCGGACGCAGATAGTAGTGAATAGTTAATAGTGAATAGTTAATAGTGAAAAATAGTATGAAGAAGATATTTTTCGCAGCCTTGGCTATGGCAGTCGTCCTGCCAGCCGCTGCACAGGATACATACGAAAGTGGCCGTCTGCTGGGAAGTGACCTTAACGGTACGGCTCGCTACGTGGGCATGGGTGGCGCGATGGAGGCCTTAGGAGCCGATATCTCCACCACGAGTTCTAACCCCGCCGGTATTGGTCTGTTCCGCCATTCCACTATGAGCGCAAGTTTCGGACTGGTGTCGCAGGCTGATGCACACGAGTTCGACGGTCGCAGCACCTCTAACATGAGTTTCGATCAGGCTGGTTTTGTCTATTCGATGCGCATGGACCGCACCTCGTTTCTCAACTTCTCGTTCAACTACCACAAGAGCCGCAATTTCAATCAGATTCTCTCTGTGGCCGATCATGCCTTGCGCGAAGTATCGTCGAACCTCATCACTGCCGAGAAGGATCTGCAGGGCCACTACTGCCTTGACATGAGCAACGACGGATATATACTGGGATATAAGTCTGCCACGAGTTCACAGCAGGCGCTCAATTTCAGCCAACTCGACTATCTGAATGCCAATGTTCTGGCCGATGATGATGTTGATTACGGTTGGATGTACAATGGTATGAATGGCGATGCCTATAATTTCGACCGTGCCCATCGTGGCTGGATCAATGAGTTCGACTTCACCCTTAGCGGTAATTCCAACGACCGCGTCTACTGGGGTGTCACCGCAGGCATCTATGATGTCAAATACAAGGGTTACAGCGAGTATACCGAAGGCTTGAGGTTCCTCAACGGCAACGATGGCGGTATTGTCAGCTATGGTGACTATCGTACCATCAAGGGTACGGGTGTCGATATCAAGGCTGGCGTCATCGTCCGTCCTGTGGAGTATTCACCGTTCCGTCTGGGTCTCTATATCAATACCCCCACCTGGTATGACCTGACCACAGATAATACCACCGCGCTCTACAACCAGAGTGCTCTTGGTGAGCTTTTGGATGGCACCCATATCGAAATGGGCGACATTGAGAACTCCTACGAATTCCGTTACTATACAGCATGGAAGTTTGGTCTCAGCCTGGGTCACACCATCGGCAACAATCTCGCCATCGGTGCTACCTACGAGTTCTCCGACTACGGTGCCAGTCAGAACCGCGTGAAGGATGGTTACGATTACTATGGCAATGAGGATTCCTATAAGGACAATGTTATGAAGCGTAACACGGAGGATGTGTTGAAGGGTGTTTCCACGCTGAAGCTGGGTCTTGAGTTCAAGCCCGTTCCTGAGGTGGCCCTGCGTCTGGGTTACAATTACATCTCGTCGGCATACGCTGAGAACGGCGTGCGTGACCAGACACTCGACTCCTACGGTGTGAAATATGCTTCCACCTCCGACTATGTCAACTGGAAGAGCACCAACCGTATCACTGCCGGCGTAGGTTGCAAGATCGGTGACATGAACCTCGATGTGGCTTATCAATACAGCACAACCGATGGAACCTTCTATCCCTTCCAGCCTAATCTGACAGGCAGCCTGGATGCTGCCAGCGTCAGCAATAAGCGTCATCAAGTGCTCCTTACCCTCGGATATACCTTCTGATGGCGAAACAGAGACACTTCTATATGATAATGACGATCGCTGCCATGTTCTGTGCATGCGGTCAGCGTGCTCCTCAGACTGAGGGCAAGGAAACGACGGATAGCATTGCTGCTACCGTGAGTCAAGACAGCCTTATGGCAGATGTCGGGAATATGGTCACAGTGGAAACCGTTAAATTCGAGAAGAATGACTCCTCCGCTGAAGTGTCACTTCTCGTTCATTGGCCGGTCAGTGGCGATAAGGTGATTGTCGATAGCCTGCGGAAGCATATCTGTTGGTTGCTTGATGGCGAGTTTGATGATCCCAAGGACTTCCAGACTTATGGCGAATCGCTGTTCGAGTCGGTGTCGGCTGAATGGCATGACGTATATGATGAGATGGAGCCGGACGATCGCCTTGGAGCCTTTTCCAGGAGCCACGACATCACCAAGCTGACCGAGACCGCCAGCTACATCACCTATTACTATAGCAATTTTATGTATGGTGGTGGCGCTCATGGCTTTACCACAGAAGTGGGATTCACCTTCCGCAAGAGCGACGGCAAGCAGATTCCCCTGCTTACCAATACCGATTCACCCAAACTATCGGCGCTGATCAAAGAGGGTGTGAGGCGCCATTTCTCAGGGGATGCCGACCACCTCCTAAGCGACGATGAACTGTTGGAGTATCTTTTTGCCGAGGAGGTCAGTTCGCTCAACAATATTCCTTTGCCCGGCAATTCTCCCTATCTCTCCGACACGGGCGTCGTCTTCAACTATACCCAGTACGAGATAGCCCCTTATTCCTCCGGCATCATCATCTTCGAGATTCCTTTCCAGGATATCCGTCCTTTCCTCACGCCTGAGGCTTTGGAGATGATAGATGCAAATCGCCCAGACATGAGGTGAGTCATATCCGGGCGATTGATTAAGAGACTGATGGTTACTTGATGGTCAGCCAGACGGGTTCATCACGGGCTTTTGCCTCGACGATCTTTTGTTTGAGTTCATAAAGCCACTTGCGGGATTCGAGGACTTGGCCTACCAGTTGGTTGCGACCTACGAGGATGCAGCCTTGGGTGTCCTTGGCTGTGTTGCCCATGTGGATGCGGATGCCCTTGAAGAGGTGGTTGAAGTCGGGGCCACCGAGCAGGACAGGGAGCCACATCTTGAACTTCGGACTCCAGGTAATTACTACCGCGTATCGGCCTTCTGGGATGGCGAAGGGCTTTAAACTCTCTGCCTTCTTGGGCGATCGAAGCACAGCTTCTTTCGATACCGTTGTCTTCAACTCCAATGCCGTTGGTTCGAGGGTGTCGCAGAAGTAAGTTTGTTTTTCTCCTGCCAGGTATTCATCATCTACTTTCTCTACAATGTAGAGCTTGCCTATTGTATAGGTCTTGCGTTTTGCTATGCGTACTAATACTAATTCCATAATTTTCAATGTTCAATGTTCACTTTTCACTATTCACTTTTACCTTACTCCAGTGGGTCTTGTCCACCTTCTCTATCCAGCCGTCACGACCCCAACGGGAAGTGATTTTCCTGAGAGCTGCCTCTGAACAGAAACCTCGTTTCAAAGGGCGCAGATCGTCGATGGTGAACGTAGGCGGCAGCTGGTCGAAGATGGAGTGATTGACACCGTATCGCAGACACTCGTCCTGAGCATCGATATACTGATTCTGCAAGGCCTCGCCGAAGGCACGAATCTGCTGAGAGAGGCAGTAGTCGGCCATCATCAGCGCAAAATCGATGCACGCCTTGGTCTCCTTATCCTTGCCAGACAGCATGTGGAAGATAACCCCACAGCGGAAGCCGATGACGGCAGCACGCTTACGATAAGTGTCCTTTACGTGGTCAATATCCTTAGCAGCCTCTACGCGTTTCTCCTCAACCCAAGCCTCGATGGCCTTCCTCAAACGAGGTACATCCACGAGCCCAGTAAAGCTACGCAGACGAGTGACGGCCTGCTGAATACGGGCTTCATCCTCAGCCGAACGACGTCCAAACTTGGGCATCTTGGCAAAGCTGGAGTCAGGCATCTCAGCCACGAGCACACGAGAAGAAAGACCATTCTCGATGTTGTCCGACTTGAAGCACTTCCGCATGGCACCGTTCGTGCCGAGCATCGTCCAGTTGTAGGCCACGTTGACCACTCCCGACTCAGCCTGATCAGAGTTGTAATCCTGCCCCCACTCACCGTAGTCGAACGAGAGACGATAGATGTCATATTTCGAACTCCAAGAGCCTGCACCATTGGTTTTGCGAAGCGTGTCAAGTTCCTCACCGAAGCTATACAAGGTATGCCCCTGCGCATTCTTGAATCGTTTCAAAAGTGTTGAACAAGAGACGGTTACAGGCACCACTCGAATCAATACGTGTGGGTCTTCGGGAGCCTTCTCGTTGGCCTTGCGGCCTTTCTTGCGCTCCTTCCATTCCTCCTCACGCTTGCGGGCAAGGGCATCCTCTTCGTCGAGCTGACGTTTCCAGATATCGACAGCGTTCTTGACTACCGACTTATTGGAAGCCTGCTCACCACGAATGATTGACATCAGTCCGAGGCGGTGGATGTTGCCATCACAATACTCTACCGTTACCTGGTCGGCGTATGCTGCACAGATGGGCATGATGCCACAAAGTACAGGCATGTGCATCGAGACAGGCACACCAACCAACGATTCTTTGAGTCCGATCGGCAGGTGTTTGTACAAGCCCCCTAAGTTAGGGGGTTGGGGGTCTGAACCATCGTCATCCAATCCCTCGCTCAGACCCCTGTAGTCCCCTCGCTCGGCTTTGCCGCTTGGCTCGTCCAAGAACTTAGGGGACAAAAACAAGTCATCCACAATGCCCTGCATCACCTTCGAAATGCCCTTGGGCTCTTCCTTGCAAGCCGAGTCAACGACCGATTTCAGTTCCACATCGGAAAGTCCGAAACGAGGCATCACCTGCATCAACACCTCTTTCTTGTTGTCGCAGATGGCTCGGAGATTAACGGCCAGTTTATGCAACTTGACATTCCTTTCACCTTCAGCCGGCTCACCACCATTCCTCCGCCACCACTCTTTTATAATAGCGGTATAAGGTATGCCCTTGAACGACGGCTCAGATTTGAGCTCTTGTTCACTCAATCCAGAATTGGATTCAGTTGCAACCAATCCACTTTTGGATTCGTTGGCAATCGGCGCAGATTTGCGCTCGTTAGACGTCGGCTGAGATTTCAGTTCACGTTCTTCTGATACCTCAAACAGCTTCGGATTAACATACTTGGTATGATCCTCCGGCACCATATAGATGCACCTCGAAACGTCCTTCACAGCTGCATCGGGTGTGAATCCCGTAGCCTCTTTCATCAGTTCCTGTGCTGTTTCAGGTGTCATCCCTTCCGGCAACTCCACCAGCACATGAGTACCGCGACGAACCGATTCCTCTATGAGCAGTACCTCCATCGAATTTACACAATAGGAACCGTCCCTACTGTGTAATTTT
>JAEETD010000120.1 GCA_016290175.1 Prevotella sp. | reverse complement strand
GCGGTATTGATCTCCGCCCAGTCCATCTGCACGACCACTGTGAGGGTCAGACAGTGCTCTCCCCGGGCATTCTGCACGGGCAGATAGTAGGTCAGCACCATCGGCTTCAGGGGCACGCTGTCCTTCACGGCATCCAGTTCCTTCTCCCTCCAGCCGGCCATGCTGACAGGCGACTGGCCGACAGGTATCACATAGCAGCTGTCTATCCAGGGGTTGGCCTGCATCACCTCGTGGCACAGCCCCGCCACGATGGTGGGCGAAGACAGGTGGTGACGGATGATCCAACTTGCCGTCGCAGCCGTCGTCTCCGTCTGATGGAGCAGCCTGTCCACACGCAGAGCAGCCTGCTCGAGCACCTGCATATTGTGTTCGAGCGACTCGTCCTTGACCACATCCTGCGAGAAACGGAAGAGCAGGGCCAGTGCCACCACGAATATGGCGGTCACGAACCCCGTCACCCACAAGCTCAGCTGTGCGGAGAAACTACTGCGCAGATACCGTATTATATTCACCTGGCCATCTTGTAGATCGCTTCCATATCCTCGGCCTTCAGCACCTTCAGGCAGCCACAGGTCGACGAATAGTTACGACTGCACTTACGGGTCATCTCCTTGATTTCCTCATCGGTGATGTCGCGGCCTATCAGTTCCTTGATATTAACGGGCATACCGATGGCGTGATAGAAACGCTCCATCGCCTCGATGCCTTTCAGTGCCGTTCCCTCAGGATCGGTAAAGTCGTTAGGCACATCCATCACGTTCACGGCGAAGCGCACGAAACGGCTCAGGTTCTCATGCATCACATAGCGTGCCCAGCTCGGCCAGACGGCAGCCAGGCCGGCACCGTGCGTCACATCAAACATACCGCTGAGCTCATGCTCCAGCTGATGGGTGGCCCAGTCGTCGCTGACACCACAGCCCGTGAGTCCGTTGTGGGCCACGCTGCCGCCCCACATGATCTGTGCACGGTGACGATAGTCCTCGGGATTCTTCAGCACCTCAAACACGGCCGTCTTCATCCTGCGCAGCACCGCCTCGGCCAGGTCGGTGGTCAGGTCCATATCGTCGTCCTTGGTGAAATAGCGCTCCATGGTGTGCATCATCATGTCGGTCACACCGGCAGCCGTCTGATAGGGCGGCAGGGTGAACGTACGACAGGGGTTCATGATGGCGAACTTCGGACGCGACATATTGTTCGAGTAGCCCAGCTTCACGTCGCCCTCCTCATTGGTGATGACGCTCGCCTCGCTCATCTCACTGCCTGCAGCGGGGATCGTCAGCACGGTGGCCACGGGAAGCATACGCTCCGGCTCCGCCTTACCCAGGTAGAAGTCCCACACATTGCCCTCATAGCCCACACCGTAGGCGATACACTTGGCAGAGTCGATCACGCTGCCGCCACCCACGGCGAGGATAAAGTCCACACCCTCCTGACGGCACAGGCCGATGCCCTTCTGCGCCAGCGAGAGACGGGGATTGGGCACCACGCCGCCCAGCTTCACATAGCCCACGCCGCCTGCTTCCAGCAGACCGCAGATCTTATCGAGCAGGCCTGAGCGCACGGCACTCTGACCACCATAATGCACCAGCACCTTCGTGCCACCATATTTCTTTACCAGCAGGGCCACCTGCTCTTCACTCTGTTCACCGAACACCACTTCCGTCGGTGCATAATACTTAAAATCCTTCATATTATATCCATTGTTTAGCTTTTTCAATTGTTGCAATCAAGATATCACACCAGGCATCAAACTCCGGGTCCTCCACCTGCAGTTCCGGGTGACTCAGGATATAGTCCACGCAGCGGCGCACCCCCTCGTCAAACCGGGTGGTGGCGCAGAATCCCGGCACCGCCCGCTTCAGCTTGCTGCAGTCGAAGGCCACCGTCACCGCCTTGTCGCCCAGCAGATTACCCGTCAGGTCATATTCCTTCGGCGCTACGGCAGCCAGGAAGTCCGACGACACATGGTATAATTTCGGCGTGGTGTGGAGAGCCCTGCCAACGCACTCATAAACCTGGTTCCACGTCAGCTGCTCGTCGCTCATGATCTGAAACGCCTCGCCGATGGCCTTGGGATTGCCCAGCAGACCGATGAAGCCGCGGGCGAAGTCCTCATTCCACGTCAGTGTCCACAGCGAACTGCCGTCGCCATGCACAATCACGGGCTTTCCCTCCATCATACGCTTGAGCACCTGCCAGCTGCCCTTCGGTCCATGCACGCTCACGGGCACGCTCCTTTCACAATAGGTATGGCTGGGGCGCACGATGGTCACCGGGAAGCCGTCCTCGCGCCACGCCTTCATCAGCAGGTCCTCGCTGGCAATCTTATTGCGCGAATACTCCCAGTAGGGGTTGGCCAGCGCCGTACCCTCCGTAATCACATGACTGGCAGCGGGCTTGTTATAGGCCGAAGCACTGCTGATATACACATACTGGCGCGTCCTGCCCTTAAACAGACGGATGTCGCGCGCCACCTGCTCCGGCAGGAAGCCGATAAACTCACAGACGGCGTCGAACATCTCCACCTGCTCAAAAAGCTGTTGCAGAGGGGTTGCAGCCCCCGCCTCGTCATTGATGTCACAGACCACCTGTCTCACGCCCGCAGGCACCTCGTCCTTACGGTTACCGCGGTTCAGCAGCCACAGCTCGTGACCGCTCTCCGCCAACTGTCTTGTAATGGCACTGCTGATCGTGCCCGTACCTCCTATCAGTAAAATCTTCATATGCGTTTCATATTGCGGTAGCAAATTTTTCACTTTTCACTTATCACTTTTCACTTATTCTTCGTCCATCGGATACCTCACTCCCCACTCTTTCCGCAGTCCGTCCATCAGCTCCATGATGTACAGCGTCTCCTCCAGCGGCATCTCCTTCGGCTCCAGGAGCCCGTCGATCAGCGCCTGGCGACAAGCCATGAACTGATACTCATAGCCCGTGATCTGCTGGGGCACGTGGATGGTCTCGATATAGGTACGGTCGGGACCGTTCACCGTGATTGTCTGCGGATTGTTGATGTTGTCGATGATCAGGTTACCCTCCGTTCCGGCTATCACGCCGATATTGTCACCCACACAGGCGGCACTCGACTGCAGGTTGCAGAGCACGCCGTCGCTCAGCGTCAGCGTCATCGCGTTCGTCAGGTCCATGCCCGTCTGGCTCTTCACACACTGGCTGCTGATGCTCACGATGTCGGCATCGAAGAACATCCTAACGAAGTTCAGGGCATACACGCCCAGGTCGAGCAGGGCGCCGCCACAGAGGTCAGCCCGCATGATACGCGGTTTGTCGCCCATCGAATAGCCCAGCGTGGCGGTCACCAGCCGTGGCGTGCCGATGCGTCCGCTGCCGATCAGGTCGCGCATCATCTTCACCACCGGCTGATAGCGGGTCCAGATGGCCTCTGCCAGGAACACCTTCCGTTCGCGGGCCAGGTCCACGATGGCCTTTGCCTGACGGTGATTGGCCATAAAGGCCTTCTCCACCAGACAGGGTTTGCCGGCCAGCAGTGCCTCGCGCGTCACATCGTAGTGATGCGAATGGGGCGTTCCCACATACACCAGATCCACACTCGGGTCGGCTATCAGTTCACTGTACGAGCCGTAAGCCTTCCTCATCTTCCATTTCTCCGCGAAGGCGTCTGCCTTCTCCTGTGTACGCGACGCAATGGCATAGGCCTCGCAGTCAGCAAGGCCGTTAAGCGTGATGGCGGCTTTTTCCGCTATCCATCCCGCACCAATTATTCCGACGCGTAATAATCCGTCATTTATCATACATTCCCCGTTTTTAGTTGGTTATTCTTTTAGACATAGTCTAAATCCCTTCGTTTAATTCCCTCCTCCCCTTTTTATGTTTTCTTAACAAAAAAATCCCCCCGCAGCACCTACTGCGAGAGGATTTTAAACTATTCACAGCGCTCACTAGAGCGCAATCGGCCCATAGCCCATACAACTCGTGGTCGTGATGGCCGTCAGGAATGCTGTGAGTGCGGCTACTACTACCTTCACCGCCACCTCAATGATCCTTTTCTTCATACGCATCTCCATTTTTTACGTTTGCTTTACTCATGGCGTCGTAGCGCTGCCCAGTGTGCTGCGCCTCTATGACCTTAGTCGTTCGTCAGTCCGTCGCCACCGTCAGCGGTACCCGTATTGATCACGAGGCTCGAAGCCTGTCCGGGCATAGCGAAGCTGCCGCTATACACACCACCATCCTCGGTGAGCTCGATGCTCGATCCGTTCACACTTGCGGTCGGTACCTTACCCTCAGCCGGCGTGATGCTGATCTCCACCTCGGCATCCTCGCTGAGCGAAGCCCCGGAAGTCACAGCATTACCACCGCTGGTTACTGTTGCGGTACCCGTACCGCTCTTACTGATAGTCAGTGCATAGCCCGTAGCCTGCTGGCCCTGCTCACCGCCATTCTGCTCACCACCATTCTGGCTACCACCGTTGCTCTCACCGGAGCCACCCGAAGACGATCCGCCACTGTTACCGCCCATGGCAGTATTCTTCACAGCCAGGATCTCGGCAGCGGCCTTGTCGGTCCAGCCCAGCTTACCGTCCTTGTTCAGCTCCTCGCGGGTGTACTCGCCAGTAGCCTGTGCCAGCAGCTTCAGGCTGTTCACAGCCGGACCCGTCTTGTCATTCTTACCGATGGTACCGATG
>JAEETD010000050.1 GCA_016290175.1 Prevotella sp. | reverse complement strand
TAGACTGCCAGCCAGGCGACATCCTGGAGTATCGCGAGGATTAAAATGAAAAGGACACAAAGGTGAATCTGACCCTTCGTGTCCTTTATGGTAGTTTATTTGGTGCGCTGGCGTTCGGTCTCTTCACGCTTGGCTTTGTAGAAGCGGTCGATGAAGTTGATCTGCTCGCGGTTGGGCACCATGATGAGCGAGGCACCGTTGGAGAACTGCATCGTAGTGGGCTTGCTTTCATCGAACGAAGGCCAGTAAGGCAGACCCTTGCCGTTGGGATTGCCCGTCTTGGCGAAGTTCACCCAATACTGCTGGATGATCTCTGCGACGGCAGACTCATAAGGATATTTGTCGGGCTGAGTGAGGAACTCTCCATTGAGATAAAGAATGTCATCAGCATGGGCTACACCCTTGCGACGCTTGTCTGGCGAGAAGCTCCGTGTGGAAGGCTGGGCGAGATAGGCAGCATAGACAGGACTCTTACCCGTCTTGCTCTGCAGGCATTCCCAAGCATAGGAAGGCCAGGCAAATCCCAGGTCGCGGAAGGCATCGCCATTGCCGTGCCAAGCCTCATCATCCGTATTGCCAGGATAGACTTTCAGCGCCTCGTCGGCCATATCGCCAAACATTCCCTGTACCTGTTTCTGGTAGTTCTCTGCCTTGATATTGGCAGGTGAGAAGAGGGCGCCCTCATCGCTGTTGGTCATCACGATGACAGGCACATCATTATACTCGCCACGTTCGTAGAGACGGTATTGATCGTCGCAGATCACATAGCCGTCGACACAAGGCCAGAAGCCAGCGAAGCCCACATTACCGTCGCAGAGCTCCATCGCATCCATCTTGCGCATCTGCTTGATGTTCTTCTTCTTCAGATGCTTCATGAAAGCGAGACCCTGCTGCTCGGCTCCCTTCTGCGAGGCATCGAGGCCCAAAGCACGCGGCTTGTCGCTCCAAGGGGCGAACGAGCCTCCACTCTGACTGATGGCTGCACGGAAGAGGCCCTTTGCCAACGGTGAGGCACAGAGCATGCTGCAACTGATGGCACCAGCACTCTCACCGAAGATCGTCACCTTCGAGGGGTCGCCTCCGAAGTTGGCGATGTTGCGCTGCACCCATTGGAGGGCGAAGATCTGATCGAGCAGACCATAGTTGCCAGAGTGGCCGTCCTTGCTCTCTTTGCTCAGTTCAGGATGGGCCAGGAATCCGAGGGCACCTGTACGGTATTCGATGCTGACGATGACCACACCACGCTGGGCAAGGTGTTTCCACAGGTCGCCACCATAGTGCTCCGTCTGGAATCCGCCACCATGAATCCATACCATCACAGGCAATCGGTCGCTGGCGCTCTTGGCAGGCGTTGCGATGCCGAGATAGAGACAGTCTTCACTCATCATATCAGCTGTACGTCCAGGACGTGTGGGCTGCGGCGGCAGGGGACCGTAGTTCTCTGCCTTGAGCACGCCCTCCCAAGGCTTGGCTGGCTGCGGTTCACGCCAACGCAGGTCGCCAACGGGCGGGGCTGCATAGGGAATGGCTTTATACACTGCAAGCTGACCATCGAGGATGCCCTCAAGGTCGCCTGTTTCCACATGGGTTTTCAGAAGTGGTTGTCCCGCAGCGTCTGCTGCCATCATCCAGGCGCAGACCATCAGAATCATTGTAAACAGTTTCTTCATAATTGTGTTATTGGTTTTATGCCAGTAATCGGCGTGAGAAATAGCGAACGGGATACCAGACGGCGAGGAAGCCGACGATGAGTACAGTGAGGAAGACGAGGAGGATGTCCTCAGGATGGACGCTCACAGGATAGGCATTGATGATGAACGAGCCGCTCGAGGAGCCCAGTTTCACGATGCCGAAGGTCTGCTGCGCCCAGCAGAGCACCAAGCCGAGGATGATACCGATGATGGCACCCAGAGCCGAAATCAGACGTCCTTCAAAGAGGAAGATGCGTGTAATCTGCTTGTCGGAGGCTCCCAGATTGCGCAACGTCACCACATCGTCCTTCTTGTCGATGATGAGCATCGAGAGCGAACCGATGATGTTGAAGCAGGCCACCATCAGGATGAACGTCAGGAAGATATAAGCAATCAGCTTTTCGATCTTCATGATCTTGAAGGTGTCGTCCTGCTGTTCGAAGCGGTCACGCACATAGCACTTGTCACCCACTATCTGCTTGATTTCAGATTTCACGCTTTCGAAGTTGCTGCCTGGCTTCAGACGCAGTTCGAGGGCAGACACCATTCCCTGCTGCTCGAAGATACGACGGGCAAATGCTATGTCGGTGAGGATATAGCTCTTGTCGTAGCGTGCCTGCTTGACGTTGAAGATGACGCCAGGCGAATAGAGCTCATCGGTCACGAGACCGTCCATAGGGTTCGCCATATTCAACTGGCCTTCGCGACGGGGGGCATAGATCTGCATCGGTTCTTCGTAGGTGAAGCCTGTTGCCAGTTGCTCAGCCAGTCGGATGCCGGGAATGCCGTAGAACATATCGGCTGCCTTCAGTTCAAACTGTCCGTCGCCTAAGAGTATCTCGTTGATATGAGTGAGTTGGCTGAAACTATCCTCCACACCCTTGATGGTCACCATCGCCTGTCGGCCTTGATACACTGCCAGAGCCTGATCCTCGACGGTCTCCATCGCCACCTCTACCTGAGGCAGTGCCTTGATCTTCGCCAGGACGGGATCGTCGGACGGCATTGTCTTGCCTTGTACGGGCACAATCTTCAGCTGGGGGTCGAACGAGGTGAAGAAGGAGGCCACCATATCGTGGAAGCCGTTGAACACGGAGAGTGTCACCACAAGGGCCATCGTGGCTACAGCCACACCCACTACGGAGATGGCGCTGATGACGTTGATGGCGTGGGTCGACTTCTTAGAGAAAAGATATCGCCTGGCGATAAAAAAAGGAAAGTTCATGCGGCAGCAAATTTTTCACTTTTCACTTCTTGAGCAGTTCGTCGATGTGCTCAATATAGTCCAGTGAGTCATCGATGAAGAATCGCAGTTCTGGCACGATGCGCAACTGGTTTCTCACGCGCGTACCTAATTCATATCTGATGGCCTTGTTGCTGGCGTTGATATTCTGCAGGATCTCTTCACCCTTCTCGCTGGGGAAGATGCTCAGGTAGGCCGTGCAGATACTGAGGTCGGGCGAGATCTTTGTCCGTGTTACACTCACCATCGTGCCGTGTGTGGCGCGGGTCTGCTGTTGGAATATCAGCGAGAGCTCCTTCTGGAGCAGTCGTGCGATTTTGTTTTGTCTTGTCTCTTGCATAATCTATTTCTTTCTTATAAGTGTGAGGCCGTCGCGAAGGGGGAGAATCACTTGTTCCACCCTGTCGTCGGCAGCGATATAGTCGTTGAAGGTCTCGATGCCCTGCGTCTGGTGGTCGCGGTCGTAGGTATGGTCTACCACGTGGCCGTCCCAGAGCGTGTTGTCAGCGAGGATGAAGCCTCCAGGCTTGAGGATGTCCATCACCATCTCGTAGCAGTCGCGGTAGGTACGTTTGTCACCATCCATAAAGGCCATATCGAAGGTGATACCCAGTTTAGGTGCTTCTTCGAGGGCATCGCCGATGATGAAGTGAATCTTGTCGGCCACCTCAGATCCCTCTATCCAAGGGCGGGTGAAGTCCTCCATCTCGTCGTTGATCTCGAAGGTGTAGAGCTGTCCGTCGCTGTCGAGCCCTTCTGCCATCGAGATGGCACTGTAGCCGCTGAAGGTGCCTATCTCGAGGATATTTTTCGGCCGTATCATCCTGACCAGCATCTTGAGCAGTCGTCCTTGCAGGTGTCCGCTGGCCATCCGTCCGTGGATGGTGTGCAGGTTCGTTGCCCGCCACAGCCTGTACAGGTATTCTGGTTCTGGCTCTGTATGGGCGAGGATGTAATCGTCGAGCGTCATCCGATCAGTGCCTCTACTGCCAGACGATAGCTATCGAGCCCGAATCCGCAGATCACACCCTTGCAGGCTGCAGATATCATAGAATGATGTCTGAACTCCTCGCGCTGGTGGACATTCGAGATGTGTACCTCGATGACGGGGCACTTGAGACTACGGATGCAGTCGTGCAGGGCGACGCTTGTGTGGGTATAGGCCCCAGCATTGAGCACGATACCGTCGTAGCCGCCTGCAAAGCCCGTCTCCTGCATCTTGTTGATGAGCTCGCCCTCGACATTGCTCTGATAGTAGTCTATCTGCACTTGCGGGTAGCGGCTGCGGAGTGCCTTGAGGCAGTTTTCCATCGATTCAGAGCCATAGATGCCTGGTTCCCGCTGCCCCAGCAGGTTCAGGTTTGGCCCGTTGATAATCTGTATCTTCATATTTTCAGCTTGATTTTGGTGCAAAGATACGAAAAAAGTAAAAAAGTAAGAAGGTAAAAAGGTAAAAAATGAGTGTGCGGCTATACTTTTTTACCTTTTTACTTTTTTACCTTTAAAAAAATGTGTACCTTTGCAGCCGAATTTCAAGGGGTGCCTGCGGTTGCAGGCTGAGATGATACCCTCTAACCTGATCCGGATCATGCCGGCGTAGGGATGGAATAAAGGATAAATCAACACAGACTTCCCCTTTACATTATTTATTAATTAAAGGTATTATTAAAAGTTATGAAAAGATTGTTATTAAGCATGGTTGCGCTGGTGAGCGTGATGAGTATGAATGCACAGGATGACTTGGACTCGCTGTTGTCAGTGGAACTGCAGAATGTACAGGTGGTGTCGACGCGTGCGTCGAAAAAGACACCGATGGCTTATACGAACATGGACAAAAAGGCGTTGAAAGCCGTGAACTTCGGACAGGATGTGCCTTATCTGTTGTCGCTGACGCCGAGCGTCACAATGACCTCGGATGCGGGCAACGGCATCGGCTATACCTCACTCAGAGTGCGTGGTACGGATCCCTCGCGTATCAATATTACGGCTAATGGCATTCCGATGAACGATGCCGAGAGTGCCCAGCTCTATTGGGTGAATATGGGTGACTTTGCATCATCGGTACAGTCGATGCAGATACAGCGTGGCGTGGGAACATCGACCAACGGTGCTGGAGCCTTCGGTGCTACGTTGAACATGCTGACGGAGAATATCGGCATGGAACCCTACCTCGGCCTCGACTTCTCAGGGGGCTCTTATTACTCACATAAGGAGACGCTGCGCTTCGGCACGGGTCTGCTCAGTGGGCATTGGGGCATTCAGGGACGCTTGTCGGACATCGGATCAAAAGGCTACCTGGACCGTGCTTCCACGAAATTGAATTCTTATTTCATACAGGCAGGCTACTTCTCAGACAATACGGTGGTGAAGCTGATCACCTGGAACGGTATTGAGGAAACCTACCATGCCTGGAATTATACGTCGAAATATGAGCAGAGCCTGTATGGACGTACTTATAATTCCTGCGGTGAGTATTACGATGCGCAAGGCAATGTACACTATTACGACGGACAGACCGACAACTATCATCAGCAGAACTACCAACTGATATGGAACCAGCGGCTGAACCGCGAGCTGAACCTGAATACGGCACTGCACTACACGAAAGGCAGTGGCTATTACGAGGAGTACAAGTGCAAACGGACACTTTTTGAGTATGACCTCGACCCGGAGATGACCTGGGCCCAGAGCGACTTGGTGCGCCAGAAGAAGATGGACAACGACTTCTACGGCGTAGTGGCCTCGCTGAACTACAACAACCACGAGAACCTGCAGGCTACGCTCGGCGGCGGCTGGAACAAGTACGACGGCGACCATTTTGGACAAATCAAATGGGTGAAGATGCCTGTCAGCGAACTGATGCCTGACCACCCCTATTACGATGAGAATGCCAAGAAGACCGACTTCAACGTCTACAGCAAACTGATGTACGACTTCCTGCCTGGGCTGAATGCGTATGTCGATATGCAGTACCGCCACGTCGGCATAAAGATGGTCGGTCCCACTGACGAAATCAATTGGGATACCAACAAGCGCATCGTCTATGACATGAAAGAATCGTTCGACTTCTTTAACCCTAAGGCTGGACTGAATTACGATATCACGCCCAACCATAAGGCCTATGTCTCTTATGCCATAGCCCATAAGGAGCCTACGCGCAATAATTATCAGGACAATATGAACGCTGAACTGCCCATGCCGAAATCTGAGCGGCTGAACGACTTGGAGGTGGGCTATAAGTACCAGAGCCCGACGTTCTCGGCCGGTGTTAACTTCTACTGGATGGACTATAAAGACCAGTTCGTGCTAACGGGCGAGATTAATAAGATAGGTGAGGCCATTACCCGAAACCTCGACAAGAGTTTCCGCCTCGGTGTGGAGTTAGAGGCAGCATGGAAACCTGTCGACTGGTTCCGCTGGGATGCTAATGCCACATGGTCAAGGAACCGCGTGAAAGGCATCACCGTACAACTGACCGATGGGAGTGTAGCCGATCTCGGCGACCAGCCATTGGCATTCTCGCCCGAATGGATAGCCAACAACGTCTTCAGTTTCAACTACCAAGGCTTCAGCGCCAGCGTCCAGAGCCAGTATATCAGCAAGCAGTATTTGACAAACACGGGCTTCGAAAGCTATCAGACGCTCGATGACAACGATAAACCCGTAGATGTCGGTATGATGCTCGATGGACACTTCAATACCAACGTCGATCTGAGCTATACCTTCGGTTTGAAACAGTTGGGCGTGAAGGAAGTTACATTGGGCGTAACCCTCTATAACATCTTCTCGGCCAAGTACGATAACAACGGATGGGCTGCACCTGCTTTCGACAAGCAGAATGGTCAGATTGTGGCTACCGGATGGGGTACTAGCGATCAGTATGAGGCAGGCTTCGCTCCCTCAGCTCCATTTAATATGATGGCGCATTTGTCGGTGAA
Organism: Prevotella sp.; assembly: GCA_016290175.1. GTDB lineage: Bacteria > Bacteroidota > Bacteroidia > Bacteroidales > Bacteroidaceae > Prevotella. Next base: position 14,715 of record JAEETD010000050.1, on the reverse strand, counting down.
TTTTTAGTTTGGAGGTTATAGTATAGAGTTTACAGATGATTACTTTTCTGGTAGAACATGGGTTGGATATATTCACCACGGTACTCGGCCTGATTTATATCTGGCTCGAGTACCGTGCTCATGTAGCCCTTTGGGTCATAGGCATCATCATGCCGGCACTCGATATCATCCTTTATTGGCAGCATGGACTCTATGGCGATGCTGGCATGGCGTGTTATTATACCTTGGCGGCTCTCTATGGCCTCTATGTGTGGAAGTTCAGGAAAACTAAGAATCTGAAGCAGGAACTCCCCATCAGTCATATGCCCAAACGACAATATCTGCCAGCTACGGTGGGTTTCTTCGTAGCATGGGGTGTCGTTTACTATATTCTCATTATGTGGACTAATTCCACCGTGCCTGTGCTCGACTCTTTTACCGATGCGTTGTCGTTTGTCGGTTTGTGGGCGCTGGCCCGTAAATATCTTGAGCAGTGGCTGTTCTGGATTGTAGTCGATGTTGTGTGCTGTGTGCTTTATATCCAGAAAGGAATCCCCTTCAAGGCAGGACTTTACGGACTGTACGTCCTTATCGCTATTGCAGGCTATTACAAGTGGAAAAAGATGATGTCTAAAGACGCTATATATGACCGAGTTTGATGCTGTCATTTTGGCTAATGGACTGTTTCCGACAGCTGCAGAACCATTGCAACTGCTTCGCGAGGCTCGATATGTGGTCTGCTGCGACGGAGCAGTCTGCCGTTGGCCGCAGTGCGATGCTATCGTGGGTGATGGCGATTCCGTGCCTGAAGAACTGAGAAGTCGTCTGATACAGATTGACGAGCAGGAGGATAATGATCTGACGAAAGCTACGCGATATTGCTTGTCGAAAGGTATGAGACGGATTGCCTATCTGGGTGCGACAGGCAGACGTGAAGATCATACTTTGGGAAACATTTCGCTGATGGTGCGCTATGCTCGCGAGATGGGTGTGGAACCGCTAATGGCGACTGACGATGGTTGGTTTGTTGTTGCTAAAGGTGAGGAGTCGTTTGAGTCCTTTGCAGGACAGCAGGTCAGCATCTTCAATGTCGACTGCAAGCGGTTGTCGTCAGAGGGACTTAAATGGGCGTCTTATCCTTATGATCAACTATGGCAGGGAACGCTGAATGAGGCCCAAGGCTCTGTGTTTGAGCTTACGGGCGATGGTTATTATCTCGTTTATCGCACTTATTTCGCGAAAGTATAACAGAGAGTCCCATCGATAATACTAATACTCCAAAGATAATTAAGAGTGAAATCCCGGTAGGTACTTTTCCGAAACCGAAAACCTCCATCAACATTTTTACACCTACGAAGCTGAGGATGATGCCGAGGCCGTATTTCAGATATGCGAAATATTTGGCAATAGCTGCGAGAGCGAAATAAAGGGCACGCAGTCCCAAGATGGCGAAGATGTTGGAGGTGAGCACAATAAACGGATCGCGGCTCACGGAGAAAACGGCGGGGATGGAGTCTACAGCAAAGGCCACATCGGTGGTTTCAATCACCAACAAGGCGATAAAAAGTGGGGTCGCCAATTGCTTGCCATTTTCGATGATAAAGAATTTGTCCTCGTGCATCTGATCTGTTACGGGGAAGAATTTCTTAAACAGCTTCACAAAGATATTCTTCGATGGATCAACGCTCTCATCGTCTTTGTGGCTGAACATCTTGATGCCGGTATAGATGAGGAAGACGCCAAAGATGGCTAGTATCCATTCGAATCGCTGCACCATTGCCGCACCCGCGAAGATAAAGATGCTCCTAAGGATCAGGGCTCCAAAGATACCCCAGAACAATACCTCGTGCTGGTATTTCCTCTGGACACCGAAGAATGAGAAGAGCATGAGGAATACAAAGAGATTATCCATCGACAGCGATTTCTCAATGAGATAACCTGCCAGGAATTCCATCGCTTTGCCTGATCCTTCATAATACCAAATGCCGCCACAGAAGATGAGTGACACGATAATCCAGACGACCGTCATCTTTAAGGCTTCACCAATGCTGACTTCATGTTGTCCCTTTCTGCCAAACAGTTTCAGGTCGGCATAAAGCATCACGATGACGAGTGCATAAAACAGAATCCAAGCCCATATGGGCATACTGATTACTTCCATAACGGCTGCAAAGTTAGTGTAAATCGGGCGAAATACCAAAATTTTTTCCTTTTCCCTTTTCTCTTTTATCTTTTTTTACTATCTTTGCAGCGTTAAACTTAAGGAATATGGAAAGCAAACCGTTCTGGAAAGAAACACCGTTGTTACGTTTGGCCGTCTGTCTGATGGCTGGAATCGTTGTTGGCGATATGGTCGTTGTGGGCTGGTGGTTGCTGCTAGTATTTGTGATGACGGTGGCTTTGGCACTGTTGTCGTGGAAGCATGAGCATTGGCAGTCAGTAGCCATCGCTGTCTGTTTTGTCGTGTTAGGCTGGCTGCTGATGGAACGGCAGAAGGCGTCGTTGGAGGTCGCTTGGCCTGAGGACGAGGTGAGTTATGAGGTTGTTGTGATATCTGAGCCAGTGGAAAAACCGAAAACAATTGCGGTCGATGTGGTGTTGGCAGAGAGCGGTCGGAAGTTGAAGTGCTATCTGTATAAGGATGATCGGAGCCGGAACCTGAAAACCGGTGATGGTCTGCAGATACAATCGCGTATTGAGGCGAACAGTGAATGGCGAAGGGGCTCGTTCGACTATCACCGTTATCTGGAGATTCATGGGTTTACTGGACGGACGTTTGTAGCCAGTTGGAAATGGCGGAAGGCAAAGGTGTCGCTGGCGCAGTTGTCGAAATTGGAACGGATGAGGCTTACTTTCCTGAAATACCGCAGCCGTCTTCTTTCCCGCCTTAATCCTGCAGCGGTAGCAAATGATGACGCCTATGCCGTTGTGGCTGCGATGGCATTAGGAGACAAATCGGCTTTGACGCAGGAATTGAAAGACGTCTATTCCGTCACTGGCGCCTCGCATGTCTTGGCGCTAAGCGGTCTGCATCTGGGCATTATCTATACGTTGTTATCGCTGTTTGTCTTCAATCGGCGGTGGCAGGTGTTGTCGCAGATAATCATCATTATGAGCATATGGGCGTTTGTGTTTCTTGTGGGAATGTCAACGAGTGTGATGCGCTCGGCTACGATGTTGAGTGTCTATGCCCTGCTGTCGCTGGGGCATCGTGACAGGATGTCTGTCAATACACTAGCCTTTACAGCCATCGTGACGTTGATGTTTAGTCCAATGTCGCTCTTCGATGTGGGTTTCCAGATGTCGTATATGGCGGTGTTGTCTATTCTGTTGTTCGTACCTTTGTTGGAGGGCGTTTTCACAGCAGAATATCTGATGTCGCATCGCTTGGTGCGTTGGTTGTGGGGGATGATAGCTGTGCCGCTTTCGGCACAGATTGGCACAGCACCATTGATTGCCTATTACTTCGGACGATTCTCCTGTTATTTTCTCCTTACAAACTTCATTGTGATTCCAGCGGCCATGCTGATACTCTATCTCTCGCTGGTAGTACTTTTGGCGCCATCGCTCGCGTACATCTTGTTCTATATAGTCGCTACGCTCAATAGCCTATTGACGAAGATGGCTTTGATACCTGGTGCCAGCATCGACGACCTGCACCCCACAAAAATACAAACCACGATGATTTATGTTATCATCGTGGCTGTATATCTCTTGGTTGTAAAACTTACATGTATCCGAGCCAGCGCAAGATATCATTGAGGTTCGCCACAACCATCAGGAGTATAAGTATGCCGAAGCCGACATACTCTGCACGGATCATAAAGGTCTCTGACGGCTTGCGACGGGTAATCATCTCGTAGATCAGGAATAGCACATGACCACCATCAAGGGCGGGGATGGGAAGGATGTTCATGAAGGCGAGGATGATGGAGAGGAAAGCGGTCATCTTCCAGAAGAGATACCAGTCCCAGACTGGTGGGAAGAGACTTCCAATAGCGCCGAAACCACCTAACGACTTGGCACCGTCGGCGGTGAACACATATTTCATGTCGCCCACATAGCCAGCCAGCACGTTCCAGCCGTACTTGATGCCGGCGGGGATGCTCTCGAAGAAGCCGTACTCACGGGTATAGGGTTCGTAGATGCCGGCGATGGTCTTCACGAAGAAGCCTACCTTGAGGTCTGGCGTCAGCGTAATCGTTGCGGTATCTGCTACGGCTGCGGCTTCTGCCGTCTGTTCACCTGCGGCTGACTTGACCAGTCCCTCACGCTCGATGACGATGGTAGCCGTGCGGATCTTCAGACTGTCGGCCTGACTCTTGGCGGCGGTCATCATATCCTCGAGTACACCAATCTGTTCCGTGAACTCATTGTATGAATCAATAGGCTTGCCGTTCAGGGCGATAATCTTATCACCTTTCTGGAGTCCGATCTCTGCAGCGGGAGAATTGTCCATCACGCTGTCGATGACTGCTGGTACCAATGGACGAACGAACGAAGGTTCGGCCTTCAACATATTCAGCAGGTTGAGGTCGCCAGGCAGTTGCAAACTTATCTGCTTACCATCGCGGATCAGGTCCACACGCTTGGCCTCAGAGAGGTCGCGGTAGAGGTCTGCGGAGAAATCCTTGAACTCGCCCTTATCTGTTCCTACGAGGATATCACCGTCCTTAAAGCCGAGGGCCTTAGCCTCGGTATTGAACTTCATACCCAGTGTCATGTCCTTCACGGGGATATAGGTATCGCCCCAGTGGAAGAGGATCATCGCGTAGATGAACAAGGCCAGGAGGAAATTGACGAGCACACCGCCAATCATGATCAGCAGACGCTGCCAGGCGGGTTTCGCACGGAATTCCCAAGGCTGCTCGGGCAGTTTCATCTGCTCGGTGTCAAAACTCTCATCAATCATACCGGCTATCTTGCAGTAACCGCCTAATGGCAGCCAGCCTACACCATATTGTGTGTCGCTGTTCTTGGGTTTGAGCTTAAACAGGCTTCCGTCCCACTTCCAGATTGAGGGGTCGAAAAACAGATAGAACTTATCTACGCGGACGCCAAACAACTTGGCGAAAAAGAAGTGTCCGCCCTCGTGGAGCAGCACCAGCAGGCCAATGGCCAGCATGAATTGTAGTAATCTTATTAAAAAAATCTCCATATATTATTTCTTGCTCATTAGTTCTGTGGCGATACGGCGTGCCTCGGCGTCGGTCGCGATGTAAGTATCATATGATGGATTCTTGTCGAAAGTAGCACGTTGCATCGTTTCGGCGATGATGTCGCCCATCTGCAGGAAACCGCACTTATCCTCGAGGAATCCGCGGTTCACAATTTCGTTGGCAGCATTGACAATACAAGGCATATTACCACCTTTGTCGATGGCCTCGAAGGCGAGTGCCAGGCAGCGGAACTTCTTCAGGTCGGGCTCGAAGAACTCCAGATGTTGAGCCTTAAACAGATCAAGCCGCTCGCCGCTCAGGTGCAGGCGCTGCGGGAACGAGAAGGCATACTGTATCGGCAGGCGCATGTCGGGCACACCGAGCTGGGCCTTCACCGATCCGTCCTGGAACTGCACGGCGCTGTGCACAATCGACTGCGGATGCACCAGCACCTGAATCTGCTTGGCATCGACGCCGAAGAGCCACTTGGCCTCGATGACCTCGAAACCCTTGTTCATCATCGATGCCGAGTCGATGGTGATCTTCGCGCCCATATCCCACGTGGGATGCTTCAGGGCGTCGGCCTTCGTCACGTGGGCAATTTCTTCCATTGTCTTCAGACGGAAGGGCCCGCCGGAGGCCGTCAGCAGAATCTTTTCTATCGGATTCATATCCTCGCCCACAAGACTCTGGAAAATTGCAGAGTGTTCGCTGTCGACGGGTAGGATGGGGGTGTGGTACTGCTGAGCCAGTTGCAGAATCAGCTCGCCTGCCACTACCAGCGTTTCCTTATTGGCCAATGCAATGGCTTTGCCTGCCTTGATGGCGTGAATAGTGGGGTTGAGGCCTGCAAAGCCAACCATTGCGGTGAGCACCATGTTGATAGGGCCTGCCTCTACGATCTCGTTCAAAGCCTGAGCACCAGCATACACCTTCACATCGGGCATATCGCTCATCAATGCTTTCAGTTCATCGTAACGCTGTTCGTTGGCGATGACAATGGCGGCGGGCTTGAACTTATGCGCCTGCTCAGCAAGCAGTTCTACCTTATTATTCGCCGTCAGACAATATACCTCATACAAGTCTGAGTGCTCCTCAATCACTTCGAGGGCCTGTGTACCTATCGACCCCGTAGAGCCGAGTATGGCGATTTGTCTTTTCTCTTTCATTGCTTTTCTCACAATTTGGGTGCAAAGGTACTACTTTTTGCTGAGAAAACTTGCACTTCCAGTTTTTTTTCGTATCTTTGCCCCCAAATAATCTGTTGTATGATGCAAAAAATATTAAAGTCATTAGTCGTCACCCTTACCTTGAGCGGTAATCTGACGGCAATAGCGCAAGAGACCGGAAAACAGTTCTCTATCGCTACGCTCAATGTGGACGGACTTCCCCAGAAGATCTTAATGGTAAAAGTGAATGCCGACGGACCGGGTAATGGCGGTACGGCACGTATTGGTAAATATTTGCAGAAGAAAGGCTACGACCTGGTAATGCTTCAAGAGGATTTTAATTATCACGACGTACTCTCAGTGTTCTTGGAGGACGACTATAAGATGGACGAGTGGACGGGTGATGTTGATGTGGTGGGTCGTACCATCGATTACCTGCACCTGCAGAATCACCGTTTTGAATGCGATGGTCTGATGGGCTGTTGGAAAAATGACCTCCAGGTGACGTCTGCTGCTCGTACACCTTGGCAGCAGAACTTCGGCAAGTTCAGTCATGCCTTGGACGAGATGATAACCAAGGGCTTTCGTCGTTACGAGGTGACGCTGAGGAGTGGCGATCGCATTTTAGTCTACAACATGCACATGGATGCCAGCGACGATAAGGACGAGGCCGAAAAGAATGATACGAAGGACAAGGAGGCACGTATGGCCCAATGGGCACAGTTGAAGGAGGATGTGCTGCAGCACCTGGATTCACGCCCCATTGTCATAGTTGGCGACATGAACAGTCTCCACAGCCGCGATGATGTGAAGGGGGTGTTTATCGATGCCATTAACGACTCCGGACGCGCTACGGTGGCCGATGTATGGCTGGAACTCAACAAACCGGGTGAGGAGACCCTCGACAAGATTCTCTACATCAACCCCACGATGGGCACTAAGATCCAGCCGGTGGCGTTCTCGCTCGATAAGGATGGCTATCTCTATGAGGGCAAGCCTCTGGGCGACCACTATCCCGTAGCTGCCACCTTTAAGGTGGTCTCTAGGACTACGGGCATAGAGACTATGGATAATGAGCCATTGAAAATTGACCATTATTACAATCTCAATGGTCAGCAGGTCACCCAGCCGAAGCAAGGTATCTATATCCAACAGCAGGGCGGAAAGATCGACAAACGTGTCATTAAATAGTGACTACGGATGTATTTAAATAACGAATTATACGAATTTTACGAATTATGAAAAAGATATCGTTTATATTGTTAGTCGTGTTGGGTTCGGTGCTCACCAGTGCAGCCCAGGATGCGAGTTATCGCATCCTCTCTGAGAGTGACTTTACGGCGAAGGCACAACTGGGTGGGAGTTTCTCATTCGGTTCACGACAGGTGAAACTCGTGGTCTACGAATATCCCTCTACCGATGTCGACGGTAAGGCCGTCACCATCAGTGGTGTCATCATGATTCCGTCAAACATTCTCGATGGCAGTGTGCCTTGCGACGGCGTCGTCATGTATAACCATTATACGGTCGGTTCGCCCGACGATGTCCCCTCGAAATGCGGCAAAGGTCTGAATGATATCAGCGCCCTGGTGGCCAATCCCCTGCGCCCCAATTATATCATCGTGGCCTGCGACTATATCGGCTACGGCTCGTCGGCCGACCACATGGTGTCATATATCAGTGGCGACACCAACAGCCGCAATGCGCTCGACGGCCTGTTGGCTGCCCGACAGTTCTTCAAAGACCGCGATATCCCGCAGGGCAAGTACCTCTTCAACGTGGGCTTCTCGCAGGGGGGCACAGTGAGTATGTTTGCCGCCAAACTCACCGATACCGAGAAGAAATACAAGGACATCCGTTTCGACAAGACCTTCTCGGGTGGCGGACCGCTCGATTTCGAGAAGATCTATTCCGCCTATGTGGAGCGGGATGCCTGCGAAGATCTCGCCGATGTGGTCATGATGCTCATCTCCGTCAACGAGAACTATCATCTAGGCATCGACTACAAGGATATGTTCCAGGAACCCGTTGCCTCGAAGGCGCTCGACTATTTCAAGACCAAGGACAAGAGCGTGATAGGTGAAGTCGGTGTGCTGTCGATGGACTCCATCCACCAGGTGCTGACACCCACCTTCATGAATCTGGAGAGTGAGCCCGCCAAGAAGCTGCTTGCCAAACTGAAAGAGATCAGCCTTACCACAGGTTGGGAACCCGACACCACCAAGAACTACTACATCGAGCACAGCCGCCACGATAACTACGTGCCTATTCAAAGTGTACGTGGTATTATCCCCTGGATGCGAGACAAGGGCTTCAAGCCCAGCATTGTGCCAGGCAAGAGCTCGTTGCAGACCTGTACCGTGGTGTTCAAGCTGAAGCACCAGCAGTCGGGCATCGTGTGGGCTATCCAGACGATGGCCGCCATTCAGTTCTGGCCTGTGCTCTATTATGAGGGCGAACAGAACCGCTACTTCCGCGATGTTGTGGGCGATATGGACCTGATGAAGGTCATCAAGATTCTCGAGAGTTGGGGCATCGACCTCAAGAAGGTGGTCAATGAGGGTGGCTTCGCCAGAAACAGGGCGAATATCTTCGACCTCATCCCCAATATCAGTGAGACGTTGGGCAAGGTGGGTCTGACCACCGACGACCTTCAGGAGATGCTTGAGGACTCGGGTATCGACCTGCTCATGCTCGCAAGGGTATACAGTTATCTGAAGCTGGGTGTCGACCCGTTGAATCCCGCTGGTGCACCGGTTGCAAATCCTGACCTCTACGAAGATACCCTTGAAGAGCGCGTCGAAGTACCCCTCTATTTGTTGCGCAGCTACGAGCAGACTCTGGCCAATTGGTTCTTGCTAGCTGGATACGATGTATACTATAACTTATGGGGATTATAATATGAAGAAAATACACCTTTTGACCATGATGGTCGTTAGCTTCGCTTCGTTCATGCTTAGTGCATGTAGCTCCGATGACCGTACAAGTACTGAGAGTGATAACATGGCGGTTCTCGGACCGTTGGATACAGCCGCCAATCAGCTGAATGCCAATCTGGAGGACCTCAATTTCAAGGATTTGGACCCGTTGGCAGAGACCCTCGCCAGCGCTACGAGGGCTGATGGTGAACTTTCTGAGTTCGACTTGAAGCTATCCACGCTTCTCACCTTGCTTAAAGGCGATGATGGCAAGGGCGTAACGCTGGGTCGTCGTTTCTCCTATGATGCCTTTAACACCGCCCTCGAACTGGCCTATGACCTGTCGGTCATCCTCAAGGATAACGGTGAGAGCAGTTCCTCGTGGTTCGGTCTTAAGTCAGACGGCAGAGGAGACGTTTCCTATACCGCCCGCAACGGCCAGCAGTATCGCATATCGGCAGAGATGGAAAAAGATATCTCTATCTATCGGTGGAATTTCTATATCACGGGAGCCAGCCAGTTCTATATCTACAAAGACGACGAGCTGGTGCTTCGTTTGATTTCCAATACCGAGAGAAACCGTCCCGTCTGGCTGCCGCTGCTCATTCGTGGCAATAGCTATAGTGGCGAACTTCTCTATCACGATTTCGTGGTCACACTTGATTACCGTCAGTTACATACCCATGAGCGGAGTGTAGTGCTTACCTATGGTAAGACGGACGATAAATCACCGCTTTTGGTGATGACTACCACGCTCACCGACGATGCCGACATCCTCAAGCTTATTAAACACGATGTCACTGTCGAAGCCGACTTCACTATTACAGCCATCGATGACCTGTTCGTATTCAATGGCCATTCCAGCAATGTGAATTACCTTGTGGTCAACGGTGTCAAGATAGCCAAGTGCATGGAGGAGGGAACGTCCGAGGAGGAGTGTCAGGGGCTCGTGACGGATTTCAACGACAACCTCAGCTTGTCGCTCAACCTCTCATCCATTCCTTTGGGTGATCTCTTTATGGGTACCGTCCACGATTCAGCCAGCGGCCGCTACTATCCCACCGTGATGATGCAATCTTCTCTTACCGGTGGAGAGGATGTCCCTCTTACCACAATGCTCCGCAAACTGGGCATCGACATCCCCGATATCCTCCAGACTGTTGCCCAGTTCGATGAGTAAATCAGAATAAGTGAGGAGTCATTCTTGATTTATGTCACTTTTTTATGGATTGTCAGATTATAACTGCCGATTTCCTTGGATGCGTGATAAATTATGTTTTATTTTAAATCCGGTTTGTATATGTATAGTAAAATAGGAAGATGAAAAAGATTGTTTTGATGGTTGTAGCTGCCATGATGGCAACAGTGAATGTGAATGCGCAGAATGAAGATCTCAAGCATGAGTTTGGCATCAGCTATGGTGTTGGTGTGTCCACTATCGGCGATGGTATCGGCAATGCTGTCGGCCGTGGTATCTGGGAGTCGCTCGAAGGTACCAAGTGGGAGAACGACAAGCAGTTCGGAACCTTGGCTGCTGAGTATTTCTGTCATCTTAACGGTAATCCGAAACTGGCAATCGGCAGTATCCTGTCTTATGCACAGTTCGGTGAGGATGTGGTCAAGGATACTAAAATCGGTGAGCGCACGCGCCACTATATCTCTGTGATTCCCGCACTGAAATACAGCTGGGTAAATAAGAACAGCTGGGCGCTTTACTCGAAGCTTGGTGTGGGTCCGATGCTCATGATGGAACGGTCGAAGGATCTGGTGAAAAATAGTGACGAGACAGATTCGCAATTTTACTTTGCCTTTCAGGCGTCGCTGCTTGGCGTCGAGTTCGGTGGCAAACTGCGTGGTTTCATCGAGGCTGGCGTTGGCGAGCAGGGAATTCTGCTGGCTGGTCTGAAGTATAAGTTCTGATCAGAGGTCGAGAAGACCTTCAGGCAGTTGCATGGTAATGGTGCGGGCCTGTTGGTCGATGGCAGTAATCAGGTCTCCTGAGGCAGGAATAAGACTTCCGTCTTCAAGACAGAAAAGAATATTGAGGGTCGTATCGTCAACAGAGGCTATACGACCTAATTTTATCCCACTTGTAGCTTCGAGAATGTCGAAGCCCACGATGGCAGACCAAGAGAGACCTTCGTCTTCACTATTAGCGAGGGCGCGGGGAAAGTAGACATCGCTGCTTGTCAGTTCGCGGGCACGTTCCTGAGTATCAATATCTTCGAACTTGATAATGGCATTGGCGTCGCTCTTGAAACGATATTCCTCGATAAAAAAAGGTACGAAGATACCATCGACCTTAAGGATGAGATAGTCGGCATCGACTCTGTCAAATACGTCATCGTCGAAGAGAAAACTAATCTCTCCCTTCACGCCGTGTGTCTTGCCTAACTTGCCAATCTGATATATGTCTTCCTCGCGAATCATGCTCTTGTAATTTTGGCACCGAGGGCGTTGAGACGGTCTTCGATATGTTCGTAACCGCGGTCTATCTGTTCGATGTTGTCGATGCGGCTTATGCCTTTGGCACTCATGGCTGCTATCAGCAGGGCGATACCAGCACGGATATCAGGACTCGACATGCGGCCACCGCGAAGCGTGATCTTTCGGTCATGACCTACGACAACGGCGCGGTGTGGGTCGCAGAGGATGATCTGGGCTCCCATGTCGATGAGCTTGTCAACGAAGAACAGGCGGCTCTCGAACATTTTCTGATGGAAAAGCACGCTGCCACGGGCCTGAGTAGCTACAACTATCAGCACAGAGAGAAGGTCAGGGGTGAGGCCAGGCCAGGGGGCATCAGCGAGTGTCATGATAGTGCCGTCGATAAACGATCGTATCACATAGTGACGTTGCTTGGGAATAATGAGGTCATCGCCTTCTTCGCTGATTTTCACGCCGAGCCTGCGGAAAGCGTCTGGGATAATGCCAAGATTTGCAACAGAGACGTTCTTGATACGGATGCCGTCGCCACACATAGCAGCCATGCCAATGAACGAGCCCACCTCGATCATATCGGGAAGAATCGTGTGCTCGGCACCGTGAAGGGTCCTGACGCCGTTGATGGTGAGCAGGTTGGAACCGATGCCTTCGATGTTGGCACCCATCTTATTGAGCAGGTCGCAGAGTTGCTGGATATAGGGTTCGCAAGCGGCATTATAGATCGTGGTAGTGCCTTTGGCGAAGACGGCAGCCATGATAATATTTGCGGTACCTGTCACGGAGGCTTCATCGAGCAGCATATAGGTGCCTTTGAGCTGACGGGCAGCAATCTCATAGACATTACGCCCCTCGATGAGGTTGAATTTAGCACCTAGATTCTCGAAGCCGAGAAAATGGGTGTCGAGTCGGCGACGGCCTATCTTGTCACCGCCGGGCTGGGTGATGACAGCTTTGCCCATCCTGGACAATAGCGGACCAATCATCAGAACACTGCCGCGGAGTTCTGCACATTTTTGCACGAACTCGTCACTCTCAAGGTAGTCGAGATTTAATGTGTCTGCCTGGAATGTGTAGGTGCCGGATCTCCCGGATAGTCCTGAGATACCCGGGGTGACTTTCACGCCGATGTCTCGGAGCAGTTGGATGAGGTTGTTGACATCGCGAATGTCGGGAATGTTGTGGATGGTCACTTCCTCACATGTCAACAGCGTGGCACATATCACCTGCAGCGCCTCGTTCTTGGCTCCTTGGGGTGTAATTTCGCCACTCAGAGGATAGCCTCCCTCAATGATAAATGATGCCATAGGCTGGTTGTTTTTATTTCTTTTTCTTGCCGGATTGTTTGGCTTCGTTGGGATTGATTTTCTCAAATTTGAAGGTGTTCAGGTCGAGTTGAATCTTTCCGTCAGTGTATCGTGCCAAATCATCGGCAACGCGCTCGTCCTCTATAGAACCGTGGCCCCATAATACGAGGTCACGCTTCATTTGATTGGCAGTTTTCTTCACCAAAGCATCGCGCTCTTCACCTGCGGGCATGGTTTTAAGAAGTTCAAGTAGTTCCTCAACCAGGTGGCCGTAATGACGCAGTTTGATATGTCCATCAGGCAGTGACAAAGGCTCGGGCTTGGAGAGAATTTTGTCGGCCTCTGACACATCGTATGGCCAGTCAATCTCCAGTTCCCGGTGGCTCATCAGATAAAGATGGTTCCACAGGGTTTGCTCGTAATCTGCATTGTCCCTTAACTGAGGGTTTTTGTTCTCCATCTGATGAATGATGGCTGTTGCACATTTCAGGCGTTCTTCTTTCGTGGGCAGCTCACAGGCGTATTCCACCATTTTTTGTATCTCACGGCCGTATTCGGACAGGATGAGTTTGGTGCGCTGCGTGTTGTAGTCTAATCCTTTGATATCCATATATTATTATTTGTTTATATTCATTAAAGAAGTTTCTTCGGAAGCTTCGCTACGAAGTCCTTCAGGTAGTAGGGCACGAAATAGGCCACATCCTCGAACTGCTCGTTGAGGAAACGGCGTTCGGCCAAAGGCTGCATCCATTTGGCTAATGGTTCAATGCCTTCAATCAGGCGGGCATTCGGATGATTGATGGTTTCCATGCATTTCCTGGCACCATTGCCGAAGAAATACACAGGGTGCTCGTCAAGAAACAGCTTGTAAGTCTCGGCAGTGACAACGTCGGCGACAATCTCTCTGACGGGTTTCAGTGCTCTGTTGTAGATACCTGCATATACCTCCATGCGTCGGGCGTCGAGCATCGGACAGAGCAGGGCGTCTTCTTCAGGAATCTCGCGGAGTAAGACTGGCACGCAGAGCAGTTCCAGGGTGGGAACGGCTATCAGCTTCAGGTCTCTTCCATAGCAGATGCCCTTGGCCATAGAGACGCCGATGCGCAGGCCTGTATAGGAGCCGGGACCGCAACTGACGGCTACGGCATCAAACGGGATGGCGTGGTTATCGGTAAACGAGAGAGCCTCGTCTACCATTGTGCCCAGTCTTTCTGCATGATTCGGACCGCTGTGGTCGTCCTGTTGAAATATGACTTGCGAGTCTTCGGAAACGGCTACAGAACAAATATCCGTACTGGTTTCTATATGTAGTATCGTTGACATATCTTATGTTGTCTTTCTTTATGAAGTGCAAAGTTACAAACTTTTCCATCAAAAACCATCGTTTTATGAGAAATTAACTAAGGCGGGTGTATTCCCGTGCATACATGTAGCGGCGGTGTAAGCTCCTTCAGTCTTCTCGCGCGCGAAATATAATAATGTATGGCTGCCTTCCTGCCTTGACCTTCATCAAGTCTTGACAGTTTTTTGCCTGTAAACCGAAATTTTTTCCTGAAAAGTTTTGGCGGTTCGGAAAAAAGCAGTACCTTTGCACCCGCTTTCGCCCAAAAAGCCGGGTCGGGAGCATAGAAAGAAAGAGTTCTTTGAAAGATTTACATAGACAGAAGTAGTACAAGAAGCGAGTGCCTTTATATTATATATATAATGTAGAGGTGCTTGGGTAAAAGAAACGAACCGTTTA
>JAEETD010000049.1 GCA_016290175.1 Prevotella sp. | reverse complement strand
ACGACATCACGAAGACCAAGGCTTTTCAGGAAGCCCTTGACGACGTGAAGCATGGGCGTGTTACTCACTATGACTCTGTGGACGACATGTTCAAGAGTGTGCTAGGTGAGGAGGCTTTCAGCAAAATACGCAGCTAGCATGTATAGTATTATTCTGACAGGGGACAGGTACCTGTCAGATTTGGTACTGGCCAGGCCCCAGTCCTAAGTTTTTCAGTTTGGGGCCTGGCACCAGGACAAAGTTTTTGCCGGATTCCTTTTTTATTTCGAAGAAATATTGTACTTTTGCAAATGATATGATGGATACTGGGGTCGTGATCATAGGTGCGGGGCCGGCGGGGTCTACGTGTGCCAACCTGCTGAAAAAGAACGGGGTGGACTGCGTGCTGGTGGATTTCCAGCAGTTCCCACGCGAGAAGGTGTGTGGGGGCGGGCTGACACCGAGGGCCTGGCATCTGTTGGAGGAGATGATGCCGGATCTGGATTACGACTACTTGCCTGTGACAAGGCAAAGGCTGTTCGTGGAGGGGAAGATGAGGTGTGAGATTGAACCTGCCGAGGAGCAGAGGAATGTGAGCCGGAAGGATTTTGACAACAGGCTGCTGCAAAGGTATCTGCAATCGGGCGGGACTTTCCTGCAGGATTCCTTCTCACGTTTCGACGAACAGGAAGAGGGGAGAATCCTGGTTACTATGCGCTCCGGCCGGCAGATAGGATGTCGTTATCTCGTTGCTGCTGATGGGGCGAACAGTCGCGTGAGAAAGCAACTGCTGGGCGCTTATCATGGTAATTTCCTCTTCTTGGAACAGAAGGTGGAAAAGAGGGATGATGTGCTGGACGGGGAGTTTTCTGCGCGCTATGACCATGGCTACTATTACCGGTTCCCTCATAAGGGGTACGATGTCGTGGGGTATGGCGCTAAGGATGCCTCGAGAGAGGGGTTCAGAGGATTGCTGGCTGAACTGGGCATCGCTGAGACGAAGATCTGCGGGGCTTATATCCCTGTGGAGGTGGTGCGGTCTGACCGGGACAATATCATGCTGATAGGTGATGCTGGGGGATTTGCCAACAGGGTGACGTATGAGGGGCTGTATTATGCCTTGGCTACAGGGCGGAATGCTGCTCATGCCATCATCAAGGGAAGGTCCTTCAGCGAGACGAACAGGGGTCTCTTCCGCAGAAAGCGTCGTGAGAAATGGATGGCCGGACTGTTCTATAGTCGTGTGGGCCAGTGGCTCGTGAAAGCTTTTTCCAGGAACAGGCATCTGGTGAAATGGATCTATGACAATGTAGTGGTGACTTAGGACTGGGGCCAGGCCCCGGTCATAAAAAATGAGTAAAGAATGATGTTTTATCCGCTGTTATTTGAACCGAATCTGCATCCCGTGGTGTGGGGTGGGAGTCAGCTCAGGCCGTATAAGGGTCTGGAGCCTTCGGAGGAACCGATTGGCGAAAGCTGGGAGGTGAGTGCTGTGCCGTCGAGCAAGAGCGTCATCAGCAATGGCGTGTGGCAGGGCAGGGATCTGGTGTCTGTCATCGGGGAGCATCCGGAGGGGATTCTCGGCAGGGCTGTCAACGGGAAGTATCACGGCCAACTGCCTCTGCTGGTGAAGTTCATCGACGCGAGGCGGGACCTGAGCATACAGGTGCATCCGAATGACGAGATGGCCTTGAGGGAGCATGGGAAGATGGGGAAGTCGGAGATGTGGTATATCATCAAGGCTGAACCGGGGGCTCATCTCTATGCGGGGTTCAAACAGACGATCTCACCGTATGAGTACCAGAAAAGGGTGGAAGACGGGTCGATCACGGAGGTGTTGGCGGACCATCAGGTCAAGGCGGGGGATGTGTTCTATCTTCCTGCAGGACGTGTGCATGCCATCTGCGGGGGAATCCTGTTGGCGGAGGTACAGCAGTCGTCGGATGTGACGTACCGGATTTTTGACTATAATCGTCCGGGCATGGACGGGAAGCCTCGGGAGCTTCATACGGAACTGGCTGCCAGGGCGTTGGACTATCATGTGGAGGAGAATTATCGCACGGAATATGTGGATGTCAGGAACAGGGCGGTGCAGATCATCGACACGCCGTTCTTCGATGTCAGGGTGATGGAGATCTCGAAGGATTTTCATCGGGACTTGAGGAAATATGACAGTTTCGTGATTTCCATGTGTATCGAGGGGGACTGCCGGATCCGCGTCAGGAGCACGGGGGAGGAGATAACGCTGAGGCAGGGGACCAGCACGTTGATTCCTGCTGCCATCGCTGACTATGACGTGATCCCGCTGGAAGGGAAGTCCCGCCTGCTCGATGCCTTCATCGACAATCGCGAAACCTCCCTCACCAACCTCATCACCAAATTCCTGCATCTCTCTCAAGTTTAACAAATCTGACAGGGGACAAATCTGACAGGGGACAGGTACCTGTCAGATTCCAATCCCGCACCAATGCATCTGACAGGTACCTGTCCCCTGTCAGATAGTTTTAGTGCGGACCTGTTTCTGACAGGTACCTGTCCCCTGTCAGACTTGTCAGATGGTCTGAATGACTCCACGGCTGATGCCTGTCAGACGTTCCAATTGCCTCACTGAGGCACCTCGTTTACGTAGTTCGCGCAGAGTATTGCGTTGTTGTTGCTTGCCAAGTCGCTGAAATCCTACAGCGGTGGTCGTGTGGGTCAGGCTTGTGATGTTCTGCCAGACTTGGTCATCTGATAGTCTGAGCTTTTGGACCGCATTGTCATTGTCGAGACAAACCTCATCATCGGACAACGGTTCGTTGATGAATGCTTCCAACTCATCGCTGGGTATTCGTTTGAGAACAGATTTCGTGTTACAGATGCGATACTCGGGGGCTTTCTGGGCTGTGAACTCTCTCCAACTGCTATATTTATAGTCGCTGACTTTGCTCACAAGTCCTGCTTTGATCGGGTTCTGGTGGATGTAGCGCAAAAGGACGATGAAGTAGGCCATATCGTTAACTGGCTCTGACTTGAAACGCTCTTTGAAGAGATGGCCATCGCGGGAATACTTGCGATTGTAATAGAATACATAGGATGAACTGATGCGTTTCACCGCCTCGCCCAGATTGTCTTCACATTCGCGTATCAGGAGGTGGACGTGGTTAGGCATGAGGCAATATGCGTATAGAGTGAAGTTTGTGCCACAGGGGTGTCCTTTGTCATCAAAGCGTGTCTGCATCCTGGAGAGCGTTTCGATAAACTGGAAATAGTCTTCTTCATCGTAGAAGATATCCTGATGGTTGATACCGCGCATCATAACATGATGGATACCTGTGGAGCTTTTTTGTCTGGGTTGTCTTGTCATAGAATGTAGAATTAATGTTTTTTTCTGATAGGTTCTGACAGGGGACAGGTACCTGTCAGCTTGCATTTTGTTTGTTTGAGGACTGACAGGTACCTGTCCCCTGTCAGGAAAAGAGGCGCGCTTCACAGCGGACCTCTTTCAAATATGTGCTTTCATTTTGAAGGTTAACTCGGTCTTCGTTTAAAGGTTAACTTTCATAATAATGTGTTTAACATAGATCTTGTCCGACATTCCTTAATAGCTCCCGCCTAAGGCATTAGGGCAATTTGTTTAGTGTCAATATCATTCATAATTATCATACTGCATTATTTTCAAGATGAACACAATTCACCTGTCTGAAATATTCATATACTATTATATAGTATATAATATATTTCAAGTCGTCGCTACGGTTATGCAGCGTAATTCGTGAATGGTCGACTAATTTCTGAGCAACAATGTGAGCTTCATTAGTGTTGAAAGGTTATTGCGCTCTTTTGCCTGCTTGATAGCCGATTTTTGGCTTATCCTGTTTTTCATCATCAGACAGGCGTTTCTGAGATTCCGGTTTAAAAGTTCTTTAGTCATATATTGTATAGGTTTTTATTTCTGTTTGCAAAGATATATAATTTCTTGAATATAACAATGCGATTAAAGAAATTTCTTCCATAATTTAACCTTTATTAACTTGGATGGGCGAGATTTGTTATTGTTCGCGAACACAATTTGGTTCTGACACTGATTCTGACAGGGGACAATCTGACAGGGGACAGGTCTGACAGGGGACAGGTACCTGTCAGAACACTATGGCGCGGATTTGATTCTGACAGGTACCTGTCCCCTGTCAGAATCAGAAGAAAAAACCGATTTCATTTGGCGATTTGATCTTTTAGTAGTATCTTTGCAAACACATTTATTTCTATTATTCATTCATTAAATCAAGATTTATATGGCAACAGGTAACGTACGTCCGGCAGACATGGAGCGCATCACGACTCCAGAATTGGCCCGGAAATTCATTGATGAACAAATCCAGGAGCTCCGAGCTCAGATTGGTGACAAGAAAGTCCTCCTCGCACTCTCAGGCGGTGTCGACTCCTCGGTGGTGGCTGCACTGCTGATCAAGGCGGTGGGCAGGCAGCTTGTTTCAGTCCACGTCAACCATGGTCTCCTTCGCAAGGGCGAGCCTGAACAGGTCGTCAAAGTTTTCCGCGACGAACTGGACGCCAATCTCGTCTATGTCGATGCCACCGACCGCTTCCTCGATAAGCTTGCAGGCATTGCAGACCCCGAGCAGAAGCGCAAGATCATCGGTGCGGAGTTTATCCGTGTGTTTGAGGAAGAGGCCCGAAAACTCGAGGGTATCAGTTTCCTGGCTCAGGGCACGATCTATCCTGACATCGTGGAGTCTGGTCCTGTGAAATCGCACCATAACGTAGGCGGTCTCCCCGAAGATCTCCAGTTCGAACTTGTCGAGCCCATCAAACTCCTCTTTAAGGATGAAGTCCGCGTCGTAGGTAAGGAATTGGGGCTCCCTGACAACATGGTGTTTCGTCAGCCATTCCCAGGTCCCGGACTTGGTGTGAGATGTACAGGAGCAATCACACGTGATCGTCTGGAGGCCCTGCGTGAATCAGATGCAATCCTCCGCGAAGAGTTCGCCAAAAACGGTCTCGAAGGCAAGGTCTGGCAGTATTTTACGATCGTGCCGGATTATAAGTCGACGGGGGTCAAGGATAATAAGCGCAGTTGGGACTGGCCTGTCATCATTCGTGCCGTGAACACGCGTGATGCCATGACAGCAACGATAGAGGAGATCCCGTATGAACTCCTCCACCATATCACTAAACGCATCATCACGGAAGTATCTGGGGTCAATAGGGTGTTGTATGACCTCACCCCCAAACCAACGGGCACCATCGAGTGGGAGTAAAATCCTGACAGGGGACAGGTACCTGTCAGATTCTGGTCCGCAACCTAGCAATCTGACAGGTACCTGTCCCCTGTCAGGGTTAGATGAAGCGGGCACCGTTGTCGGGACGGACCCAGAAGACTTGGAAGGTCTTTTCGTACTCGGGGAATTGTTCCAGGTAGCGATGGGTGAGCTCTCGCTCGATGTCGGCCTTGTAGGCAGGGTCGACGAGGGCGATGCAGGCTCCTTTGAAACCTGCCCCGGAGAAACGGCCTCCAAAGACACCGGGGAGGCTGCGCATAATCTCGTAGATGGCGATGAGCTCTGGACTGCCACATTCGTAGTTGTGAATCGAACTCTCGCAGGAGTCGAAGGAGAGCTTTCCGAAGAGCTTCAGATTGCCGGTCTCCCAGGCTGTCACGCCCTGACGTACACGACGGTATTCTGAGTAGAAATGTTCGGCACGACGGGCAAATCTCGCTGGCATGGCGATACGGGTCTTGTCGAAAGTGGCCTTGGGGATGTCGCGCAAAAACGTCTTGTCGAAGGTCTTCAGCGGCTGTTCTGTGTAGGCGAGCATGTTCCAGGCGGCCGTCTTACACTCGTACACACGCAGATTATAATCGGAATTGACCAGCGAGCGCGTCAGACCGGAGAAGAAGATACCGATCTCAAAATCAGGCATTTCCGGATTTCGCTTGATGATGCGCCAGTCATTGGAGTCGCAGTCCAGGAACAGCAGACCGTCTTTCCTTCCAAGGGCGATACAGGCCTGGTCGAGCAGGCCGTTGTTCAGACCGATATATTCGCGCTCGGCTTCTGAAGCGATTTTGACGACCTCGAAGGGCTGCAACGTGATGTCATTCGCCTTAGCAAACGCCATGACATAGGCGATGAGCACTGCAGCACTTGAACTCAAACCGCCCACAGGCAGACTGCCCTGGATCACACCCGTGATGCCGCGCTTCAACTCGAAACGCTTGCGCAAGGCGTATTTGGCTCCTCGGGCATAATCGCCCCAGTGGCTTTCGCGAACCTGTGAGGGGGCATCGAGGTCGAAATCAACCACACCTTCGAAGGTCTTGCTTTCGAGGTGGACGTGGGAATTATCGTTGACATCGAACCAAAGGTCAACTCCTTTGTCGATGGCGAAACCTGTGACGAGACCATGCTGATGGTCGACATGCGCGCCCAACGGGCAAACGCGATAGGGGGCAAAAATGTGATAGGTCATAGGAGAGAGAAGTGAGAAGTGAAAAGTGAATAGTGAACAGTTAGCCGTAGAACTGTTTGTACCACTCGGCGAAATGACGGAGTCCCTCGCGGAGGGTGATCTTCGGGGTGAAGCCATAGTCACGCTCTAGGGCAGTGGCATCCGCGTAGGTGGTGGGAACATCACCGGGCTGCATGGGAACGAGTTGCTTATGGGCCTCAAAGTCGAAGTCCTGAGGGAGCACACCCGCACGGACGAGTTCTTCCTGGAGGATGGTCACGAAGTCGAGGAGGTTCTCTGGCTGACCACCACCAATGTTATAGACGGCATAGGGTGGGATAGGAAGACCATCTTCGCCCTTCTTGCGCTCGGGAGCGCCCTGCATCACACGGACGATGCCCTCGACAATATCGTCGACATAGGTGAAGTCACGTCGGCAGTTGCCGTAGTTATAGATCTGGATGGTCTCGCCCTTCAATAGCTTGTTCGTGAAGCCGAAATAGGCCATGTCGGGACGACCTGCGGGACCATAGACGGTGAAGAAACGCAGGCCTGTGGTCGGGATATCATACAGTTTCGAGTAACAGTGGGCCATGAGCTCATTGCTCTTCTTCGTAGCAGCGTAGAGGGAAACGGGATTGTCCACACGGTCGTCAGTGCTGAAGGGGACTTTCTTATTGCCGCCATAGACAGAACTGCTGCTGGCATAGACCAGATGCTCGACGGGGTGATTCCTGCAGGCCTCGAGGATGTTGTAGAAGCCGATCAGATTGCTCTGGATATAGGCGTCGGGGTTGGTGATGGAGTATCTCACGCCTGCCTGAGCAGCGAGGTTCACCACGACGTCGAAGTGATACTGTTCGAACAAATGGTCGATCGTCTCCTTATCTGCAATGTCGCCCTTGACGAACTCAAATCTGACAGGGGACAGGTACCTGTCAGCAGGTGTTTCGTTTACCTTGGGGCTGACAGGTACCTGTCCTCTGTCAGCAGGCATTGCGTTTACTGTGGGGCTGACAGGTACCTGTCCCCTGTCAGATTCAAGGGAGTGGAGGCGGTATTCCTTGAGGGCGACATCGTAGTAGTCGTTCATGTTGTCGATGCCGACGATGGTGGCGCTGGAGAGATCCTGCATCAAGCGCTTCACCAGATTGCTGCCAATGAAACCAGCAGCACCAGTCACGAGTATTGTCTTACCGTTTAAATCAATCTTTTCCATATAATTCTATTGCCTGATAATACGTATCCAAACTTCCGATGTCAAATCTCCCGGCACTCATGGGCCAGGCGTGCATCGTGGTGTGCTCCACCATGTAATGCGCGAGATTGCCCGGGGCATCCTTGCCACAACCGTTCTCGACGGAATGGCGCACCAGGTCGAGGTCGTGCCTTAAATATATATAAAAAGGTGGAACGGCCCAGTGGCTCTTCGGTACCTGAGGCTTCTCCTCCATGCCGAGTACCTTCATGTCTGCATCGAGCTCGACCACACCCGTGCGCTGGAGCTTCTCGATAGAAGGTTGCTCGTGACACATGATGCAGGAGGTGCCTTTCTGTTTCGCGAAGTCCACGAACTCCTGGAACGAGAAGAACAGCAGGTTGTCGGCTGCCACCACCAGGAGGTCATCGTCGATATTCAGTTTCTCCATCGCAAAGAGCAGGTCGCAGACGGCCCCCAGGCGGGTCTCGTTGGTGGAAGTGCCGTCATCAACGATCGTGATAGGTTTCTTCCAGCTATCGTCGGCCCACTCCTCGAAGAAATGGGCGAACTTGTGGTTCGTGATGATGATATGCTCGGTGATGTCAGGGATCTGGTCGATGTCATCGAGCATCCTTCCGAGGATGGTGTTGCTGCCAATCTTCAGGAGGGGTTTGGGGAAGTTTCTGGTGAGCTCGCCTAGGCGAGTAGCGTAGCCTGCGGCTATTACGATTGTCTTCATATCATCTTAAATTTCGTGCAAAGGTACGGATTATTTCCGAGAATCGCAAGTTTTGTCTATTAATTCGAAAAAAATCCTCCCAAATCTTTGGTATTTTAGCCGAAAACTATTAACTTTGTGCCCGATTTTGAGAAGATAGAGATATGCGAAATGCATTCGATAAGATATTAAACTGGTATTTTACAAAGAATTCACTGCCGTACTGGTGCATTTTTCTGATTGATTGTGCCATTATCATTTTCAGTGGATTCCTGACTTATTGGATATTCAACAATGCCGAGAGTCTGTTGGCCAACCTCCTGCAGGTGGTGAACACGTTGTTCTGTTTCGTGCTGCTGAGCGTCCCCGGTTTCAGAATTTTCCACACCTATTCCGGTTTCATGCGCTACTCGAGCTTCATCGACCTGATGCGAGTGGTGTATGGCAACGCCGTGTCACTGGCCCTCGTGCTGCTGGCACAGTATGGCATGGACTTCCTGCCCGGTCATTTGTTCACGCATTTCAATACTACGAGCATCTTCCTCATCTATATCTTCTCGACCCTGCTGATGTGGGGCCTGCGTGTCTTCGTGAAGACCCTTTATGACGTGGCCTTCTCCAACACGCGCGCGATACGTATATTAATATATGGTACGATGCAGGGTGGTGTCGGTCTGGCGAAGAATATCCAGAACCAGCGACCCAAGAAGTTTGTGGTGAAAGGTTTCATCTCGCATTTCAAGAAGACCAAGCACCAGCAGATCATGGGTGAGAACGTGTGGTCGGTGGATGATGACCTGGGTGAGGTGATCAGGAAGAACGACATCGAGGCCATCCTCGTGTCGCCCTACCGTGTGAAGGAGTTCCGCGAGAACCAGGCTGTTCAGGATAAACTGATCGGTGCAGGTGCCAAGATCTATATGGCTCAGGGTGCGCGTGAGATGACCTCTGGCGAGGAAGTGACTCCCGAGATCTTCGGTACCCTGCAGTTGCGCGAGGTGAGCGTGGAGGAGCTGCTGCCCAGACAGGAGATCCGCGTGGACCTGAAGTCAGTGGAGGAACTGTTGAAGGGCAAGCGTGTGTTGATCACCGGTTCTGCCGGTAGTATCGGTTCGGAGATTGTGAGACAGGTGGCGAAGTTCAAGCCTGCTGCCCTGATGCTCATCGACCAGGCCGAGACCCCCGAGCACGACCTGCGCCTGTTGATGGCCAACGAATATGCCGGCATCCCTGCAGAGACCGTGGTGACGAGTATCTGTAATGCAGGCAGGATGGAGGATATCTTCAAGCGGTTCAAGCCCGACTATGTGTTCCATGCCGCTGCCTACAAGCATGTGCCGATGATGGAGGACAACCCCAGTGAGGCCGTTCATAATAATATCTATGGTACGAAGGTCATCGCTGACCTGAGCGTGAAATACGGGGTGAAGAAGTTTGTGATGATCTCGACCGACAAGGCCGTGAATCCCACGAACGTGATGGGTTGTTCGAAGCGTATCTGCGAGATCTACGTGCAGAGTCTCGACCAGGCCATCAAGGAGAAGAAGGTCTCCTCGTTTATTGCCGCGCTGACCAATAAGGTGAGCTTTATCACCAACTCACAGATGGCCAGTCCCTCGGCCCGGACACAGTTCGTGACCACGAGGTTCGGTAATGTGCTGGGGTCGAACGGCAGTGTGATTCCCTTGTTCCGTGAACAGATCAAAAACGGTGGACCGGTAACAGTCACTGACGAGCGCATCGTCCGCTTCTTCATGCTGATCCCTGAGGCCTGTAAACTGGTGTTGGAAGCCGGTACCAAGGGTAATGGCGGTGAGATCTTCGTGTTTGACATGGGTAAACCGGTGAAGATTGCTGACCTGGCCAATCGTATGATCAAACTCTCCGGTGCCAAGAATGTGAAGGTGGAGTTTACCGGTCTGCGTCCTGGTGAGAAACTCTATGAGGAGGTGCTCAATGAACTGGAAGGTACGAAACCCACGTTCCATGAGAAGATCCGTATTGCCGAGGTGCGCGAGTATGACTATCAGAAGGTGTCGAAGGAAATCGATGAACTGATAGAGATTGCAAAGCGTTTTGATGACATGGCAACGGTCAAGAAGATGAAGGAGATCGTGCCGGAGTATAAGTCGAACAACTCGAAATACGAGAAACTGGATAAATAAAAAATAACCTCGCGATTGCGAGGTTATTTTGCTAAATTAAGGAGGTATTTTCCGTAATCATTCTTCGCCATGGGTTGGGCAATCTCTGTGAGCTTGTCCTTGGTGATCCAACCCTGTTTGAAGGCTATCTCCTCGAGACAGGCGACCTTTAAACCCTGACGCTTCTCGATGACCTCGATAAAGGTAGAGGCCTCAGAGAGGGAGTCGTGCGTACCTGTGTCGAGCCAGGCAAAACCGCGCTGGAGGGTCTGCACCTTGAGCTTCTGCTGTGCCAGGTATTCCTGGTTGACGGTGGTAATCTCCAGTTCACCACGGGCCGAGGGCTTGATGTGCTTGGCAATCTCCACAACGCTGTTGGGATAGAAATAGAGACCTACCACGGCATAGTTGGACTTGGGCTGGGCAGGCTTCTCCTCGATGCTCAGGCAGTTGCCCTCGCTGTCGAACTCTGCCACACCATAGCGCTCAGGATCATTGACATAATAGCCAAAGACCGTGGCGAGACCATCTCTTTCCGCATTCTGTACGCTCTGCTTCAACAGGCCACTGAAGCCAGAACCATAGAAGATATTATCACCCAGTACCAGACAGGCGCAGTCGTCGCCAATGAACTCCTCACCGATGATGAAGGCCTGAGCCAGTCCGTCGGGAGAGGGTTGCTCGGCATATTCAAAACGGACACCCAGGTCGGAACCATCGCCCAGAAGACGTTTGAAGCCAGGCAGATCATAAGGGGTGGAGATGATGAGGATCTCACGGATTCCCGCCAGCATGAGGGCTGAGATGGGGTAGTAGATCATGGGTTTGTCGAAAATGGGGATCAGCTGTTTGCTGATGCCCTTGGTAATGGGGTAGAGGCGCGTGCCTGAACCTCCGGCTAATACTATTCCTTTCATATATTTCACTACGTTCATATATGCATCATCGGCTACACCTCAGCAATTCAAACGCGTTTGATTGCATTCGGTTTGCACGATAATTCATAATTATGTTCTTTAATCGCTGCAAAGATATAAAAAATCTGTGTAATCTGTGAAATCTGTGTGACTTTTTTTGTACCTTTGCACCCAAATAGCAAAAAATTAGAGAATTATGGGATTTTGGAATAAAATTTTCGGTAAGAAAGAGGAAGAGACGCGTATTGGTGGCATGGAGGACTTCATGACCCTGATCCGCGTGTATTTCCAGGCCTCGATGGCAGCAGACCTGGGTATCACCAGTCTGGCAGCCCTGCCCGACCTGAGGGTGTTCAAGTCGACCCTGAAGGTGGCGACGGTCAATAATAAACTCGGAGTGGGCGAGAGAAGCCGTTGTAAGAACATGCTCAAACAGATGTACGGCATGGACGATGATTTCTTCAAGGAGATAGACACAAGTCTTAGGAAGCGTTGTAAGAAGGTACAGGATGCACAGACCTATCTGTTCCAGTTTCAGGGCTTTACCCAGGAACTGATGATGCTGACGGGCAATCTGATGAAGTTCAAGCTCCGTCT
Source organism: Prevotella sp. (assembly GCA_016290175.1). GTDB lineage: Bacteria > Bacteroidota > Bacteroidia > Bacteroidales > Bacteroidaceae > Prevotella. The sequence continues at coordinate 9,796 of JAEETD010000049.1, read as the reverse complement.
GCCGGGCTTTATGAAGAAGATGCTCTATACGATGACCGAGAAGACCGTGAATGACATCTTCAACAAGAATGACTACACTGATGCCGGTGTGATGAAATCGGTGGTGGCAGTGAGACAATACGCCCAGCGACTCGGGTTCTCGCAGCAGTGGATCACGAACTTCGTCTACAAGGTCGTGATGCTCGCCAAAAAAGAACCCAAACCGAAGGAATGAAGAAAGAAGAGTGAAGATGGAAGAGTGAAATAAAGTTAAATAAACGCCACTTTTCACTTTTCATTTTTCACTTTTCACTTTTTATTCATACCTTTGTGCATCAAATTGTTATGTCATGGATTCGAACGAGAAAGTGATTACCAATTTCGAGACCCGCGTGCGGCAATTGATCCTTCGGTTTCAGGACCTCAAGAAGGAGAATCAGGAGTTGTATGCCATGGTGGAGAAAGCAGAGCAGGAGGTGAAGAACCTGGAGGCAAAACTGACTCAGAAGGAGAATGACTATAACGCCCTGAAAATGGCCAAGATGATGACCATCACCGACGGAGACCTGGAGAGTGCCAAGGCCAGGGTCCAGAAGCTGATCAGGGAAGTGAACAAGTGTATCACCCTCATCTCTGACGAGAAGTTGATAGTGAACAGTGATTAGGAATAGTGAATAGTCACGATTGAAGGAGTGAACAAAGAGAAACTACATATACGGCTGCACGTCTATGACGAGGAGGTAGAGGTGACAATAGACCGCGAAGAAGAGATCTATTATCGCGCTGCCGCCAAGCTCATTACCGACCGCTACAACAGATATGCGCAGGTCTTCAAGGGTAAGAAGGGGGATCATACGATCTCGCTGATGACCCTCGTGGACATTGCACTGATGTATGAGCGGGAGAAGGGCAACAATGACACAGCCCCTTACGATACGATTCTCAATAAGTTGACTTCTGAAATCGAAGCTGCACTCGATGAGAAATGAAGAATCGTATTACTTTAACATAGATTTTATATGGATTTATTTTTTGTGCTTTTGATTGCCGCTGGCGCCCTCGTGTTGGGAGGTGTCGGTGGATATCTCGTCTTCCGCTATGTCATCAAGGGGAAGTACAAGGAAATGATTGACACGGCCAATAAGGAGGCCGAGGTTATCAAGGAAAAGAAACTGCTGGAGGTGAAGGAGAAGTTCCTGAACAAGAAGGCGGAGTTGGAAAAGGAAGTGCAGCAGCGCAACCAGCACATCCAACAGAGTGAGAACAAACTGAAGCAGCGCGAGCTCTCGTTGAACCAGCGTCAGGAAGAGCTGGGTCGCAGGAAGAACGAGCTCGACAACCTGCAGCAGCGTGTGGACAATGAGAAGAAGCTCCTGAGCGTGAAGGCCGAGGAGTTGGAGAAGATGCAGCAGAAGGAACGTGAGATGCTTGAAGAGGTGTCGGGTCTGAGTGCTGAGGAAGCCAAGACACGTCTGGTGGAGGCCATGAAGGATGAAGCCAAGACCGCCGCAGCCAGTTACATCAACGAGATCATGGACGAGGCGAAGCTCAATGCCAATGCGCAGGCCAAGAAGATCGTGATCCAGACCATCCAGCGCGTGGCTACTGAGACAGCAGTAGAGAACTCTGTCTCGGTGTTCCATATCGACAATGACGAGGTGAAAGGCCGTATCATCGGTCGTGAGGGAAGAAATATCCGTGCCCTCGAAGCTGCTGCAGGTGTGGAGATCGTCGTGGATGATACCCCTGAGGCTATCGTCATCTCAGGCTTTGATCCTGTGCGTCGTGAGACTTGTCGCCTGGCCCTCCACCAGCTGGTGAGTGATGGTCGTATCCATCCCGCCCGTATTGAGGAAGTGGTGGCCAAGGTGAAGAAACAGCTGGATAATGAGATTATTGAGACCGGTAAGCGTACGGCCATAGATCTGGGTATCCATGGTCTGCATCCTGAACTGATCCGTATCATCGGTAAGATGAAATACCGCTCTTCATATGGTCAGAACCTGTTGCAGCATGCCCGTGAGACCGCTAATCTCTGTGCCATCATGGCGGCAGAGCTGGGTCTGAATCCCAAGAAGGCCAAGCGTGCCGGACTGTTGCATGATATCGGTAAGGTACCTGATGAGGAGAGTGAGATGCCGCATGCCCTCTATGGTGCGAAGATTGCAGAACTGTTCAAGGAGAAACCCGATATCTGCAATGCCATCGGTGCCCACCATGACGAGATGGAGATGCAGACGCTGTTGGCTCCGATCGTTCAGGTGTGTGATGCTATCTCTGGTGCCAGACCTGGTGCAAGACGTGAGATCGTGGAGGCGTATATCAAGCGTCTGAACGACCTCGAGGCGATTGCCATGAGTTATCCTGGTGTGACGAAGACCTATGCCATCCAGGCTGGCCGTGAGTTGCGTGTCATCGTGGGGGCTGACAAGATGAGCGATGCTGAGACAGAGGCCCTGTCAGGTGAGATCGCTACGAAGATCCAGAATGAAATGACGTATCCGGGTCAGGTGAAGATCACAGTGATACGTGAGACGAGGTCTGTCGCCTATGCCAAATAAAATTAATCCCCGCCTGCCAGCGGGGATTAATTTTTATATACTGTTGATGTCGACGTAGCCGTGCATCACAGCATAGATGGTTAATGCAGAGACGCTCTTGAAACCGAGTTTGTCCATGATGTTCTTGCGATGGGTGATGACGGTGGAGAGGCTGATATTCAGCTTGTCTGCAATCTCCTTGTTGATGAAGCCCTGTACTATGAGAGCCATCACCTCGATCTCCCGGTCAGAGAGAATCTTCTGTTGGAGGGCCTTTGGCATAGCCGGAAGGTTCTGACCATGACCATGGGCATGTTGCTCGAGAGCCAGGAGGGAGCGTACCAGCTCTGACTCCGGTACGTTGATGCAAAGACTATGAAATTCCGATAGCAGTGAGGTGGTATCGAGGGAGAGGGTAAGGACAATCGTCTTCTTGCGTTGCGCCAGGAAGAAAGGCTTGTTCTCGAGAACCACGTTCATCGCCACGAAATAATGGAAATACTGTTCGGGATGATTCGCCTCCAGTTCCGTGAACGACCCATAGGTGTCGACTGTCATAATCGGCATCACGTTCTGGAGGATAGATTTTAACCCCAACACCGAGAGGGTGTTGGGGTCAATAATCGCTATTTTTGGTCTATGACTTTTCACTAATTATTCCTATGACAAGAATCCCAGCAAAGCACCGGCAGCGACGGCGGAGCCAATGACACCTGCCACGTTCGGACCCATGGCATGCATGAGCAGGAAGTTATGACGGTCGTACTCCAGACCGAGGTTGTTGGAGATACGCGCTGCCATAGGCACTGCCGACACACCGGCATTACCAATCAGCGGGTTCAGTTTCTTGCCCTCCGGCAGGAAGAGGTTCATGATCTTCACGAAGCAGACACCCGAGGCTGTGGCAATCATAAAGGCCATTGCACCCAGGGCGAAGATCTTGATGGTGTTGAGGGTCAGGAACTCCGAGGCCTGTGTAGAACAGCCTACGGTGAGACCCAGGAGCATCACCACGATATCGTTCAGGGCTGCTCCAGCGGTCTTTGCCAGACGCGTGGTCTTGCCACTCTCCTTCAACAGGTTACCAAAGAACAGCATACCCAACAGAGGCAGACCGGAAGGTACGATAAACGTTGTCAGTAACAGTCCGATGATGGGGAAGAGGATACGTTCGGTCTGAGACACCTCACGACCCGGCTTCATCTTGATGACACGCTCGTTCTTGGTGGTGAGCAGACGCATGATAAACGGCTGGATCACCGGTACGAGTGCCATGTAGGAATAGGCACAGACGGCGATGGCACCCATCAGGTTGGGCGAGAGTTTTGAACTCAGGAAGATGGCGGTAGGACCATCGGCACCACCGATGATGGCAATACCGGCAGCCTGAGAGGGTTCAAAACCCATGGCCAGTGCTACCATGTAGGCACCGAAGATACCGAACTGGGCAGCTGCTCCGATGAGCATCAGCTTGGGATTGGCCAACAAGGCCGTGAAGTCTGTCATCGCACCGATGCCCAGGAAGATGAGGGGAGGATACCAACCCTGTCGGACACCCTGATAGAAGATGTTCAATACCGAGTTGTCTTCGTAGAGACCGATCTCCAGGCCCGCATCAGCGCGGAAGGGGATGTTGCCGAGGATGATACCCAGTCCGATGGGGACGAGCAACAGGGGTTCGAAGTCCTTCTTGATGGCAAGCCAGATGAAGAAGGCACCCACTGCTATCATGATGAGGTTGCCCACTGTGGCATTCGCAAATGCCGTGTAAGTGAGGAACTCATGAAAGTTCTGTATGATGAATTGACCTAAATCCATATTGATGTAAGATGTATGATGGATGATGTAAGATGGATGATGTAAGATGTTTAGCCGATGGTCATCAGGATGGCACCCTCCATGACTGATTCGCCTTGCTTGACGGTGATGGAGGTCACAGTGCCTTCGTATTCAGACTCAATGTTGTTCTGCATCTTCATGGCCTCGAGTACCATGACGATATCACCGACCTTGACCGTATCACCCACATTCACCTTGAGTTCTGTGACAGTGCCAGGGAGCGGTGCCTTGACAGGAGAACCCGTGCCAGCTGCCATGGGCTTGTCGGCTGCTGGTGCTGCAGCAGGGGCTACAGCAGGACGGGCCACTGGCTTAGGAGCCTCGATATGAACCTTCTTCAGGCTACTGGTGGGGTTGATGGGCTGCTTCAGCTCCACGTCGAAACGGATGCCGTTGACATTCACCTTGGCTACGTTGCCCTCTACTTCTTCGATCTCTACGTCGTAATCGACGCCTTGTACTTTATATTGATACTTATTCATATTGATTGACCATTGAACATTGATAATTGAACATTATTTTAACGCGGGGCCGGTGGGGATATGGGGCGCATTGTGCTGGGTGGGGATGACAGGCGAGGAGAAATGTGTCATCTGACTGCCTTCATCCGTCCAATCGGTATCCTTCGACTTGATGGTGATGATACCCGACTCCACATCGTGAACATCATCCTGATACTGTTTGAGTGCCATGGAGATGACTGCGATATAGACCTCCTTGTCCTTACCCCTCGTCTTCAGACCATCCTGAAGGATGTTACCTGTGGCATGGGCCAAGTCGTGAGTCACCTCAACCGTCTTCGTGATGGGTTTGATGGGTTGGGTGTTGACCACCTTCTTCGCTGTGTCAAGATGGCGCATGATGGCACCGAAGATCCAGAAGAACACGAAGAGCAGGAAAAGGCAGAAGAACACGATGCCCATGGCAAGCAGGGTGATGCCGAAGCCATGCGGGTCGTTGCGCTTAAGATAAGCGTCCTTCGTCTCGTCGGTCTTGATGAAGTTCTCGGTCTTGGGGGTGACATTCTCCGGTGCCATGACTTTCCAGTTGTTACCATGGCGGGCATACGACTGGTTGGCAGCCAGGGCTGGGACACTCACTGAGTCGATAAGTTCGGTGGCATTACCATTGTAGAAGCCGATCCAGAACGGTTCCGAGACAGGCACGTTGAGAGAGAGGTGCAACTTGCCCTGAGCCGGGTTGGAGTTGCAGAAGAATAACAGGTGCTGTCGACCGCCAATCTGTGTACGCGTGTCTCCACTGGGGATGACACTCATGCGCTTGATACGCTCCGGCACACTCATGTTGGGGTCGAGTACACTTCGGTCGGTGGTGAAGTACATACCACGGATGTTGTAAGTGGTGAAGGAGGTGTTCTCAACCTCAATCCACGCCTCACGCTGACCGAACTCATCCAGAATGCTCGTGGTATTGTTGGTGAGCACCTCGTTGAGGCGGATGTTCTTGGCTCCCTGAGCCAGAACAGCTGAGGCGCTTACCAGCAGTAGTCCACTGAGCAGGATTTTAATCTTATTCATTTTTTTGTTGTATTATTATATATTCTAGTATCTCTAGTATCTCTAGTATTTCTAGTTGTTCTAACCACAGAAGAAGAGGACGATGATCTGCGCCGTGAAGATACGGAGGAACATTGACAACGGATAGACCGTGGAGTAGCCGAGAGCCGGCGCCTCTTTCGAACAGATGCTGTTGGCATAGGCCAGGGCAGGGGGATCAGTATAGGTACCTGCAATCATACCTGCGATGGTGAAGTAATTGAAATGATACCTCAGACGGGCAATCGGTCCGATGATGAGGATGGGGATGATGGTGATGAGGAAACCTGTGAGGACATAGAGCAGTCCGTCGCCCTCAATCACCGTCTCGAAGAAGCCAGCGCCAGCCTTGATACCTACAGAGGCCAGGAAGAGCACGAGACCAATCTCACGCAACATCATATTGGCCGAGGTGGTGGTATAGGTCACCAGGTGGATCTTATAGCCATAACGTCCGATAAGAATAGCAATGATCAGTGGACCTCCCGCAAGACCCAGTTTCACAGGCACTGGCATGCCGGGAATGGTCAACGGGAACATACCGAAAATAAGTCCGATAAAAATACCCACAAAGATGGTTGCGATGTTTGGTGCCTCCAAACGACGGATGGAGTTACCCATCTGGTTGGCAACCCGGTCGACAGCATCCTCCGGTCCTACTACCATGATCTTATCACCCACCTGCAAGGGTAGGGCTGCAGAGGCGAAGAGGTCCATGCCATGACGGGTGACACGGGTGACATTCACACCATGCACACTCGAGAAATGCATCGACGCGAGCGTCTTGCCGTTAATCTTCGGGTTGGTGATGAGGATGCGCTTTGATACCAGAGGCTGGTCCTGCTGCTCGAAGTCAATGTCAAGCTTCGGACCTATAAAGGCCGTGATGGCCTCCTGGTCAGCCTCTGCACAGACGATGAGCATCTGGTCGCCCTCGTGGAAGATGGTATCGCGGTTGGGAATACACAGTTCTCCTTGGTGTACCAGTCGGGATACCACGAAATCACGATTCAGGAAGTCGTGTACCTGCAGGAGCGTCTTGCCCTCAAGGTACTTGTTCGTCACCTCCAGATGCATCTTGAAGGGCTTTTTATTGGTATTGGTCTCCTCCAGCGCCTTCAGACGGTATTCCTCCTTCTCCAGTTTAATCTTACACGCGTACCTTATTAATACTATGGCACCGATGATGCCCAGGACACCTAAGGGATAGGCACAGGCATAAGCCGAGGCAATCTGAGGGGCTCCATTGGGGAACACCGTGTTCAAAGCCTCATTCGCCGCACCAAGACCCGGGGTGTTGGTCACAGCACCATAGAGCGTACCCACCATCATGGGCAGGTTCGTGGGGTTATTGCTGTCGAAGAAGATGTAATAGCAGGCAAACATCACGAGGATGTTCAGGAGGATAGCAGAAGCAGCCAGTCCGTTGAGCTTGATGCCCTGGGTACCGAAGCTCTCGAAGAAACCGGGACCCACCTGCAGACCGATCATAAACACGAAGAGGATCAGTCCGAAGTCCTGTATGAAGGTGAGGATATCTGTCGGGGCGGTGAAGCCGATATGTCCGGCCACGATGCCAGCAAACAGCACGAAGGTGACACCGAGTGAAATGCCGAAAATCTTGATCTTGCCCAGATATACGCCAATGGCGATGACAATGGCATAGAGTAGCGCGATATGCGCCACTGAGTCAGTCGTCGTAAAAAGGTCTTTTAACCACTGAAATGATTCCATAACAAACCTAACTTCTCTAAATCGCGTGCAAAATTAATCAAAATTTTGCTCATAAAGCGCATATTTGTGCACATAATTTCGAATAAAAACTGATTTTTTATTTCTTTCACAATTCATTTGACCAATTTGCATAAAAAGTTTGTATCTTTGCAGTCTGTTAAGTGAAACTTAAAACGCGAAACTTATATAACTTATATAATAATTCAATTATGGCAAACAAAGAAAAACTCTTTACCGAGTTTACAGCGCCCACCACTCAGGAGTGGTTGGACAAGATTGAAGTGGACCTGAAAGGGGCTGACTTCCAGAAACGACTCGTGTGGAGAACTAATGAAGGTTTTAATGTACAGCCTTTCTATCGTCGTGAAGACCTGGCGAACCTGAAAACACCCGATGCTCTCCCCGGAGAGTTCCCGTTTGTAAGGGGTAACCAGAAGGACACAAATGTGTGGTATGTTCGTCAGAACATTGTGGTCAATGATGCTGCTGAGGCCAACAAGAAGGCTCTCGACATCCTGAACAAGGGTATCGACTCGCTAGGCTTCAAGATCCCCGGTAAGCTGGTTTCGAAGGAGACTGTGGAGACATTGCTCAATGACATCTACTGCGATTGTATCGAGGTGAACTTCTCCACCTGTCCGAAGCACTCGCTAGAGCTTGCTGAGATTCTCGTGGCATTCTTCGCCAAGAAGGGCTATGACAAGGAGAAGGTGGTTGGCTCTATCGCCTTCGACCCGATGGCGAAGATGGTGATGAAGGGCAAGGACGTGACGCCTCTCCTGGAGTCTGGCCCCAAGCTCGTTGAGACGTTGAAGGAGTATCCGAACTTCCGTTGCATCGCTGTCAGCTCAGATGCCCTGAACAATGCCGGTGCCTATATCGTACAGGAACTGGGCTATGCCCTGGCCTGGGGTAATGAGTATCTTCAGCAGTTGACAGACGCTGGTGTGGATGTGGACCTGGCCGCCAAGAGCATCAAGTTCAATATGGGTGTTTCAGAGAACTACTTCATGGAGATCGCGAAGTTCCGTGCAGCCCGTCTGCTGTGGGCTCAGATCGTGAAGCAGTACGAGCCCAAGTGTGACTGCGCTTGTAAGATGATCATCAATGCCACTACCTCTACCTATAATCAGACCTTGTTCGACAGCTATGTCAATCTGCTCCGTTCGCAGACAGAGGCCATGAGTGCTGCCCTGGGTAGTGTCCATTCGATGGTGGTAACTCCGTTTGATGCTCCTTACGAGGAGGCTACGGACTTCTCAGAGCGTATCGCCCGCAACCAGCAGCTGATCATCAAGGAAGAGAGCCATTTTGACCGGATTGTCGATCCAGGCGCTGGTTCTTATTATATTGAGCACCTGACGGATGCACTGGCCACCGAGGCCTGGAAGATCTTCCTGAAGGTAGAAGAGGAGGGAGGCTTCCTCGCTGCATTGAAGGCTGGTACCATCCAGGATGATATCAACGCCACGAATGTGAAGCGTCATGGCGATGCTGCCAAGCGTAAGGAGTTCCTGCTGGGTACCAACCAGTTCCCGAACTTCACCGAGAAGAGCGAGGGCAAGAAGGCTGTTACAGCATGTTGCTGCGGCACAGCCACAGACGAGACCTGCGAGCGGCCCTTCAAGGCAATCCAAAGCACACGCCTCGCTGCTGATTTCGAAGACCTGCGTATCCATACTGAGGAGACCAAGGTTCCTACCGCCTTCATGCTCACCATCGGCAATCTCGCCATGCGTCAGGCCCGTGCACAGTTCTCTTGCAACTTCCTTGCCTGTGCCGGTTATAAGGTGATTGACAACCTCGGTTTCAAGACTGTTGAAGAGGGCGTAGATGCCGCACTTGAAGCTAAGGCCGACATCGTGGTGATCTGTTCTTCTGACGATGAGTATGCTGAGTATGCGATCCCCGCCTTCCAGTATCTGAATGGTCGTGCAATGTTCGTGGTGGCCGGTGCGCCTGCCTGTATGGAGGATCTGAAAGCAGCCGGCATCGAGAACTACATCCACGTGAAGTGTAATGTGCTTGAGACTTTGAAAGAATATAATCAGAAACTTGGTATCTAAAGAATAGGAGACTTGAATTATGCGTAAACAGTTTAAAGATATTGATATCTATGCAGGCATCAAGGCTCAGGATGGTGCCAAG
>JAEETD010000048.1 GCA_016290175.1 Prevotella sp. | reverse complement strand
CGCCAGCGCAGAAGAAGGCTCTCAGATGGCTGTTGCGACAGTTACACCGGACTTACCCCCGCGCTGTGATTGTAGGGCACCATGACCTCGACCCCCAGAAGGATTGCCCCTGCATCGAGAATGTCGCCCATGAGTATGCCGACCTACAGCCGAAATAAAAAGCAATCCCCACTCACTTTGAGCGGGGATTGCTTATTTTGTACCGACGATCTTGGTCTTAGGCTGCTCTTTGTTGCGGCGGTTGACGACGGTGACGACGGCCTGGGCCAGATTGATGAAAGCGAGGCCGGTGGCGGTGTCGCTCGATAGGGCAGCAGGAGTGCCGGCATCACCATTGTCGCAGATGCTCTGAACGAGAGGTATCTGAGCCAACAGAGGCACATTCATCTCTTCTGCCAGTTGTTTGCAGCCTTCCTTACCAAAGATGTAGTATTTGTTCTCAGGCAGTTCGGCAGGGGTGAACCATGCCATGTTTTCGATGAGTCCGAGGATGGGCACGTTCACCTTGTCGTTGCGATACATGTCGATACCTTTGCGGGCATCGGCAAGGGCCACCTGCTGGGGGGTTGAGACGATGATAGCGCCCGTGATGGGCAGCGTCTGCAGGAGCGTCAGATGGATGTCGGAGGTGCCGGGAGGTGTGTCGAGGATGAAATAGTCGAGCTCGCCCCAATCTGCATCGGCGATGAGCTGTTTCAGGGCACTCGTGGCCATGCCGCCGCGCCAGAGGGTAGCGGTGGTGGGGGAGACAAAGAAACCGATGGAGAGAAGTTTGACGCCGTATTTCTCGATGGGACAGATGAGATCGCGTCCGTCTTTCTTCACGGCATAGGGACGCTCGTCCTCCACATCAAACATCTTGGGCATGGAGGGCCCGAAAATATCGGTATCCAGCAGCCCCACACGATAGCCCAGACGGGCGAGGGCGATGGCGAGGTTGGCAGAGACGGTGGATTTGCCCACGCCGCCCTTGCCGCTGCTCACGGCGATGATGTTCTTCACGCAAGGCAGCATCTGGCCAACCTCAGGACGGGGAGCTGACTTAAACTCGGTGATGATCTCGACGTCGACCTCTCCAGACTCCTGACTCCTGTCTCCTGACTCCTTCTTACAATAATACTTGATGGCGGCCTCGGCGGCCTTGACAGTGGATTTCAGGAAGGGATCAGTGTCGCGAGGAAACTCTAGTACGACCTTGACGTGCCAGGGGTCGCCCTCTTCTTGAGGAGCGGCAATGGCTGGCGTATCAGCCACCATACCGCTTTCCACGAGGTTTTTCTTCGTGCCGGCATACACGACGGTTGCCAGCGCGTCAATAATCAGTTGGGGATATAATGCCATTTTATTCTTTTTCTTTGAGTACGTAGACCTTCACCCACTCCTTGTTGGCCATGTAGAGCGGTTTGGTGCTCTTGGGAAGCCAGAAAGAGCAGCTGATGACATCCTTGAACGTGCTCTTGGAGATAGCTGGAGGGGTGGGGCAGTTGAGGATGACATCGCGAAGCGACGGACACTTGGCGAAGGCCTCGCCGCCAATCTTCTTCAGGGCCACGGGCAGTTCAACCTTCGATAGCATCGTGCATTCATAGAAGGCATCGCTGCCAATGCTGGTCACAGCAATGGGGATCTTGATGCTCTCCAGCGAAGCGCACTTCTCGAAAGCGTCATCGCCGATGCTCACCAGGGATACAGGCAGATCGATGCTTCTCAGAACGCTGCACTCCTGGAATGCCTTGGTGCCGATCTTCTTGACGGAGGCAGGGATGATGACCCGGCGCAGGGCGTTGCAACGGTAGAAGGTCTTGCTGTCAATCTCCTGAATGAATCCGTTGATGGCTACACTGTCGAGCGTGGTGCAGCCTTCAAAGGCGCTGCTGCCGATATTCTTCACCATGTTAGGAATGATGGCCTCATGCAGGCTGGTACAGTCTTCGAAGGCACCTGAGCCGATCTTCGTCAGTGCCGAGGGGAATTCAAACTCGCTGAGGCTCTGGCACTTCTCGAAGGCGCTGTTGCCTATCTCCTTGATGGAGGCGGGCAGACTGACGGAGACGAGGCTGGTACAGCCGTAGAAGGTGTTGGGATTGATCTCATTGAGTGTCCCCTGGATGTTGATGGTGGTGATGGCGGTGCAGTTCTTGAAGACGCCGCTGCCGAGCTTCGAGAGCTTGTCGAGGGTGACAGCGACGAGACTCTTGCACTCCTCGAATGCATTGCTGCCTATCTTGCTGACATTGCCCATTTCGATGGAGGAGAGACTGGTGCAGTTTTCAAAAGCGGAGTTCCCGATCTCATCGGCATCTTCGGGTAGGTCGATTGTGGGGAGACTCTTGCAGTCGCGGAAGGCATCGTTGCCGATGGATTTCAGGTCTTTGGGCAGACTGACGCTGGTGAGCGCCTCACAACCTTTGAAGGTAGAACTGCCGATTTTCTTGACCTTTCCTGCGATGTTGATACTGGTGAGAGCCTTGCAGCCGTTGAATGCCTGTGAGCCCAGGTCGCTGACATTGTCAGGAATCTCCACGCTGGTAAGAGCCGTGCAGTTCTCGAAGGCCTCGTCGCCTATGGTGGCGACATTCCTGGGGATGGATATGGCCGCCAGACTCTCACAGCCTTGGAAAGCCTGATTCTCGATGGTGATAACACTCGAGGGTATATCGATCTCCGGTAGGGCGGCACAACCGTCGAAACAGCTCTTGCTGATGTTGGTGATACCCTGTGGCAGGGTGACCTTCAGCAGTTGCTTGGCACCTGAGAAAAGACCATTGGGCAGTTTGTTGGTAGCCTTGGCCTCCTTGCCTTCTGTGAAGACGGCTTCTGAGATGTCGACGGCGGTGACTACGCACTCGCCTTTCTTCTCGTTAGCCTTGCTGCGGTTGACTATCTGTTGTAGGAACTTGACATCGGCGCTATTGAGCGGACCGCTGACCTTCAGTTCAGAGATTGTAAACTTCTCGTCAGTTGTAATCTGTTTCGAGAGCTGACCGACGGCATCAACCGTCACATTCTTTGTCGTTTGTGAAAAGGCACAAAAAGGTAAAAGGGTAAAAAGGTAAAAAGGTAAAACACCTTTTGCCAATCCCATTACCTTTGCCATAAAACCATTGTCTGTCTTCATTTTTTTACCCTTTACTTTTTTAATTTTTTACTTTTTTACCTTTACTTCGCTTTATCGAGGCTGCTGCGCTTTGAACGGTGGTAGGAGCGGTAGTCGTCGAGTTCGATTTCGACATCGGGCTCTGTCAGTTCGCCGTTGCGAGGTAATTGCCATTTCATATACTTGATATTCAGACCGCGGGCAATCCACATGGATTCGTAGTAGGTCTGAATAGAGGAGGCCTCAGAGTACTCGGAGTTCTCAGAGGATTCTGAATAGAGGTCTCTGGTGCTCAGGAGCACGGGCAGGTGGTTATGCTCCACCATATAGGTGGTGTAGGTGAAAAGGAAGTTGGAGTCGGTCTTCAGGTGGATGATGCCGCCGTCGATGAGAAACTTGCGGTAACGCTCCATGAAATAAGTCGATGTGAGACGCTTGCGGGGATTCTTCATCTGCGGGTCGGAGAAGGTGAGCCAGATCTCCTGCACCTCGTCCTCGGCGAAGAATCGCTCGATGATCTCGATGTTGGTGCGGAGGAAAGCCACATTCTTCAGTCCTTCGTTGATGGCCTGGGTGGCACCTGTCCACATGCGGGCTCCTTTGATGTCGACGCCGATGAAGTTCATGTCAGGGTGTAGCTTGGCGAGCTCCACGGTGTATTCTCCCTTGCCGCAGCCGAGCTCCAGCACAATGGGATTCTGGTTGTGGAAATACTGCTCGTGCCAATGACCCTGCATGTCAAAGGGCACGTGTTCCACTACCGAATAGGGGTACTGGAACACGTTCTCATAGGTCTCCATGTCGGCGAACTTCGCCAGCTTGCCTTTTCCCATGCGTTATTTATTCGTTGACGTATTTGGGTGACTCGCCGTGCTCGGTCATTTCCGGATCACTGTCCTTCAGACACATGATGATGACGATGAGCGCGAAAATGGCAAATAGGACGGAAATGCAGGCATAAAGCCCCATCTCGCCTGCATTGTTGGCCAAAACCTTTTGGATGACTTTTTCGTTCATTGAACCGCTCAACGCTTCTTCCACCAATGTGTTCATGGCAGACGAAGTGGCTAAGAAGATGTTGCTCGCGATGCCTAAGGCATAGCTGATGTACACCCACCAAGCGCTCTTATCTGCATCCTGCAGACGTCGCGCGGTGGCGGCCAGACCGAAGAACATGACAATGGCGGCAATAATGCCGCTGACCATAAGATTGCTTGTGAATGAGGTGAACACCCAGTTGGCAATCATCACAATCAGCATCCACCACCAGAATTCTGAGCGGCGGCTGCGACCCTTGAAATCCAGAATGCGGCTGGAGGCCAGTCTGACAGCCTCTACAAAGCCGAGTTGAGGTAACGCTCTCATACTATTCACTGTTAACTATTCACTACTCAATCACTACCGTTGTCCAGCCGTGCTTGTCCTCAATCTCACCGTACTGGATGCCGCGGAGAGTGTCGAAGAGTTTCTTTGACATCGGGCCTGGCTTCTCACCGAAGGAGTAGCGCTTGCCAGTATCAAGGTCGTCGATATAAGAGATCGGGCTGATGACGGCTGCTGTTCCGCAGGCACCTGCCTCCTCGAAGGTCTCGAGTTCCTCTTCGGGAATCGGACGACGCTCTACCTTCATACCGAGATCTTCGGCCACCTGCATCAGCGACTTGTTGGTGATAGAGGGCAGGATAGAGGATGACTTCGGTGTGACGTAGGTATTATCCTTGATGCCGAAGAAATTGGCCGCACCGCACTCGTCCATGTATTTCTTCTCCTTGGCGTCGAGATAGAACTCGCAGGCGTAACCCTTCTCGTGAGCCAGGTTGTTGGCGAAGAGAGAGGCAGCGTAGTTACCGCCTACCTTATACTTACCAGTTCCAAGGGGAGCCGAGCGGTCGTAGTCGCGGATGATGACGTAAGGATTGGCAGCGAAACCTCCCTTGAAGTACGGGCCCACGGGGGTGACGAAGATCAGGAAGCAGTATTCCTTAGAAGGATGTACACCCACTTGGGCGCTGGTACCGATGAGCAGCGGACGGATATAGAGCGTGGCACCACTCTCGTAAGTAGGAATCCACTCCTGGTTCAGGCGGACCACCTTCTTCACCATCTCCGTGAACAATTCGGTGCTGACCTCAGGCATCATAATGCCGCGGCAGGTGCTCTGCAGACGGGCTGCATTCTCGTCGACACGGAAGATGCGCACTTTGCCGTCGGGACAACGATAGGCTTTCAGACCCTCGAATGCCTCCTGACCATAGTGCAGACAGGTAGCGGCCATGTGCAGGTTCAGATACTCATCGGAGCAAACTTCGATTTCGCCCCATTTACTATCACGATAGTAACAACGTACGTTGTAGTCGGTCTTCATGTAGCCGAATGACAGACTACCCCAATCTAAATTCTTCATTTGCTTATGTCTTTTTAATATCGTTTTGCGTTTATTTGTTTGCAAAAGTAATCAAATTCTTGCTTTTAAACAACAAAATCCCCTGAAAAATCGCTTTTTGCTTACCTTTTCTTGTCCGTTTTCGCAGAAATGGCTACCTTTGCAGCGTTTTTTAAACAATATTAATAAGCGAAAAAGATGAAATAGTTACTTTTGTTGGCTTTTCTGGCAGTCGGTATGACGGCTTATGCTCCTTCTATTTCTAACAGGGATTACTCGCGTTCGGCCTGAATCTTCTGGATTTCCTGTTCTGTCTTGGTCAGTTTGTCCTTGCAGAACTTGATGAGTCGCTGTGCTTCCTTGAGTTGCACAGCGATTTCGTCGATACTGTACTCGTCGCTTTCCATCTTGCGGACGATGTCCTGTAGCTGCGCGAAGGCGGCTTCGTATTTCTGTTCCTGATTCATTTTACTATTGATTTGATGGTTCCTTTTTCTAAACGGGTCTCGATCTCATCGCCTTTATGCAGCGTCTGGGGATCACGGACAATCTTGCCGTCTTTCATCGTCATACTATAGCCACGGCTGAGCAACTGGGCGGGGTCGAGGCTCCTGGCCTTCTCCTCGATGAGTTGCAAACGGTGCTTCTCAGCCATCAGACGGCGGTCGAGCAGGATGGGGAGACGATCGGAGAGAGTGGAGAGTTGAGAGTGGAGAGTGGTGAGTTTGCTACCGCTGCTGAGGATGAGGCGGCTGTGGAGATTGTCGAGGCGGGCCTCTTGGCGCACTTTAACGTTGGCGAAGAGCCTGGGCAGCACCTCCGCCACGGTGGCAAACTGTGACTTATAATAGGTGAGTTTCTGCTGTGCCAGCCGGAGGATCTGTTCCTGCGAGTCGTTGAGGATATCCATCACGGTCTTCAGGTGATCAATGAGGAAGGCTGCGGCGGCAGTAGGCGTCTTGACCCGGGTGTGGCTCACCAGATCGAGTATGCTCTCGTCGCGGTCGTGGCCGATGCCGGTGATGACAGGCAGGGGGAAGTTGGCGACATTCTCTGCCAGGGCGAGGGTGTCGAAACCGCTCATGTCACTTGTGGCACCTCCGCCGCGGATGATGACGACGCAGTCGAACTCTAAACTATAAATCCGCTCCAGTGCGGCGATGATGCTCTGCTCCACGTCGTCGCCCTGCATGATGGCAGGGAAGAGCCTGACCTCGAACTTAAATCCGTAGGGATTATCGGCCAGCTGGTTGCAGAAGTCGCCATAGCCGGCGGCGGTCTCGCTCGAGATGACGGCGATGCGCTGGCAGAACAATGGCAGACGCAGTTCTTTCTGCAGATCGAACACGCCTTCTTTTTTCAGCTGGCGGATGATTTCCTGGCGCTTGCGGGCCATGTCGCCGAGGGTATAGGTGGGGTCGATGTCGGTGACGATCCATGAGAAACCGTAGGCCTCGTGAAACTGGGCATGGACTTTCAGCAGCACTTTCATGCCGGCATGGAGCTGCTGGCCGGTGGTGCGCTCGAAATAGGGCCGGATGAGCATCCATTTCGTGGCCCAGCACTTGGCTGAGGCCTTGGCGATGGGGACGGAGCGGGCGGGGGACTGCTGTGGCATAGTAGTATACCCAACAGCGGTGCCTTCGTCGTACTGCACGAGCTCCATGTAGCAATGGCCTTTCGACTCGCGGCATTCCGACAGCTCCGCCTCTACCCAATAGTCATCGGGCATCTCGCATTCAATCACCTCGCGTACCAGCTGATTAAGCTCGAGGAGGCTTAAAAACTTTTCACTTCTCACTTTTCACTTTTCATTTTGCCGATCATGTACGCCCGCCAGAAGTTGGGGATGCCGTAGCCGTAGATATTGTCGGGTTCCTGATTTTGGCTGGCGGTCTGGCGCACGAGGTTGATGATTTCTCGGGCGGTCTTGTCGGGCAGGGCCTGCCAGAGGCACGCCACGAGCCCCGCGACGATAGGCGTGGAGAACGATGTGCCCATATCCCTGATCACGGTGCCGCGGCCGGATATCAGCGAGGCCGGACTGCCCAGGGCCGTCACATCGGGCTTCACCCGTCCGTCCTGCGTGGGGCCCACGCCACAGAAGGGAGCATTCTTCCTGTCATTGTTCACTGCCCCTACGGTCAGGATATCCTGTGCATCGGCAGGGAAGGTGATTTTCTTCCAGGGCCCCATGCCGAGGTTGCCGGCAGAGTTGACCAGGATGATGCCTTTCTGTGCCAGCATCGATGCCGAGCGCGAGATGAGGGCCGTCCGTCCATCGAGGTCGCGCAGGCGGTAGTCGCCCAGATGGCCGTCGTATTCGTTATAGCCGAGGCTCGAGCTGATGATGTCCACACCGGCGGAGTCGGCGAATTCTGCCGCCATGGTCCAGTAGTCTTCCTCCACGGGCTGCTCTGTCTGCTGATCCTCGCAGCGCAGCAGCCAGTAGCGGGCTTCAGGCGCTGTTCCTACAAGTATCTGCGGTTCGTTGGCAGCCATGGCCGAGAGCACTTTCGTGCCGTGGTCGGTCTCGCGGTAGAGGCGGGTGGAGGACTGCTGTGACACAGCAGCGTACTCAACGGTGCCAGCCGGAATCCCAGATTTTCCGGGCTCCTCGGGGCAGACGAAGTCGCGGGTGCCAAGGATGCTGGCCCGAAGGATGGCCGGTATCTGGTCGCAGTTCTGGAATCCTCCGTCGAGCACGGCGATGGTCATGCCGTGGCCTCGGTGGCCGATATTGTGCAGCCGATGGCCCTGGAGCATCTCTATCTGTTCGCGGCCGTGCCCGTAGTGCTCGCCGCGGATGCTGTCCCAGGGGTTCCATCCCTCGTGCACTTTCACCTTCGCCGGTCCGCGCTCGATAGAGTCGGGCGACACCCATACCTGCCGTGCCTCCCTGACGAACCCGAGCCCTGTCAGCCCGCGCAGCAGCGTCGTGTCATTTGACCGCACGAGCACCGTGTTCTGCCAGCGGCTCGTGCCGATGAAGTGGGCCTTGGCCCTGTTCTCATGAGTGGCGAAGCGCTCCATCTCGCGGAGATATTTTGCGCTGACGGGCAGGTCGGTGGAGTCGAGCGCGAGTCCCTGCCGGCGTCGGCGCTCGATCGATTTGTGCGAGAGCCAGCGCCCGGGGTGGTCGAGCGAAAAGGCTGAGCCCTGCTTGTCGCAGAGTGTATAGCGCCAGATGTACTGTCTGCCGCCGGGATATCTCACCTTGCCCGCAGCCTCCGCCACAATGCCGCTCAGGAGCGTCACCATGAGCATGAGAATCACTCGTGTGATGGTATGATGTTTCATTTCGCCTGCAAAGTTACGAATAAGCGGGCTAAACACCAAATTTATTGCCTTAATAATACGGTTTATTTGATTCTGCACCGCCCGGCCACGATATCTGAACTTCGTTCGAAGATACTCCCGCTTGGAAAAACTCAAATAAAATTTGGTTTTTCGCTCGTTTATTCGTACCTTTGCACACGTTTATATAATAAAAAGGTATAGATGGACAACAAGCAAGCCGCTCTCGCATTGGGTCAGAAGCCCGTGGGACAACTGCTCTGGCAGTATGCCCTGCCGGCCATCGTGGCCATGACGGCGTCGAGCCTGTATAATATAATCGACCGAGCGATGATTGGCCAGATTGTCGGTCCAGAGGCTATTGCGGGTCTGGGCATCACGTTTCCCTTCATGAACCTGAGCGCGGCTTTTGGTGCTGCCGTGGGTGTGGGCTCATCGACGTGCATCTCGGTGAAACTCGGGCAGCGGGATTATGATACGGCGCAGCATCTGCTGGGCAACACGGTGACGCTGAACCTGATAATAGGATTCGCATTTATGGTCATCTGTTTGTTGTTCCTCGACCCGATTCTGCTGTTCTTCGGTGCTTCAGAGATGACGCTTCCCTATGCCCGTGAGTTTATGGTGGTCATCCTGCTGGGTAATATGGTGACGCACATGTATTTTGGTATGAACGCTGTACTGCGTGCTGCAGGAAAACCAAAACATGCGATGTATGCGACGTTGTTTACGGTGGCCTGTAATATCGTGCTTGTCATCGCCTTTGTCTGGTGGTTCCGCTGGGGCATCCGAGGTGCGGCTTTGGCTACTATCACCTCGCAGTCGCTGGCGTTGTGCTGGCAGATGTGGATATTCTCAGACAAGAAGGAACTGTTGCATCTGAAGCGCGGAATCTACCGGCTGAAGTCGCAGCTGGTCAAGAATATCATCGCTATCGGCATCTCGCCCTTCCTGATGCAGACGACATCGTGCGTCATTGTCATTTTCATGAACAATCAGTTTGTGCGCTATGGTGGTGATATGGCTGTGGGCGCCTATTCGATAGCCAATTCGGTGGTGATGGTGTTCTTTATGTTTGTGATGGGTATGAACCAGGGTATGCAACCTATCGTGGGCTATAATTACGGCGCTGAGAAATACGACCGCATGTTCCGATGCCTGTGGCTTACCATTGTTTGTGCCACCATGATCCTATTGGTGGGATGGGGATTGTCGATGGCATTCCCTCGGCAGATTGCGCGCATCTTTACTACCGATCCGACACTGCTTGATCTGTCTGCAAAGGGCATTAAGATAGATATGCTGGTGTTCTTCGTCGTCGGCTCGCAGGCGGTGATTACGAATTTCTTCCAGTGCATCGGCAAGGTGAAGGTATCCATCTTCCTTTCGCTGTCGCGCCAGCTCTTCCTGCTGTTGCCAATGGCGTATGTCTTTCCACTGTTTTTGGATCTCGACGGTGTGTGGTATTCGATGCCGGCCTCTGACTTCGGTTCGTTCGCAATGACGATACCGATGCTGATGTGGTACATGAAGAAGTTAAAAGTGAATAGTGAATAGTGATATGAAACATATTATTATTAACGTAGGAAGGCAACTGGGGAGTGGTGGACACGACATCGGAAGGATGCTCGCGCTCGACTTCCAGGCGAATTACTATGACCGCGAACTGCTCAATCTGGCGGCCAAGGAGAGTGGATTCTCAGAGAAATTCTTCGAGCAGAACGATGAGAAGAAAGGTTTCCTAAAGGGTCTTTTCAATATGCAGACCTCGCACGTCAGCGGTGGGAGCATGTATAAGACCAACTTCTCGCAGGAGAGCCTGTTCCAGTTTCAGAGCGATGCCATCCAGAAGGCTGCCAAAGAGGGCTCTTGTGTCTTTGTAGGCCGCTGTGCCGACTATATTCTGCGCGCTTTCCCGAATACGGTGAATATCTTTATCACCGCCTCAATGAAATACCGCATTGATCAAATCATGAACAAGCAGCACATGGATTATGAAGAGGCGCGGAAGTTCATCGAATCAAAGGAATCGAAGCGCGCAGCCTACTATAATTACTATACCGGCAAGAAATGGGGCGCGGCCGAGAGCTATGACCTCTGCATCGACTCCAGCATCCTCGGGTTCGTGGAGACCGAGAAGATCATCGCCTCGTTTATCAGAAAGCGGTTTAATATATGAAGAAGATAGGCATCTTAAGCGATACGCACAGCTATTGGGACGAGAAATATCTCCATTATTTCGAGCCCTGCGACGAAATCTGGCACGCCGGCGATATCGGCAGTGTCGAGGTGGCCGAGAAACTCGCCGCCTTCCGACCCTTCCGTGCCGTCTGCGGCAATTGCGACGGGGGAGACCTGCGGCTGATGTATCGCGAGCTGAACCGGTTCAAGGTCGAGGATGTCGACGTGCTCATAAAGCACATCGGCGGCTATCCGGGAAACTATGACTTCAGCGTCCGCTCGACGCTTTTCGCCAATCCCCCGCAGCTCTTCGTAGCCGGGCACTCGCACATCCTCAAGGTCAAATACGACAAGACACTCGGTCTGCTGCACATCAATCCCGGGGCCGCAGGCCTGCAGGGCTGGCACAAGGACCGCACGCTCGTACGCCTGACCATCGACGGCCGCGAGTTCAAAGATTTGGAAGTAATTACTTTAGGAGACAATAAAACAAGATAAGAAAATGAAAAGAACAATCGTTATTACTGGTGGCGCAGGCTTTATTGGAAGCCACGTGGTGCGCCTGTTTGTGAACAAGTATCCCGAGTATCACATCATCAATCTCGACAAGCTGACGTATGCCGGCAATCTGGCGAACCTGAAGGACATCGAGGACAAACCGAACTACGAGTTTGTGAAGATGGACATCTGCGATTTCGACGCCTTCTACCAGCTGATGCAGGACAAGAAGGTCGACGGCATCATCCATCTGGCTGCCGAGTCGCACGTCGACCGTTCGATCAAGGATCCTTTCACCTTCGCCAAGACCAACGTGATGGGAACGCTGTCTCTGCTTCAGGCTGCCAAGCTCTATTGGGAGAGTCTGCCTGAGAAATATGAGGGTAAGCGATTCTATCATATCTCGACTGATGAGGTGTATGGCGCATTGGAATTGACACATCCTGAGGGCATCGAGCCTCCGTTTACCACAACGGCCTCGTCGTCGGAGCATCATCTGGCCTACGGCGACAAGTTCTTCCTCGAGACCACGAAGTATAATCCTCATTCTCCCTATTCAGCCGCCAAGGCTTCTTCAGACCACTTCGTCCGCGCTTATCATGACACTTACGGCATGCCCGTCGTCGTGACCAACTGCTCGAACAACTACGGCCCCTATCAGTTCCCGGAGAAGTTGATCCCGCTGTTCATCAACAATATCCGTCATCGCAAGCCGTTGCCCGTCTATGGCAAGGGCGAGAACGTGCGCGACTGGCTCTATGTTGAGGATCATGCCCGTGCCATCGACGTGATCTTCCACGAGGGAAAGATTGCCGATACCTATAATATCGGTGGCTTCAACGAGTGGAAGAACATCGACATCATCAAGGTGGTGATCAAGACTGTCGACCGTCTGCTGGGTCGTAAGGAAGGCGAGGATATGGATCTGATTACTTTCGTTACCGACCGCGCCGGCCACGACCTCCGCTATGCTATCGACTCATCAAAACTCCAGAAGGAACTGGGCTGGGAGCCTAGCCTGCAGTTTGAAGAGGGTATTGAGAAGACCGTCCGCTGGTATCTCGACAATCAGGAGTGGCTCGACAATGTGACCTCTGGCGACTACCAGAAGTATTACGATAATATGTACGCCAACCGTTAATGTCTGTTGCCGTGCCACGGCAACCCCTGCGTATGGATGCATTGACCCGTTCTCTTCACTCTTTCCTGGTGCATGTCGGCATAAGTCCCACAGGCATCACTCCTCAGATGGAACACTATCTGGAGCATCTGCTCTTTCTGCTCCAACCTGAGGAAGAGGAGGCGGTGACCCATTATTATGGCCTCTTCGGATGTGAGCGGAAGTCACTCCAGGAGATTGCCAGGGAACTGGATCTCTCGCAGGAGGAGACGATGGAACGTATCGATAACTGTATCCGGAAACTAGCTGTCACTCCTGAGTGGCAGATGCTACAACAAACAATAAAGAGATGAAAAAGATTTTGCTTTTAGGCTCAGGAGAACTGGGTAAGGAGTTCGTGATTGCCGCCATGCGTGCCGGCCAGTATGTGATTGCCTGCGACAGATATGACAATGCGCCCGCTATGCAGGTGGCAGATGAGCGCGAAGTGTTCTCCATGCTCGACGGCGATGCGCTCGAAGCTGTCGTCAACAAACACAAACCTGATATCATTGTTCCGGAGATCGAGGCCATCCGCACGGAGCGGCTCTTCAAGTTCGAGGAACAAGGCATTCAGGTGGTTCCCTCGGCCCGTGCCGTCAACTACACCATGAACCGCCGCGCCATCCGCGACCTGGCTGCGAAGGAACTGGGTCTGCGCACGGCGAAGTATTTCTATGCCAAGACCTTCGATGAGTTCAAGGCCGCAGCCGACGAGATCGGCTTCCCATGTGTCGTGAAGCCGCTGATGTCGTCGAGTGGTCACGGTCAGAGCTACGTGCATAATGACGGCGAGCTGGAGCAGGCCTTCAAGGAGGCGATGGAAGGCAGTCGCGGTGATGTGAAGGAGGTGATCATCGAGGAGTTTATCGATTTCGACTCTGAGTTCACGCTGCTTACCGTCACTCAGCAGCATGGCTGGCCGACGCTGTTCTGTCCGCCTATAGGACATGTGCAGAAGAGCGGTGACTATCGTGAGTCATGGCAGCCGTATAAGATCAGCGACGAGGCCCTGAAGCAGGCGCAGATGATGGCCGACAAGGTGACGAAGGCGCTGACTGGCGCCGGTATCTGGGGCGTGGAGTTCTTCCTGACCAAGCAGGATGAGGTGATCTTCTCAGAGCTCTCGCCCCGTCCGCACGACACGGGCATGGTGACCCTCGGTCATACTACCAACTTGAGCGAATTCGAACTGCATTTCCGTGCCGTGATGGGACTGCCCATTGCCGGCATCCATCTGGAACATGCCGGTGCCAGTGCGGTCATCCTGTCGCCTAAGGAGGCCTCTACACCTGTAGACCGCTCATTGCTTGATTATAATTTCGTGGATGCACTGAGGGAGGACCGTACGCGTATCCGTATCTTCGGAAAGCCGGAAGCCCACAAAGGCCGTCGCATGGGTGTCGTGCTCTGTTACGGCGAGGTGGGTGATGACGTCAACGTCCTCCGTGATAAGGCCAAACGCCTGGCGAAGACCGTCCTCGGCACTGATCCCTATGCGAAATTGAGGTAAAAGTGAATGAGATGATAGCAACGCTACAGTCTCTGCGTTTTGTATTTGTGATGCTGATATTCCTGTCACATTTTGATTATAAGGATATTCATGCATTGGACGCGGGTGGTGACTGTGGTGTTGCCTTTTTCTTTTTGCTCAGTGGCTTTGTGTTGTCCTTGGGTTACGGTCCGCAAATCAGCGAGGGGTCGTTCAGCTTCGGTCGTTTCCTGAAGCGCCGGTTGCTGAAGTGCTATCCTCTCCATATCCTCTGTCTTTTGCTCTTTCTGATCGTCAGTCGCTCGGCAATTGACGGAAGGGTGATACTCAATGCATTGCTTCTGCAGAGTTGGGTGCCCGATGCGGACTATTACTTCTCGTGCAACAGCGTGTCGTGGTTCCTGTCCAGCCTGATGTTCTGTTATCTGGTGTTCCCGTCCGTCTACAGGCGCATATCGCCAGCTCTGACGCTTACTGTCTTGGCAGCCGGCATAGCAATCTATCTCTTGGTGCCATATAGTCGGGTGAATGCGATTCTCTATGTTCATCCGCTCGTGCGATTTATCGATTTCTATTTGGGAATGCTCCTGGCGCGATATTACGGAAGATGGACGAGTCCTCGGGGTATGGAGCCGTTGTTGCTCGTGGGGTTGCTCTTTGCTTTGGCCGTCTATCCGATGTCGGATGAGAAATTTCGCAATGCCCCACTGTTCTGGTTGGTACTGATTCCGATGATCGGTGTCTTTGCCCAACAGCGTGGTTGGCTTTCCAATCTGTTGAAATCGAGACCGATGATTTTCCTAGGTTCACTGAGCATGCCATTATATCTGACACATCAGATGCTTATTGCAATCGTCCGGCACCACCTGCCTGACATGCCTGCGATGTGGATGCTGACCATGTGTGTGCTGATTTCTCTGGTAGTTAGTTGGGGCGCCCAGATAATATTTTCGCGATTATTCCGTTTATAATGATATGAGACAAGAGAAAGCCTGGATAATAGACCTGCCGAAGATCGTTGATCCTCGTGGCAATCTGACCGTTGCCGAGCAGATGAAGAATGTGCCATTCGATATCGCCCGTGTCTATTGGACGTATGATGTACCATCTGGCGAACGTCGTGGCGGCCATGCCCATCGCACTTGCGAGGAAATCGTGATAGCTGTCAGCGGTTCCTTCGATGTAAAAGTATTCGACGGTCAGGAGAGCCAGACGTTTCACTTGAATCATCCATATCAGGGCTTGTATATAGGGACGGGCGTGTGGCGCACCCTCGAGGATTTCTCAAGTGGTGCTGTTTGTCTGGTGCTTGCCTCTGAGCTGTTTTCCGAGGATGAATATATTTATGACTATAATGAATTCCTGCAACTGACAAGATAGACAAATGTTTGAAGTCATACGATATACGGCAGCCAGGGCTTCAGAGTGGAATCGGTTCGTGGCACAATCGAAAAATGGCACGTTCCTCTTCGACCGTCGCTACATGGACTATCACAGTGACCGTTTCGAGGATTATTCCATGATGGTGTATCGAAAAGGACGATTGTTTGCTCTCTTGCCAGGGAATCGGAAGGGTGATACATTCGTCTCGCATCAGGGACTGACCTATGGTGGTTTCGTGACTGATGCCCAGGCCACGGTAGAGCATGTCTGCGAAGCCTTTGTCGCTGTCAATGATAGGTTACGCTCGGATGGCTTCAGGAAGGTTGTTTATAAGCCGGTGCCATGGATTTATCAGTCGCTGCCTGCCGAGGAGGATGTCTATGCACTTTTCGTCAGATGTCATGCAAGACTGATAGAACGGGATGTGTCTTCCACCGTTTTCCTTCATCATCGTTTGAAATTTACCGAGTCGCGCCTTTCTGGAGTCCGGAAGGCCCGGCGGAGTGGATTAGAGGTGAGCGAAAGCGACGATGTGGACGCTTTCTGGACGATTCTCTCAGAAAATCTGCTTGTCAAGTATGATGCCGTGCCGGTGCATACGGCATCGGAGATGCGCTTGTTGAAAGACCGTTTCCCTGATAATATCCGCCTTTTCATGACTTATCAGGGAACTGTGCCGATGGGTGGCACCGTCCTCTATCTCACGCCCCGGGTGGTGCATACGCAGTATATCTCGGCTTCTTCTGAGGGGAAACGATTGGGCGCGCTCGACCTGCTGTTCGATCATCTGCTCAACGGGATGGACTTCCACCGTCCGTATTTCGACTTCGGCACTTCTGCAAGAGAAAACTCCAATGAGGTTAACTCTTCGCTGATCTTCCAGAAGCAGGGCTTCGGCGGACGTAGTGTATGTTACGATTGGTATGAATACGATTTGTAAATATCTGGACCTGAAGGCCATTAATGCGCCATACGAACATGCTGCCGATGAGGTGCTGCATAGCGGCTGGTATCTCAAGGGTGAGGCCACGCGACAGTTCGAACAGCATTATGCCGACTACATCGGCACGAAGCACTGTATCGGTTGTGGAAACGGGCTCGATGCTTTGACACTCATTTTCCGTGCCTACATCGAGATGGGGGTGATGACCCCCGGCGATGAGGTCATCGTGCCAGCCAATACCTATATCGCCAGTATCCTCTCTGTTACTGAATGCGGTCTCAAACCGGTGCTCGTGGAGCCCGACCCCGACACCTTCCAGATTGACGACCGCCTCATTGAGCAGGCTGTCACCGCCCGTACTCGCGCCGTGATGATTGTCCATCTTTATGGTTTCTGTGCCTACACCGAGCGGATTGCTGACATCTGCCGCTGCCATAACCTCCGTCTTATAGAGGACAACGCCCAGGCGCACGGCTGCCGCTTTTCCCTTCCAAAGCGCACAGGCGCTTTGGGCTCTGCGGCAGGACACAGTTTCTATCCCACGAAAAACCTCGGTGCCTTCGGAGATGCAGGAGCCGTGACAACGGACGATGAGGAACTGGCTGCAATTATCCGTGCATTGGGCAATTACGGCAGTTCTCGCAAATACGTCTTCGACTATCGGGGCCGCAATTCCCGCATCGATGAACTTCAGGCATCTGTCCTCGAAGCGAAACTTCCGCATCTCGATGACGACAATGCCCGTCGCAAGGAAATCGCCACGTTATATATTAATAAGGTGAAGAATCCACTCCTCCGTATGCCTGAGACGGAGCGGAATAGCGTCTGGCATATCTTCCCTGTGCTTTCTCCCCGTCGTGACGAACTGCAGCAGTATCTCCGCGACCACGGTGTGGAGACGCAGATTCATTATCCTATCCCTCCTCACAAACAGAGGTGTTATGCTGATTGGAATAGCCTGTCCCTGCCCATCACCGAACTGATTCATGCGCAGGAACTCAGCATCCCCTGCCATCCGGCCATGACACAAGAAGAGGCCGACCATATCGCCGACCTCCTCAATGATTTTCATTAGTTTTGCTTATTCCGGAAGCAGAAGAATAGTGGCACTACGTGCTGCTTGCGCACCCATCACCAGCACCTGCGCGATGTCGGCGGTCTTCGACGGGCCGCTGATGAACGTGCCGTAGCCGTCGTAGGTCTCGTCGAACCGGATGCGGCGGTAGGCCTCGTGCATATTGTTCACGATCTGCGACTTCGGCAGCAGGATCACCAGGTTCTCGGAGATGAACAACACGGCCTTCTCCTTCATGGTCTGCGGAATCCAGATGCAGGCGTTCTCGGCCACACCGAACGCTCCGCGGATGATGCCCACGTCGGTGCCGTTCAGGTCGCGCGCCCGGCCTACGGTGTCAGGGTTGCGTGTGGCGATGGTGATCTCCGGCAGGTTCGAGGCTATCTCCTTGGCGTCGGGAAACAGCTCCCGGATCAGTACGTTCACGTCGCGGCCGGCGTCCACTTCTATCACATGGCCACCCACCATTTCGGTCATCTTCACGAACTGCACGAGTGGTTCGGGGTAGGTGATGGCCTTTATGTCACTCAAGTCAGGCATGTCGTACTTCTCCCGTACGTTCGCCCTATACCTTTTTAATATATCTTCCTTGTTACTCATAATTATAAGGTAAAAGTGAACAGTGAAAAGTGAAAAATTTGCTTCCGCTCTTCCTGGTCACATTGTTTCTTTATTGCTTTTTGTTGTTTTTATCGAGGAAACCAGAAGGGCAAGAATCTCCCGGCAGTCGGCGTTCATGCTTTCGTATTCCTTTTCTTGCAAGTACTCTGTATCCTTCAGGATATTGAGCCAGTAGAGGGTCTCGTTGCATTCTTTCAGTGCTACGGATAGTTTGTTGACGAAATCTGCTGGGCTTTGGGCGTAGGCCGCCTCACTCACTAATGCGCCGATGGCTGTGCCTGAACGAAATACTTGGTTGAGCATCCCGTATTCTTTTGGCGTGCATTTGATGTATTTCACCATCTTTACTATTCTCACTCCGAAGAGATAACTCTTTTTGGTAAGCGGCGAACTGCTATCTTGAATGTAAGTCATGCGGCGGTAGCAAATTTTTCACTTTTCACTGTTCACTTTTCCCTTCTTCCACATCGTGTGGAAGCTCTCCTTAGGGAACTCCATCATCTTGTGACCTTCGGCCCAGGGGTTCAGACCGCAGTTCATGAGGGGCGAGGGGATGATGTTGGCCCAGTGCGCCAGGGCCGTGCCCAGGTTGTAGATGCCCTGGCTGCCGTAGACCATCGACATGCCCTTGCACATCAGTTTCTTCTGCGGGTTGGCGGTGCCGAAATCGTCGAGCTGCTGGCGCCACTGATAAATCTGGTCGCCGAGGTTCACCTTCACAGGGCAGACCGTCTGACAACTCAGGCAGAGCGTGCAGGCACTGACATTACCCGAATGCTGTTGCCTGTCGCGGAGCATGCCGAGGTTGATGCCGATGGGGCCGGGGATGAAATAGCTGTAGGAGTAGCCACCCGAACGACGGTAGACAGGGCAGGTGTTCATGCATGATCCGCAGCGGATACACTTCAGTGCCTCCCAGTGCTCGGGATTGCCGATCCACTCCGAGCGTCCGTTATCCACCAGGACGATATGCATTGGATGTGCCGTCGGACGGGCCTTGCGGAAATGACTGGTATAGGTCGTTGTCGGCTGACCTGTTCCGGCACGGCAGAGCATGCGCTGGAAAACGGCCAGGCAGTCGTAGTTCGGGATGATCTTCTCTAAGCCGATGGCTGCGATGTGCAGTTTCGGACAACTCGTGCTCATGTCGGCATTACCCTCGTTCGTGCAGACCACGATATCGCCTGTTTCGGCGATGCCGAAATTACCACCCGTCATGCCGGCATCTGCGGTCAGGAACTCGTTTCTCAGACTCAGACGTGCTACATAAGTAAGATATGTGGGATCGTGATTGCCTTTCTCGCTGCCTAACTTCTCTTCGAACAACTCTCCCACGTCGTCATGGTTAAGATGGATGGCGGGCATCACGATATGACTGGGCTTCTGACCTTTAAGCTGGATGATACGCTCACCAAGATCGGTTTCAACAACCTCGATGCCATGCGATTCGAGATAGGGATTCATCTCACATTCTTCTGTCAGCATCGACTTTGATTTCACAATCTTCTTCACATTGTGGTTCTTCAGGATACCGTAGACAATCTCATTGAACTCGTTGGCATCCTTCGCCCAGTGAACGATACAACCGTTCTTCTCGGCATTGGTGGCAAACTGATCAAGGTATTCATCCAGATGGGTGATGGTATGGCGTTTGATCTGTGAGGCTTTCTCACGTAATTGTTCCCATTCCTCGAGTCCGTATGCCATATTGTCACGTTTCGACCTGACTGCCCAGAACGTGGCATCGTGCCACTTGGCATAGGTCTGGTTCTTTAAGAACTCTTTCGCTGCTTTACTATGTCCTGTACTCATATTTTTTAAGGTATAAGTGAACAGTGAAAAGTGAAAAATTTGTTTCCGCACTTCTTTCTATTCATCTTTTTCTTTTGATAATCGTTAATACTCTTGTTAATTCTCACTCAGGGACAGCGGTAGCAAATTATTCATTGTTCACTGTTCCCTTTTCCATCTTATAGTCCCGCGGCTAGAATCTCTACCACATGCTTGAACTCCACATCCAGACCTTGCTTCTTGGCAACGCCTGCCATGTGCATCAGACAAGAACAGTCGGGACCCGTGATAAATCTTGCGCCAGTCTTCATGTGCCGCTGAATCTTGTCGAGTCCCATCTGCGCACTGACAGCAGTCTCCTCGACAGAGAACATTCCGCCAAAGCCGCAGCATTCGTCAGGTCGCTCTGGTTCCAGTACCTGAATGCCTTCCACTAGGTTCAGCAGGTCCTTAATCTTGTTGAATGGCGTAACGTGTTCCTCGCTGGGTGAACTCAATCCTAACTCTCTCACACCATGACAACTATTGTGCAGGCTCACTTTGTGTGGGAAGGTTCCAAGGGGATGATCTACTTTCACCACGTCGTGCAGGAATTCCACAACATCCATGATCTTGTCGGATGTAGAACATTCATGCCTGCCTTTCAGTAGGCGGGGATAGTTGATCTTAACGAATGCTGTACAACTGACAGAGGGGGCTACAACATAGTCAAACTCTTTGAACATGTCTTCGAACTTTTCTGCCAAAGGAATCGCTTGCTTCTCAAAGCCTGCATTGGCCATTGGTTGTCCACAACATGTCTGATTCAAGGGATAGACCACATCAAGGCCTAAGTGCTTTAGCAATTTGTACGTGGCAACACCAACTTGCGGGTAAACCACGTCTACATAACAGGGGATAAACAGACCGATCTTCATTGTTCGTGTATTGTTATGACTTGTTTTTAGTTACTTTTAGGGTACAAATATCGTGAAAAATTTCCAAAAAACCTAATAAAAGAGTGTTTTGTACCTTGTTTTTATGTTTTATTAAAAGTAAATGCGTACCTTTGTGGCACAATATTTGTATTGTATTATCTGTGAACCAATTTATTTAGAAGAATATGGATTATAACAACGAACTCAATTTTGGGACGACTTCGACTCGGGATCGTGAACTCTCGATGTCTCAGGCTTTCCCTGTGTTAATGCGAAAAGTATATGTATGGATGTCGCTGGCATTGGCCATTACGGGTATAACCGCTTTTGGTGTGGCCAACAGTCCAGGTGTCATGTCAATGATCTTTGGCAACCAGATTGTCTTTTGGGGACTAGTGATAGCTGAATTGGCATTGGTGTTTGCTATCAGTGGAGCCATCAATCGTCTTTCGCTTTCTACCGCCACCATGCTTTTTGTACTTTATTCAGTTATTAATGGCGCGGTGCTTTCATCGATTTTCCTCATTTATACGATGACATCAATTGCCAGTGTGTTTTTTATCACTGCAGGTACGTTTGCGGTTATGGCTTTTATAGGCTATGTCACAAAGACGGATTTGACATCAATGGGTAAAATTCTGCTAATGGCTATTATTGGACTGATTATTGCATCATTGGTGAATGTCTTTTTTGTGAAGAGTTCTGGCTTTGATTTGATTATCAGTTATGCTGGCGTGCTCATTTTTGTTGGCCTAACAGCGTACGATTCTCAGAAAATCAAGCAGATGTTGCAGATGGCTCCTGATGTCAGTGAGGCTTCACAGAAACTTGCTTTAGTAGGTGCGCTGTCTCTCTATCTTGATTTCATAAACCTCTTTATTTATCTGCTCCGTATTTTAGGTAAGAGAGAGTAGTTTTTTGAGAGAAACATGTGCAAAAAGGCCTACGCTTTATATATATAATAAGGTGTGGGCCTTTTACTTTGTCAATAATCCCGAAAACTTTCATGTTTTTCGAAAAAAAGTTGCCGAAAAATTTGGAGGGTATGAAAAAAGTGCGTACCTTTGCATCCGCTTTCGCGCAATTTTTGGGCGTCAGCATGAAAAGA
>JAEETD010000047.1 GCA_016290175.1 Prevotella sp. | reverse complement strand
CATCCGTTACCGTCGGGCACGCAGATGTGGATGAAGTCATAACAGTTCATGGCGGGCCATTTGCCTGTGATGTTCTTCTTGATCTTTTCTGCAAGGCTGTGGTTCCAGGCCACGTTGGCCATCACGCTCGATATTATCTTCTTGCCATAGTTGTTGCGGAAGTAGCGATAGAGTCGTTTGGCGGCCTCTGTCGTCCCAGCCACAGGTTTGGTGGCAATATTGGCATTCTCCATGTCGACGTCGATATTCACTACCTGATAGGCTTCTCCGCCGATGGTGAGCGTGCCGTCTGTCTGATTGTACATCATGGTTCCGGCTGTCGCGGCACTGATCTGCTTCGTGCTACCATCGTCATTGGTCACCGTGATGGTCTGGGACGTTGTGGTGATAGCCAAAAGCACCGCAGGAAGAAGGGTAAACAGTTTTTTCATCTAACTTGCAGTTTCTGAGTTACATTGCCTTTCCTGACGAGATACATACCTTTCTGAGGCGTTGCGCCCGCAGGCATTTTCTGACCTTGGAGGGTATAGATAGCATCAGCATCATCGATACTGATTGTTCCGTCGGTCTGGATGCTGCGGATGCCGGTTGTCTCATCGTTGTTTGAAAAGTTCATCGAGGCAAGATGGCTTAGCGCGATGGTTTTCGACTCATCGGTATAGGCATTGCTGGCGGTCAGCTTATCGCCACTGAAGGCTAGGCTTAGTCCCACAGCCGTCAGCGAGGTCTTGGTTCCGTCCGTCTCGACGATGGTCAGATAATAATAGTCTTCGGCATGGACGGTCACCATGCCGAAGAGGACTATTATTAATAGGAATACTTTTCTCATTGAAGAACGATTTTCTTCACAAATATGCCTGCGCCACAAATTACCAGACCACCAGCATTGCGTAACTGCTCTATGTCGGCGTCGGTGAGAACGGTCTTAATGCTGGTCTCAGAAGGATCGGGCGAAGCGTTGCCGTCCTGACCCCAACTCTGTGTAGAGGGCAGAGCGGCCCAACTGCCATTTCCAAAGCGGATGTTGATATAGCCAACTGATGGGTCAACCTCGTAATAGAGCTTCAGGGTTGTGCCCGCAGATACCTGATTCCAGTCGTAGCCGCCCCAAGCAAGATCCTGCATGCCGGCAGCCCAGCTTCCTAAGGCAAAGTTGCCGCTCCAGATGACATCCTCAAGAACCGAGAGGGTGATCTTGGTGACGGTAAACCATGCACCGCAGATGACGAGGCCACCATTGGCTACCATCTCATCGATCATGGCCTGTGTGAGTGTCACTGTGAACTTAGTGTCATCTTCTGCCAATGGGTTCACGTCGAGTGTGCCAGGTAGTGCAGCCCATGAACCGTTACCGACGCGGATCTGCGACCAACCTTCTACCCAGTTTGGTTTGAGATAGACGGTTAGCACCTGACCAGGTTTAACAGTTGACCAGTCATAACCACCCCATGCAAGTTCTTGCATACCGGCATTCCAACTTCCAATCTCGAAATTGCCAGCCCATATAACGGTTTCAGGAGCCTCACTGTACATCATGAACTTCTGGGTGACAGTAATGAAACTGTTCTGGTAGAGTTCGAGGTTACCGTCTGACATGCCCTCAGGAACGGTGAATGTCAGCGTGTTGCCAGAGATGGTGTATTCATCGTCGGCCAAGATGCCATAGCCAGGAAGAGTGACTGTTTCGATGCGGTCGAAATTCTCGCCGGTAATCACAATCACATCACCGACCTTGACATCTTTCTCCTTTGAGACACCGGTGATGGCAATCGTAGGCACGCTGATTTCATTTGTCGTGATGGCATCGCCAGAATAGAGTAACAGCGAAACTGCCCCGGACTTGGTCTCTGCAGGAACGGTAGCCGTTATCGTGGTGTGATCGTCAGAAACGGTAAAGTCGGCTGTCACACCGCCTGGGAAGATAACGCTCTCAACTGTGTGCAGGTTGACACCAACAATCTGAATTTGCTGTCCAAAGTCGGTTTTCTCTGTAATGCTACTTACAGAAGCCGTGATCACTTCCAATGGTGTTTTGAATTCTTCTTCCCAGTCTGCGCCATCATTGAATGACAGAGTTCCTGACTCGGCTGCCAGAGGAACAATAACACGTATTTCATGACGTGACACATAAGTGAAGTCCTCAGCCAGGACTGGCGCGCCAGATACACCTGAAGGGAATATCACTTCTGCAATATTATAGACATAGTCGCCTTTAATAGATATTTCATCACCTGCGTTCAGCCCGGTAGTAGGTGAAATTGATGTTACTGTAATAGGCTCCAGGAAAGTGAGCGTACCTACTGAGACAATCGTGTCGCTACCTGCTACGAGGCGGATCTTTCCAGGAACAGACTCGTCTGGAATATTAACGTAGATATTCTCGCTGTCAACCGATTTGAAAGCGGCTTTCTCAACTTCTGCACCTGCAATATTTATGATTTTTCCAGCTCTTTCCAAGGTGCCTCCAGGGAATACCACCTTGTCGACACTGTTCAGGCTGGTACCCGTAATGCGGATTTCCTGAGCACGTGTGGTGGGTGACGGTCCAAATGCAAGTAGGTTGACACCTGACTTGTTGTATGGATTAGTATCGTAGTCATCCTCGCTGCAAGCTGTCAGGGATAGCCCGACGAGGGCTACCACTAACAGGGCGAATACATTATATATCTTTTTCATACCTTTTGTACTTTATTATTTGTTAGGAACAATACGGATGTTGTCGATCTTGATGATGGGCGTACAGTCGGTTCCTTCGACACCACCACCATAGAGGGCTATCCAGAGACTGGCGAAAGATTCCTTGCTCATTTGACTGCCACAGAGCGTACCGTCGTAGCTGTAGACAAACGAGGCTGCCAGAGGGAGAGAAACGGTAATCCATTCGTCACCTGTGTCATAACTGCCGGTGACCGTCCAAGGACGATATAAGGCGCGCGGCACTGACTTGTCGTTCAGATAGGCGTTATCCTGTACATGAGTGGCATTGCCGTAAGCATCTACGCCACCAGCACCGAACGTGGTCTTGTCAGTACCGGCAAATACAATCTGCATGGCACCACCCGTCCAAGGATTGGTGGAAGGGATAAACATCTCGAACTTCATAGTCATATTCGACCAGTCTGACATGTCTACCAGGTCGTAGAGACGCGGATAAACCTTGAAAGTCTCAGGATCTTCCCAGTTGCCAGGCCAGTAGGCAAACGAGTGCCAACTCTCGTCAGGCCATCCATTGTCTGCAGTACCGGGACAATTTGAGGTTCCGCTACCAAACTGCCAGTAATTACCGGAAATACCCGTCCCGTCATCCACTGTCAATGTATGACCGTTCCATGCATGCATGTCAAGCACCACATCCGAAATGCCGTTAGGCGTGTCGAAGTCGAACAGCAGACCGCGATTATCCTTATACCAGAATGAACTTTTCGAGGTGCCATAGACAGAGGTGGCCACGATAGGACCAGAAACGGCACCATCTGGAATAATAATGTCAACAGACGTAAAATCTTTGGCAATATCAATCACTTTTGCGGGAATTAATGATCCGTCAGCTGCTGGGAAGGAAATACTCAGTGGTGTACCAGGATCATCAATGAAATAATTGCCTTTCAGTGTTTGTCTGGAACCTGCTGCGGCATACTCATTTGCTATGGAGTTGACAATAGGTGCTGAAATAATGACTTTGAAATCATAAGCGACCGTGTCTTTACTTGTTGTTACGAAGTAAATCTTGTCAGTCACCTCTCCAGGCACCTTACCAGGTATTGTTACAAAGAGTGTATTATCTGTCAATGTACTTTGATTGAGCGATGCTCTAAGGTCATTGAACCATATTTCATAAACACTACGCAAATTGTCGCCGATGATAGCCAATGTACTACCAGGGCTTGCGCTGGTTACCAATTGACCATCAGTATATTGCGTGTCTGGTTCGTCATCCCAATTATGTATTTCAGACGACATACAGCGAATATACTTGACAGTGGGCTTTCCATCTGTTGGCTCAAACTTGTCGGGTTCGTCCTTACAAGAGGTCAACGCCATGGTGCTGATGGCAGCGACTGCCAGCAACAATCCTTTACTATATTGTTTAATCCTATTCATATCTTAAACCTTTTATTATTAGTAATTGTAAGTAGCACGAACATCAACATGCTGAGCTTCTGCACTTGCTGCGAGGTTGGGGTTGAATACCACATCACGTTCCGTCATCGGAATGGCAAAATACTTCTTGCCGGAGTCGGGATCGTCGCGCATGAGCTGCTCTACGAGAGGTGCAGTCGTATTATCCGGATACTTGGCGGTTGAAGGAACAACCCAATTGCCAGTCTTGTAATAATTCTCATAGATTTCATTGAGTGTACCGTTCCCGATAACATCACGTTTTTGAGCCTTCAGTTCATTGATGCAGAACTGTGGATTGTAATAGCTTACACGTACGAAGTCGTACCATCTGTCACCCTCGAAGGCTAGTTCCAAACGACGCTCTTTCCAAACATTGTCAAAGGATACGCTGGTCAATGCGGTCAGACCGGCTCTTTGACGAACGGCATTGATGGCATTGAGTGCCTCTGAATCGGTAGTAGAGGCGGCCTGAGGATTGCTTGGATTGCTGAGGATGACTTTCGCCTCAGCAAGAATCAGCATGACGTCAGCGACACGCAACAGCGGCGTTGCAAGGCTGTTGGCCATACGGGCCGCAGGATAACCAATACCTGCTGTATGGTCAGCATTGTTACCGTAGATGTGCTTAACAGGATAAGCACCTGTTGGACAAACGAGTTGTGGCTTGTCATTTCCTATTTCTACAGAGGGGTTGTATTCCTGATCATAAACAAAACGTATGAAGTCGAAACCACCCTTGTCTGTCCAGAAGTAATCATACTTATAACCAGGAAGCATCATGGTTGCCTTCAGACGGGCATCGCGATGGTTAAGCCATACATCAGGTGTCTGTTCCAGAACCTTGATGCCAAAAGCTTCTTGTAAGTCTGTACTTATACCTTTCCATTGTCCCCAACAGTCATCATCACCCATGCCCTTGGGCGCATAGTCGTTCTGCATAAAGCTTTGGTCTGTCCATTGGTTGTTGTTGGCATTCCAACGCCAGGAAATCAGACACTCAGGATTGATGTTGTTGGCCAGGCGGAACACATCTGCATAATTCGCCATCAGCGAGTGATTACCGTGTCCAAGACACAAACGGGCATATTCGACGGCTTTGTTGAGGTCGTCAGTGTTAATAGAACCGCTGATACCAGCCTTGGTCAGGTAAACCTTGGCCAAGAGGCCTTCTGCGGCAGCCTTGTCAATGCGGCCTGCCTGCATGGGGGTCTCAGGTAGGATTTCAATTGCCTTTTCTAATGTCATGATGATATACTCCATGACATCAGCCTTCTTCACTTTTGCGGCCGTGTTATAGCTGCCAGACTCAAGTTCTGCGGTGTTGTCGTGGATGATGGGAATATCACCAAAAGTCCGTTCAAGGAAGAAGTATGCCAGAGCTTTCCATACCAGGCATTCGCCCATTGTCTGGTTTTTGCCGGCTTCTGAAGCGCCCCCCTGCTTGATATAGTTGTAAACGGTGTTACAGTGAGCTACAACCGACCACAAAGAGTTCGACATGGCACCAAGTTCGGAGTCAGAACCATTCAGTGAGAAGTCCAAGTATGGGCTTGTACCAGGATAGTAGTTTCCGGATAAGACCTCACCAACATTGATAAAGTTTCGTGTGAAGTCACTCCATGGAGAACTGTACAAGTAGGATGTTCCAGAAAGACATTCTGTATCAGAGCCATAATAATTGTCGGCATTATAGTTGTCGATTGTTGGCTTATTTAGGAAGTCTTCACAGGAAGTGAGACCAAAGCCAATGATCGCAACAAGTGCAACGGTCTTTATATTCATGTATTTCATAATGCTACAGTGTTTAGAATGTTACGTTAATACCAAATGAATAGGTAGTCGGGGAGGGATAACGACCATTGTCGAGTCCGGCAACGAAGCTGGACTGGGTGCTGGTACCAACCTCAGGATCGTATCCGTCATATCCTGTAATAGTTACCAGGTTCTGGATGTTGACATTTACACGGAGTGTCTCCAACGAGAGTTTGCGAACCATCTTCTTGGGGAATGTATAACCCAAGGAAATGTTCTTAAGACGGATATAACTTGCATCTTCGATATAACGGTCGCTCCAGCGGTCGTTGTCATTGGGGTCGCCCATTGACATACGGGGTAGAGAAGCGCCGGGATTAGCTATGCGTACATTATTAATATCATCGTACCAATTCCAAATCAACTGGCCGTCACCACGGTCTACACCTGCAGAGTAGTCCTTGTTAGGATCGATGGGTACCAGACGGGTGGCATCAAGTACATCATCGAGTTGGTTTATCCAGGTGTTGTTCATGTGGGTAAGCTTGTACTTGTTGTAATTACCGACCTTGTTACCATAAGAACCGTTAATGAAGATATTCAGGTCGAAGTTGTTCCAACGGAAGGTGTTAGTCCAGCCGAAAGTGAATTTAGGCAATGGAGAACCGATATCTGTACGGTCGTATGCATCAATCTTTCCATCGGGCACGCCGTCAGGACCGCTAAGATCCTTGTACTTGATATCGCCTACCCATACGGTGCTGTTCTTTGCATAGACACCGTCTACGCCAGGATGAACAGGAGTGGGTGAATTCTCAATATCCTCTTTGGAAGTGTAGTAACCATCACAAACGTAACCATAGAAACTGAACAATGAACCACCTACTTCTGTCTGCGATACTTGTGGCTCTTGATCACCCCATTGGCCCCAGCCTTTCAAGGTCGCATTGCCGGTTCCATCATTCAGAGCAACCAGCTTGTTCTTGTTAAATGAGATCTGGAACTCAGAGTCCCACTCAAACTTACCAACTATAGGATGAGTGTTCAGCGTTATTTCAAGACCTGTGTTGCGGATGGTACCATAGTTGCCTGAAGGGGCTTCGAGGGCGGAAGAGCCATTGCCGCTGGTTCCCATATATGCCGGGAGCTGAAGCCCCATCAGCATGTCTTTCGACTCCTTGCGATACCAGTCGATGGTCAGATTGACGCGGTTATTAAAGACACCAAGGTCAAGTCCTACATTGAATTGTTCCTGGCTTTCCCATTGAATGGCTGTGTTGGCAATGTTTGCTGGTCTGTTACCGGAACCAAGCGCGGAGGTCTGTGTCTTCAAGGCCACACCCCATTTATAAGCACCGATACTGGAGTTACCAGTTTGTCCCCATCCGAGTCGCAGCTTACCATTGCTGAGCCAGGTCATGTCTTTCATGAAGGATTCGTTATTGAAACGCCAACTGGCTGCAAAGGAATGGAATCCTGCCCAACGTTTGTTCGGACCGAAGTTTGAACTACCATCGTAGCGGTAGGTATAGGTAGCATTGTATCGGTCGTTGTAGCTATAAGTCCATCGTGTGAAGAATGAAGCCATGGAAGCCTCTCCGAATCCAGAGTCGACAGTGGGGTTTCCCGTGCCTAATTTGACGTTATGGACCTTATCGTTGGGGAGTCCGGTATTGGAGGCACTTAAATAGTCCCATGACGACTCCCAGGCTTCTTGTCCCACCATTCCCGTCACGTTATGCTTGCCGGCAAAGTTGTGAGTCCATGTCACATAGTTTTTAATCTGCCAGAACTTATTGGAGTTCTTCTGGGTTGAGGCAGTGTTGTTGTTCTGATGATAGGTTGCCAAACTGATAATAGGACGATAGCGGTCTGCCTTGCTCCAACCAAGGTCGAAGCCTAATTCTGTGTGCCACGTCAGATCTTTATAGAATTTGACATCGAAGAAAATGTTACCATTCAATTTCTGACGGTTCAGCTTATTCTCGTTCAATAATGCTAATGCAATTGGGTTCGGGCTTGAAGAACCTTCATAAGAACTGGAGGCGTAGTTGCCGTCCATATCGTAGATAGGCAGGTTTGGCGTAGTGGTCAGAGAGTAGTTGATGATACCTTCTTCACCATCTGCCAGTTTCAGGTCATCATTAGAATCAGAGAAAGCCACATTAAGACCCATCTTCAGCCAGGACTTCAGATCGGCGTCAACATTTGCGCGGGCCGACAGACGATTGAATTCAGATCCGATAATGGTTCCCTCCTGCTTCATATAAGAACCACTGACGTAATAACGGACCTTGTCAGTACCGCCTTGTGCACTCACCTGATGCTGATGCATCAAGGCTGTCTGGAATACAGCATCCTGCCAGTTCGTACCTTTGCCAAGTAAACTCTTGTCGAGGAATATCGGGTTGGCAGTGGCTTCGCCGATTTCCACATAGGCATTATAATAGTCTGCATATTCACGTAAATCAAGGATGTCGAGTCGTTTTGTCTGGCGATTTAGGGCAATCGTTCCACTATAGGAGAACTTGGCTTCGCCGGCTTTACCATGCTTGGTTGTAATCAGCACGACGCCGTTTGCACCCTGAGCACCGTAGATAGCAGTGGCAGAGGCATCCTTCAGGATCTCCATGCTGACAATATCCTGTGGGTCAATGGTAGATAACGGGGAGATGGTTGATACCGAACCGTTACCAAGGGCATCACCAAGTCCGTAATCATAGCCAGTCAGACCTTGGCTCTGAACAATCACACCATCAATAACGTACAACGGCTCTGCATTGGCATTGATGGTGGCTGTACCACGAACGCGGATTGATGAGCCAGAACCCGGAGCACCGGAAGTGGATACTGCACTGACACCGGCAGCGTGGCCTTGCAAGGCTTGGTCTAATGAAGTGATGAGAGATCCTTTAATGGCACTCTCACCAACGGTTGCAGAAGCACCAGAGATATCGCTCTTCTTCATCGTACCATAACCGACCACCACAACCTCGTCTAATATTTTCTTGTCCTCCTCAAGGGTGACGTTGTACTTGCTTTGGGCGGCGGTGATTTTAATTTCCTTGGTCAAGTAACCAATGTAAGAGATAACCAGGGTCTGACCCGGGCTGGCGTTCAGTGAGAAGTTACCATCGAAATCGGTAGCGACACCGTTCGTGGTTCCTTTCACGACAACACTGGCTCCGATGACGGGGCCCATAGCATCGACCACAGTTCCTGTGATCTTCTTCGTTGCCTGCTGAACCTCCTGTGGAGATCCTGCGGCATTGGCATTTGACGAGTAACCGAGTCCCAACATGGCCAAGGCACTCATCAGCAGCGCTGTCTTTCTAAAGTTTTGAATCATACTTGAGTTTTATAATTAGTAAATTGAGTTGTATCTGTCGATTCGCCTGCAAAATTAAAACTGTTTAGCGAAACAACACAACTCAATTTTAACCAATACTGACACTTTTCTGCATCATCATCATTTTAGTTTTATGCTTTGCTAAGATAGTACCATACTTTGCAAAAAAAGTTGAAGGCTATTCAGGCAAATATATCTAACTTTGCAGCGAAATTTAAATTTAGTGTTTTTGGTTATTGTTTATTGGTTATTGCATATGGACGATTTTGAAAAGAAAGTGGCAGCCTTGCGTCAGCATCATGAAGAACTGCTGAGCCGGAAGAATGAACCCATCGCATGGGGAAATGGTATCTACGAGAAGTACAAGAACCCTGTGGTGACGGCTGAGCATGTGCCTTTGGAGTGGAAATACGACTTCAACGAGCAGGATAATCCCTACCTGATGCAGCGCATCATGTGTAACGGTGCTTTCAACGCGGGTGCTATCAAGTGGGAAGGTAAGTATTGTCTGATAGTCCGTGTAGAGGGGGCCGACAGAAAGAGCTACTTCGCTGTGGCCGAGAGTCCTAACGGCATCGATAACTTCCGTTTCTGGGAGGAGCCCATCACGATGCCCGACGATGTGATTCCCGCCACGAACATCTATGATATGCGCGTCACCCGGCATGAGGACGGCTGGATCTATGGTGTGTTCTGTGCCGAGCGCCATGATGACTCGCAGCCGGGTAACCTCTCTGCTGCGACAGCCACAGCAGGCATCGCCCGTACCAAGGATCTGAAGACCTGGGAGCGACTACCTGACCTGAAGACCAAGAGTCAGCAGCGTAATGTGGTGCTCCACCCTGAGTTCGTCGACGGAAAATATGCCTTCTATACCCGTCCGCAGGATGGTTTCATCGACACAGGCTCTGGTGGTGGTATCGGTTGGGCACTCGTGGATGATATCACTCACGCCGAAGTGAGGGAGGAGAAGATTATCAATGCCCGTCATTATCACACCATCACTGAGGTGAAGAATGGTGAGGGACCGCATCCTATCAAGACAAAGAAGGGCTGGTTGCATCTGGCGCATGGTGTTCGGGCTACGGCCGACGGTCTGCGCTATGTATTATATATGTATATGACTGCGCTGGAGGATCCTACGAAGGTGATTGCACAGCCAGGGGGCTATTTCCTCGTGCCTGAGGGCAACGAATACCTGGGCGATGTGATGAATGTGGCTTTTGCTAACG
Source organism: Prevotella sp. (assembly GCA_016290175.1). GTDB lineage: Bacteria > Bacteroidota > Bacteroidia > Bacteroidales > Bacteroidaceae > Prevotella. The sequence continues at coordinate 11,736 of JAEETD010000047.1, read as the reverse complement.
GCTGGATAGCCGATGAGGACGGCAAGGTGTTTATCTATTACGCCTCAGCAGACACCCGTATGCATGTAGCGACTTCGACCATCGACAAGCTTATAGACTACTGCATGAACACCCCTGAGGACGGACTGACGACTGCGGCCTCTGTAGAAACCATCAAGAGACTCATCGCTAAGAACAAGAAGTGAAAAGTGAAACGATTAGCTACCGCAATAGTATTGTTTTGCTGTCTGCTGTGCCTGAATGCTGCGGCTGACAATACGGCCATCAGTCTGGCTGGTCAATGGAACTTTGCCCTCGACCCTGACGGATTGATGACGGCAGCATCGCCATTCTCTGATGTGGTGACCCTGCCCGGCACCACCGATACGAACCGAAAGGGAACGCCCCTGAACCGTTTCGACGAGACGACCCACCTGAGCCGTCGCTATGCCTACAAGGGGAAAGCGTGGTATAGTCGCGAAATAGACATCCCACAGGAATGGGCGGAAAAGTCCGTCGAACTCCTGTTGGAACGTACCAAGTACACGGAAGTCTATATCGACGGCACGCTTATAGGCTGTAATAACGACATTTCGACCCCGCAGCTTTATACGCTTTCCCAGTCGCTGGCTCCAGGCAGGCATACGCTCACCATCATGGTAGACAATGGTAGCCATATCCCTGAACAACTCTATGCCAACAGTCATGCCTGCACAGAAGATACCCAGACCAACTGGAACGGCATAATAGGAAAGATAGAGTTTAGAATTAAGAACGAAGAACGAATAACTAAGAGTTATGATTACCCTGCTATGGATAATTCTCGCCCTAAGAGTAATCATCGCTCGGCTTTGCCGCTTGGCTCGTCCAAGAACTCTTCACTCTTCACTCTTAACTCTTCACTCTATCAGAACGGCCACCGCATCTTTCTTCGCGGCAAGCACGATGCCTGTGTCTGGCCGCTGACAGGTCATGTGCCTATGGACTACGCCTCGTGGTTCGGCTATCTGCAACGCTGTGCAGACTATGGCCTCAATCACGTGCGTTTTCATAGTTGGTGCCCGCCCGAGGCCGCTTTCGCCGCTGCCGACTCGCTGGACATCATCCTGCAGCCGGAACTCCCCTTCTGGGGTGACTTCAACGAAAAGGACAGTGTGCTGATGACCTTCCTGCACAAGGAAGGCGTAAATATTCTGCGCTGGTACGGTCACCACCGTTCGTTCCGTATGTTTGCTTTGGGCAATGAGCTATGGGGCAGCACCGACAAGATGAAAGCGTTCGTCGATGACTTCCGCAGCATAGCTCCTGACAAGCTTTACACCTTTGGTTCCAACTATTACTTAGGCTATCAGGGAGTGAAACCTGGTATGGACTATTTCACCACATGTAGGGTAGGAGGAGAAGCCTGGGGCAGCTATGATACTCATACGCGCGGTTCTTTCTCGTTTGCCGACGCCTACGACGGAGGCATGATCAATCACTTACGACCCAATGCGAAGATGAACTTCGAAGAAGGCTGTTCGCGGAGCAGTGTCCCCGTCATCAGCCACGAGACAGCACAATTCCAGATTTATCCTGACTATAACGAAATCAGGAAATACACCGGCGTGCTTCGGCCATGCAACATGGAGGTGTTTCGTCAGCGGCTTGCCGATGCAGGTATGGCCGATCAGGCCGAAGCCTTTCATCGCGCCAGTGGCCGATGGGCGTATCTGCTTTATAAGCAGGACATCGAGATGGATCTCCGTACACCCAATATGGCTGGATTCCAGCTGCTCGACCTTCAGGACTATCCTGGACAGGGTTCGGCCTACGTAGGCATACTTGATGCCTTCATGGACTCCAAGGGCATCTGTACCCAGAGCGAGTGGCGGCAATTCTGCTCCCCCGTAGTGCCGCTGCTGGTAAGCGATGCCTATTGCTTCACCTTCAGCGAGGGTATTCACGGAAAGATACAAGTGGCCAACTATAGCGGCGGCTCGCTGTCTGATACTAAGGTAAGATGGGAGTGCGCAGGACAGCAGGGCGAACTGAGAATCCCCGACGGCGAGGGACTGCTCGATGCCGGTGCAATAGATATCGACCTGAAACATCTGAAACAGGCCACACATCTCAGGCTGACGTTGCACATCGGCGACTATCATAATAGCTATGACCTATGGGCCTATCCCGACGACGTGAAGCTGGATAAGAAAGGCATCGTGATGACCAGTCACCTGACTGCCGACATCGTCAGCAGACTGCAGAAAGGAGCCAAGGTGCTGCTGACACCAGATTCGACGGAGCAATGCGTGGGCGGACTGTTCCAGACCGACTATTGGAACTACCGCATGTTCAAGACGATCTCTGAGAACAACAAAAAAACTGTGTCGCCCGGCACACTCGGTCTGCTCTGCGACCCGAAGCACCCGTTGTTCTGCGATTTCCCCACCGATGAGCATACCTCGTGGCAGTGGTTCCCTGTGGTGAAGGCAAGCCATCCCTTCATCCTGGATCACACCAGCAAGGACTACCGTCCGATAGTGCAGGTCATCGACAATATTGAGCGCAACCACAAGCTGGGTCTTGTCTTCGAGTTCCAGGTGGGTAAGGGCCGTTTGCTCATCGTCATGAGCAATCTGGAACAGGCTGCCCGCTATCCTGAAGGCCGGCAGTTCTATGCCAGTGTGCTCAACTATATGCACTCCAAAGACTTTGCTCCTGCCACAGCCATCACCGCCGACCAGCTTCATAAGCTCTTCACAACCAAGGTGAACGAGAAACAAATGGAAGAATTGAACAATATATCACCATATTAAAAGATGAAACCATACAAATTCCAGCCGTATCTGAAGACCACCATCTGGGGCGGCTATCAGATAGCACCCTTCAAGGGTATTTTCAATGCTCAGCCTAATGTGGGTGAGAGTTGGGAGATCAGTGGCGTTCCCGGGCATGAGAGCGTAGCCGTGAACCGGGGACTGATTGATGATGTCGATGAGGGACTGACACTCATTGAACTGATCGACAAGTACAAGGGATTGCTCGTCGGACAGAAGATCTATAAGAAGTTCGGCAACAAGTTCCCCCTGTTGGTCAAGTTCATCGACTCCCGTCAGGATCTGTCCGTACAGGTGCATCCTGACGACAAGTTGGCGATGGAACGTCACGGTTGTGCCGGTAAGACAGAAATGTGGTACATCATCAAGAGCGATGTGGGGTCGAGAATCTATGCAGGACTTTCGAAGAGCATCACGCCTGATGACTACGAGCGTCTGGCTACCGCCGAACCCCAGAACGGCCGTTCGCCTATGCAGGACGTCATTGCCACCCACGAGGCGCATGAGGGCGATCTCTATTTCCTGCCTGCCGGTCGTCTGCATGCTATCGGCGCAGGCAACTTCCTGGCTGAGATCCAACAGACCAGCGACATCACCTATCGTGTCTATGATTTCGGTCGTAAGGACGAGCACGGCATTCCGCGCGAACTGCATATCGAACAGGCCAAAGAAGCCATCGACTATCAGGTGTGGCCCGCCTACCGTACATCCTACGACAGCACCAAGCCCGTTTCACAGCTCATCAACTGCCCGCATTTCGTGGTGCACCGCGTGGTCGTACAGGTAGCCCAGCAGATTGACTTCCATTGCGATTCGTTCGTCATCGTGGTCTGCCTGTGGGGCAATGCCAATATCAACGGCATCGATATCCGTCAGGGCGAGACCATCCTCGTCCCTGCCAGTGAAAATATCCTCTATATCTTCGGCAACGCTACCTTCCTTACGGCAACAATGCCGTAACCATCATTTCACCTTAGCGTTCTTCTCCAGGGTCCAGTCCTTGCGCTGCAGGATGGCAGGCTTGTCGCCGCAGAACATCTTCGAGGCTTCCTGATCGCCTTTCAGCTGCCAGTCGAGCCAGGCGCGGGCCACAATGGCGAACTCACCACCGTTGGGCTGATTGTAAGTACCACCGTGACCAACGGGCAGATTCACAGCGATCGCCGGCACGTGGTCGATGCGTTTGAAGTCGTCCATACCGTTGTTATAGGCAATGTCGCTCTCACCACCCAGGATATAGATGATGGGGCAATGAATCTCCTTCAGTTTGGCCTTCGGCACGCTCGGCATACCAGGCATGCGTCGTTGACCGCTGCCACCATCCTCCGGCTGCTCGAACAGTCCGCTATTGCAGATCATGATCGAGGTGACACGCGGGTCAAAGCAGTTAAAGAGAGCCTGCAGTCCGCCGCATGACATACCTGAGATACAGATGTTCTTCGTGTCGATCTTCTGATAGAAAGGACTGTTCTTGTCGGCATTCTGTGCGAAGGCCCAGTCCATCGACTCTACCTGCTGTTCCGAGCGCGACTGGTTGCCGCGTCCCATACCACCCATACCGCGGGGCGCATCGGCCTTGGGCATCAGACCGGTAGCCAGCACGAGATAGCCGTAGGAGGCGATGTCGTTGAGGAACTTCTCGTGGCCTCGGGGTGAGTTGGCGCAGCCACCATTACCCCACACCAATACGGGCAGTTGTTTTTTGGCACTGAATACCGACAGGTCTTTCGGGGCAAAGATGGTGTGCTCCTTGAATCCGTCCACTTCGTACATCACGGCTTTGTAAGGACCTGTTCCTCCTTCTTCGAGAACAGTCGGCTCATTTTGTGCAAACATGCTTGTGCTCATTGCGAAGACAAGCGTTAAAGTAATAAATAGTTTCTTCTTCATAAGTTGATATTTTAGGGATTTGTCTGCAAAGATACAAAAAACTTTGGAAAGTTGTTCTCTTTTCGCCGAAAAACTGAAAACGGATGGTTAAATACTTGGAAGATAAGCGAATTGTGGGACGATCATCGAGGAATTGATGTGATAATACGTTTTGAAAAACTTCTGAAACATATATAGATAAAGTGTCGTTGCATTTTTCGTACCTTTGCAACCGCAAATTGGTAACACGAATAAAATGAAACGGATAACGACTGGTGTCCTGGTGGCACTGATAGCCTTGACGGCCACTGCGCAGACAAAGTTCAGTGAGCCTCATGGTCTCTATGATGTGACGAGTCTGACTGTCAGTATCACTCCGACGGATGCTACTGCAGAAGTACGCTATACCACCGACGGTAGCGAACCTACGGCGCAGAGCAGCCTCTATACGGAGCCTTTGCAACTGACGCAGACCACGGTCCTGCGTGCTGTAGAAGTGAAAAACGGTGTTGTGACGTCGGCTTCGACGACAGCCAGTTATATCTTTATTGCTTCGGTACTGAACCAGACAAACGATCCTGAGGGCTATCCATCAACATGGGGCCGGTATACACAGTTTAAAGGCACGGCCATTGCCGACTACGAGATGGATCCGGAGATGACCAACGACCCGATGTTGCGACCTAAGATCATCGAGGGCCTGAAACAGTTGCCTATCCTCTCTGTGGTCTCCGACAAAGGGAATTTCTTCAGTCACGAGAATAACGAAGAGACGGGCGGTATCTACATCTATACAGGCCCTCCGGTGGGCGATGCAACAGGCAATGGATGGACGCGTCCTTGCAGTGCCGAGCTCTTTGGCGGTCCGCAGCATCACGACCTGAGCATCAACTGTGGCGTGAAGCTGCACGGTGGTCACGGGCGTCTGGCAGAGAAGAATCCCAAGCACTCGATACGTCTGGTGTTTAAAAAGACATATGGCCCGTCGGACTTGGAGTACGACCTCTTTGGCGAAGGCGAGCCGAATAAGTTCGGACAGTTGGTGCTGCGCTGCCATTTCGGCAATTCCTGGCAGCACTGGGATGGTGGAAACCGCAAGAAAGCGCAGTATACCCGTGATGTCTGGGCCCGACGTATGCAGCGGAAGATGGGACACACCAGTGTCAATGCACTTTATGTACACCTCTTCCTGAATGGTATGTACTGGGGCCTCTATAATATTGCCGAGCGCGTAGACGACCAGTATGGCAAAGACCATCTGGGAGGCAAGAAAGCGGACATAGACGTCATCAAGATCGAGGAGGAGGGGGGCAATCATGTTGAGGCCTCGGAGGGTACGCTTGACAGTTGGAACGAGATGGTCTCTGCCGTTGCAAAGGCCACTACCGCTGATGATTACCAGCGCGTGTCGGAACTGTTGGATATCGGTAATTTCATTGATTACATGCTCATCAACCAGTATGCCGGCAATACAGACTGGGCGCATCATAACTGGTATGCCATCCGCAGCAGGGCGGCAGGCACTCCGGGATTCCGCTTCCTTTGCTGGGATTCGGAAATGATTTTGGATAATGTCTCAGAGAATGTGCTTGACAAGAACAACGGCAAGGCGTCGCCGACGGGTATTTTCAACAGTCTGTTGCGGCATCCGCAGTTTGCCAGGCGCTATTTAGCGCGCGCCAAAGAGGTGTTGTCTGCCGACGGTCTGCTCGGCAGTCAGTCTGTCGTGGAGGTTTGGGACAGTCTCTATACTTCCATCTCGTCGGCACTTTATTGTGAGGCTGCCCGCTGGGGCGATTATCGTCGTGATGTCCCTAATGGCTATGGCTTCGCATCTACGGTGTATACCGTTGACGATACTTATATGACTGAGCGCAACCGTCTGTTGACGAAGTATTTCCCAACGAGAACAGCCTCCGTACTATCACAGATCACGAAATATATAGATGTCGATGACTTTGAGGCTTCTGGTATTAATACGGCAAAGGGTGAAAGGTTTATGAATAATGGTAAATACTATACGCTTCAGGGAATTGAAGTAGATCATCCGACTAAGGGCGTGTATATTAAGAATGGTAAAAAAGTGATTGTAAGGTAACATGAAAAAGATGGTGACAGGTGTCCTGATGGCCTTGATGGCGCTGACGGTAACGGCACAAAGTAATAGATTTTGCATTGCCAAAGATGGTAAGGCAGCAACGATCGTAGTAGATAAGAACGACTGGAAGAGCGTGCTCCGGGCGGCAAAGGACTTGACAGATGATGTACGCAAAGTGACAGGTACGGCGAGCGAAGTAAAAACTCTTACATCTAACATCTTCCCTCTTACATCTGACATCATCGCCGGCACCATCGGCAAAAGCCGCCTTATCGACCGTCTCATCAAGCAGAAGAAGATTGATGTGAGGCAGGTGAAGGGTCAGTGGGAGTCGTACCTCATTGATGTGGTGGATGGGAATCTGGTGATTGCCGGCAGCGACAAGCGCGGCACCATCTACGGTATCTACGACCTCTCGCAGCGTATCGGCGTGTCTCCTTGGTACTGGTGGGCAGATGTGCCCGTGAGGCATCTGGACGAAGTGTGGTACAGCGACGGGCGGTTCGTACAGCCCTCGCCCTCAGTGAAATATCGCGGTATCTTCATCAACGACGAGGACTGGGGGCTGAAACCCTGGGCGGCGAAGAACTTTGAGAAAGAGTTGGGCGATATCGGTCCCAAGACTTACGATAAGGTGTGTGAACTGCTCTTGCGCCTGAAGGCGAATATGCTGGCACCAGCTATGCACTCGTGTACGGGTGCGTTCTATTCTCATCCGGAGAGTCAGCGTGTGGCCGACGAACGGGGCATCATGATCACAACCTCGCACTGTGAGCCGCTGCTCTTCAACAATGCCGCGAAGTCGGAGTGGGACAAGGCCCGCGACGGAGAGTGGAACTACGAGACCAACAGCGCGACCATTCTGAAGAAACTCGACGACCGCATCCGCGAGACGGCACAGTACGATAATATCTACACCACAGGTCTGCGCGGCCTCCACGATGAGGCCATGAAGGGCAGCACCGACCCGAAGGACCGTGCCCGCACGCTGGAGAAGGTCATCGCCAAGCAGCGCAACATATTGGAGAAATATAAGAAGCAGAAGGCCAATCGGTTGCCGCAGATCTTCGTGCCCTATAAGGAGGCGCTGGATATCTACGATGCCGGTCTGCGCCTGCCCGACGATATCACGCTGGTATGGCCCGACGACAACTACGGTTATATGAAGCGTGTGAGCAATTTGCAGGAGCAGAAGCGCGGCGGCCACAGCGGTGTGTATTACCACCTCTCTTATCTGGGCACGCCTCACGACAACCTGTGGATAGCCACCACCGCACCGATGCTGATGTATGAGGAACTGCTGAAAGCCTATAATGCCGGCGCCGACCGCTACTGGCTGCTGAACGTGGGCGACATCAAGCCTATGGAGATTGAGATACAGCATTTCTTTGATATGGCCTTCAACTTCGGGGCGTTCAGCTACGAGAACGTGAACCGCTATCAGGCCGAGTGGCTCGCCCGTACGTTCCTGACGCGTAGGGAAAATATGACATCACGTCTCACGGAACTCACCGCCCAGTTCCAGTTCATCCTCGACAACTACTACCGTCTGGCGTGGGATCGTAAGCCTGAGTTCATGGGCTACGAGATGGAGTGGGACAGCGAGGAGAACAACCGCCTGCACGACACCGATTTCTCGTTCGAGACCGGAACGGCTCAGAAGCGGCTCCTGGACTACGAGATCATCTGCGAGGCATACGACATGATTGAGCGGAACATCGATCCGGAGCAGCGTCCGGCCCTCTTCGAGATGCTGGGCTACGCCGTCCACAGTGCCCATCAGATAAACCGTAAGTTCCTCTATGCCCAGCGCAACCACGAGACCGGCTCTGCCATCTATGCCGTGATGGCCTTCAATGCCGACGAGAAGATTGAACAGTTGCGCAAGCGCTACAACGAACAACTCGACGGTAATTGGAACTACATGATTTCTGAGGTGCCGCCCGGTTATACGGCGAAGTATCATCAGATGCCCCAACTCGGCGTTCAGCCTACCGATGCCTGGCGCCTGCCGGATGATCAGATACATCCTGAGTTCCGAAACAAGATTGACCTGACGACTCTCACCGTCAAAGAACCATTCCGTCTGCTCGAAGGTATCGGCACCGACTGGATCGCCCTCCAGATGGGACAACCGCTTGACTTTAGCACTACAGGCCGCATCGACATCCCTCTTCCATCATCCACCACCCATCACCCATCATCCATCACCCTTTGCATCAGCGTTGTTCCGATGTGGCCAGTGGCTTACGACCGCAGCAATCGCATCAAGGTCAGTGTTGATGGCGGTGAGGCAGTGATCTGCGAGAACAAGTTCAAGGAATGGAGTCCGGAGTGGAAGTTGCAGGTGCTCGAAAACCGCAAGGAGTTTGTCATGAAGCTGCCTCTCGACCAGAGCCGCCGCGACCATGTCCTCACACTGTCGATCGTAGACCCTGGTCAGATCATCCAGAAAATCACATACGAAGAGTCAGAGTAATTTATTTGACCTCTATATCACCGTAGCCCATGCGGGTGCCTTCTGCCAGGCGGTCGGCATCGAGCTTGAGGATGCGTAGCTTCGTGGCGGGGAAGGTGATGGTCTGCCAGATGGGATTGTTGACGATGTTGGAGAATTCGCCTGAGGCGAGCTTCGTCCAGTTGGCCCAGTCGGTAGAGCCCCAAAGGGTGTAGTGGGTGATGATGCCGTCTTTTGTATTATGTGGCGGCAGGTAGCGGAAGGTGGTGAAGGTCTGGTCCTGATCCCAGTCGATCATCATCTGCGTGGGACTGCTGAAGAAGATGTGCAGGGCAGATGATTTCTTTTCCCCTGAATCAGGAATGTCGGCAGTCAACTCTGGAGCGAGATAAACGCCCAGTTTCTTGATGATGGGTTCGGCCTTGCTGTCGGTGATGGTGAAGCGGAGCTGCGTAGCCGTGACGGTGGGGAAGCAGATGATACGGCGGTGGCCAATGGTGGTCAAGCCATCCTTCCCGTCCTCCACGAGCGCATCCTTCAGCGGCTGCCACTTGCCGTCGACGAGGGCTTCGAGCTTAAACTTCTTCACCCGCTGACCCAGAGCGATGTCTTCTTCAGCGAGGAAACGGTTCACTGGCGTAGGACTTTGAAAATTAAGAGTTAAGAGTGAAGAGCTATGATTACTCTGCTGCGGAATCTTCTCGCCCTGAGAGTAATCATAACTCTTAGTTCTTAATTCTTCATTCTTAACTCTAAACTCTACATTCCCCTTCACAAACACTTCGTCGATCATTTTCTTAAACGCAATCCCTCTCAGACTGTCGTTGGGATGAATGCGGCCATTGGGTGCGATGGGAAAGTTGAGGAGCAGGGTAGAGTTGCGGCCTACCGATTTATAATAGGTATCCATCAGTTTCGACAGGCTCTTCACATGGTCGTTCTCCGTCTCGTGATAGAACCAGCCTGGACGGATGCTCGTGTTCGTCTCGCCCGGACACCACACATCGCCGTCCTCCACACCGTAGTGCAGCATGTGCCAGGGCGTATCGCCTTTCGAAGGCATCAGGCTCCAGTTGGTCTCGCCCACATTGCCTGCCTCGGTGCCCACCCAGCGCAGGTCGCCGCGGTCGCCACCGTCGTTCCAGATCAGACACTTGGGTTGCAGTTCGCGGATCATCTTGTAGGTCTCCGGCCACTGATAGTAAGTGGTGCGGTCTATCTTGCGTGTCTCGTTGGCACCGCCATACCAGCCGTCGCCGCCATTGGCCCCGTCGAACCATACTTCGAAGATTTCGCCGTAGTTGGTCAGCAGCTCGCGCAGCTGGTTGCGGAAATAGGTCACGTATTCGGGCTTGCCATAGTCCTTATGATTTCTGTCCCACGGCGAGAGATAGACGGCAAACTTCAGTCCCTCCTCGCGACAGGCATCAGCCAGTTCGCGCACCACGTCGCCCTTGCCGTTCTTCCAAGGGGCATTCTTGACCGAATATTCTGTATATGCCGAGGGCCACATACAGAAACCGCAATGGTGCTTGGCGGTGAAGATGATGCCCCTCATGCCGGCCTGCTTACAGACGCGTGCCCACTGTCTGCAGTCGAGGCTGGAGGGATTAAACAGTTTCGGGTCTTCATTGCCGAAACCCCACTCCTGATCGGTGTACGTGTTCAGCGAATAGTGGATAAAGGCATACATCTCCATATCCTGCCACCGCAACTGGTTTTCACTGGGCACGGGGCCGAATGGTTCCTGTTTCGTCTGTGCTGTCATGCTCATACAGGAGCAGAGCACCATCATCACAATTGTTATTCTTTTCATCTTCGTTTCATTTTTGCCGCAAAGATACGGATTTTTATCCACATATACAATACTGTTCTACAAATTTGTGAATCATGGGGACTGGTCTGTCAGCGACATGGTCCCTGAGTTTGTCGAAGGGTCCTGTTGCAGCGGCCCTGTCCCCTGTGATTCACAGCGCTCCCTAGAGCGCAATCGGTCCGTAACCCATACAACTGGTCGTTGTGATGGCCGTCAGGAAGGCCGTGAGCGCGGCTACTACTACCTTCACCGCCACCTCAATAATCTTCTTCTTCATACGCATCTCCATTTTTTACGTTTGCTTTACTCATGGCGTCGTAGCGCTGCTCACTGGGGCCTGACCCAAATGTGATATCTTTGATGTCACAGAGGGGTCTGTCTCCCAGTGTGCTGCGCCTCTATGGCCTTAGTCGTTCGTCAGTCCGTCGCCACCGTCACCGCCTCCGCCGTTATCTCCACCACCGGTGTTGCTACCGCCCTGAGAGCTCTGGCCGTTCTCGCCCTGGTTCTGACCGTTCTGACCGTTCTCGCTGCTCTGGCCGTTCTCGGTGTCCTCCACCTCTCCGGCGTCAGCCGAGGTCACACGCTTCACCACCTCACCATTGCGGTCGTAGCAGGTGATCTGGATGGCGGTATCGGCCAACTCATCCTTCAGATCCTGCGCGGGAGTGAAGATGATACGGCGGGTCGTAATCAG
>JAEETD010000046.1 GCA_016290175.1 Prevotella sp. | reverse complement strand
CCTCTATCCCTTCCATCAGGTATTGTGCGCGCATGTCGCTTTCCAGCAGGCACATGGCCATGACAAACATGAATATAGCACCAATGACCAACACATTGGTGATTGACACAATCGCGATTACTCGCCAGGTGATGCGGCGCGACAGCTTAGTCTTTTTCTTCATATCGAGGCAAAGGTACAACAAATCCCCGAAAGCACAAAACTTTCGGGGAAGAAATATTGCTACTTATTCAGAAAAGCAGCGATACGATCGGCGACGTTCTGCTTGAAGTTGTTGAAGAAGAAGCCGTAGTCGTGCAGATGGTAGCTCTCGGGGCCGAACATGGCGGCGCCATCGGCGGGGACGGCGTAGAGCTCTTTTTCGGTGATGGAGGAGACGACAACGGAGCCGCGAACGGTATCAACACGGGCGTCGGCGATGCCGGGGGTGACGAGCTTGCCGTCGTAGGTCAGCGAACCGAGGTTCTCCTTGACCGTGGCGGGGGTGTCGTCGCGCTTCCAGTTGATGGGGTTGATGCTGATGCCACCAGGGGCGAGGGTCATGTTATTCTCCTTCAGGTTGGTGGGACCCTCGGTGTTCCACGAAACGATGACACCCGTGTCTGTAGCACCCTCAGCAAACTTCAGGCCTGTCTTGGCGAGCCAGTCCTTGGTCACGGCAAAGCCGATGGGATAAGCAGCAACCATACGCTTCAAAGCCTCGGGATGCTTGGTCATGTAGTTCTCAAGCAGGGCAATCAGGACAGAGGCGCCCTGCGAGTGTCCGGCGAGGATGAAGGGACGGCCCTGGTTCAGGTTGTTCAGATAATAGTCGAGCGCGTCGGTGGCATCGAACTTAGAGACGTAGTCGATGATGGCGCGATTGTCGCTACCAGGCTTCGGCATAGAGATCTGACGGTACAAGGGCATGAACACATTGCAGCTCTCGTCGAACACGCCGGTCTGAATCTGACGCACCATCTTCGCGCCGGAAATCATCATCGTGTCGGTCATATCGCAGACCTCGGTCTCGGGACGGAAGCCGGTCACAGTGGGATAGATGTAGAACACGTCGACGGCCTTGAGGCTGTCGGCAGCGGTGCCATCGAGCGTGCCGTCCTTCACAAGGGCTGCGGGTACATCGAGCCACTTAGCAGCCTGGCCGTAGTCGATCACGGAGTCATACTTCTCGATGCCGACGATGTACTGTGCGGCCTCGGGGATCTCGCCGATACGCGAAGTCTCGGCTACGGGTTTATTACTCATCTTGCACGAAGCAAGGTTCATGGTTACCAGCATCACCGATGCCAAGAGCATAAAGGAATTCTGTCTTTTCATGATCATATTGTTTATTGGATTTTAATTGTTTGCGTATTTCTTCATCAGCCGGAATTGATGGCGGTAGACGAGGCAGGCCATACCGAGATAGACGGCAGCCTGAATCCAGAGGATACGGAGCTCGGGGAGGACCTGGCTGACCGAAGCGCCCATCGAGTTCACGCGGATGAACGCGCGAACACCGAAGGTGCTGGGGAAGATCCAGGAGACACCCTGCCAGTAGCCGGGGATGCTAGACTGTGGCCACGACACGCCGGTCATGAAGAGCAGCGGCACGGAGACGAAGACCATCAGCAGCATCACGTTTTCGCGGTATCGGATGAGGCACGAGACGGTCAGACCGAAGAAGACGCTGGCTAGGGTGTACGGCAGGAGCGTCCAGAAGAGCGTCCAGCCGGTGCCCAACTGCGGGAATGAGAACATCGCGGGCACGGCCATCGAGAGGTAGGCTGCGGCGACGGCACCGATCATGCCGTAGCACAGGGCCTTGCCCCAGACGATACGATAGGCACCACGGTAGTGCGGGTCGTCATCAGGAATGAGCTGACCATTGCGGTGGCGTTCCCGGGCTGTACCGGCCGCCATGCCGATGCCGAGGGCAAGAGCCTGCTGCAGGATGAGCATCAGCACAGCAGGCAAGACACAAGAACCATAGCCGCCCGAGGGATTAAACATCGCCACGTCGTCAACGGCCAGAGGCTGCGCAGTAATAGCATCCTCACGCTTGGTATAATTACCGGCTTTCTTGATGTTCATGCCCGCACCGAGGCGTCCGGCTTCGACCATGGCTGTCTGATAGACAGCCTTGTAGGCAAGCATCAACGACATGTCGCAATACACGCTGACTGTGGCCTGTTCACCCCGGTTGACGCGCTCGGCGAAGTCCGACGGAATGAGATAGATACCGCGCACCAACTGTCGGCTGACCAACGAACGGGCCTCATCGAGGTCCTCGGCGTAGAACTTCACGCAGACGTCGGGCGAGGCGTCGCAGTCGTTAATGAACTGCCGCGAGAGGGCGGAGTGCGACTGGTCGACAACCACGACGGGCGTCTCGTGCAGAGACTCGTTGTTGTAGATCCACGAATAGAGCAGCGGGTAGCCCAAAGGCACCACCACCAGAAACATCAGCACGCCCTCGTCTTTCACGACCTTGATGAGTTCGTGGCGGAAGATATAGAGCACATCAGTGAAGTGCTCGCGTATTCTGTTAAGGAATGTAGACATAATTCAGCATTGCATTTTTAATCTTTCCAAGAACGAACCAGGGCAGCAGCGTGAAAGCTATGAGAGCCACGAAGTGGAACCAGACGTCGATGACGGGGAATCCGTTGAGCACCGTAGCCTGATAGATCATCCAATAGTGGCGCAGGGGGAAGAGCCACGACATAGCCTGCAGTGGAGGATCCATGCCCGCAATGGGGAATGCCGAGCCACACATGGAGATGCTGAGCACCGACCACAGCGAAGAGATACTCATCGACATGCGCAGCGACGGCATCAGACCGAAGGCGAAGATGCCGAAGCCAAGTCCGCCTGCTACCTGCAGCAGACTGAGCCTGACGATACGCCACACACCGCCGAGTCGGGGGAAATGGAGTACCTCGAAGATATAATACTGATAGATAAAGATCACGAGCAGGAAGATCAGCGCGTGGACGATAAACTTGCCGAGGATAGCCACCACGATATTGTTGTCGGCCACACGGAGCCACTCCTTACCTGTGTCGAACTTCATTTCCATACCCACGGCATAGGCTGCGAGCAAAGCCATGAAAAGCATAAGGATGCCCGGCACAAATACCGTCGTGAGCGAGTAGTTATACGAACCCTGCGGGTTGGAGATCATGTGCGCATCGACCGTGATCAGCTGCAGCGATGCCTTGATCTGTTCCTTGGAGGCACCCTTGGCCGCGAGCGTCGACTGCCCGACGGCTGCTGAACCGAGCGAGCCGATGGTCTTCATGTCCTTCATCGCCATCGAACCAGCCGTCATACAGGTCATCGTATAGTAGTACGATATCTTCGGCTGACGACCGGAAAGCAGTTCGGAAGCCGTGCCCTCGGGGATGTAGAGGTAGGCATAAACCTTGCCCTCCTGCATAGCGTTGCGCGCCTCGGTAATGTTAGCGAAGCGGTAGACCACGCGCGACGACTGCATCGCATCGAGGTTACGGATCAGACCGCGCGATGTGGCACTGTTGTCCTGGTCCACAACGCCCACGGGCAGGTCCAAAGCCACACCGTCATCGAGCATCGTGGTGAAAAAGAACACCAGCAGCAGCGGAAACACCACCATGCAGAAGCCGTAGATGCGGTTCTTCCTGACGATGATATTCAGCTCGCGCAGCGCAACGTGTCCTATATTAGTTAAATACTTCATTAACTATTAACTATTCACTTTTAACTATTCACTTCTTTAGTATCACGCTCATGCCGGGGCGGACGTTCTCAATCTTCTCCATCGGACGGGCTTTCACCTCAAAGGTCTTCTGATCGTACTGACCGCTGGCCTTCGTGGCCTTCCACACAGCAAACGAGCCCTTGTCCTTCATCGATGTAACCTTCAGATTCGTCTCCTTATCGAGGGCAGGGATACGGACCGTCAGCTCAGTACCCACTGTGATATCCTTCAACTGGTCCTCGCGGATGTTGAACGTAGCCCATTGGTCATCCATCACGGCAATCGACATGATCGGCGTGCCGGTGCCGACAAGTTCTCCCACCTTCGGGTAGACATCGGTGACCTCACCGGCCATCTGCGCCACCTGGACAGTTTCCTTGATATAACTGTTCACCTCCTGCACGGCACCACGGGCCTGACCCACGGTGGCCGAAGCGGCGCGGCGCTCCTCCATGCGGGCACCGTTTACAGCCATGTCATACTGACTTTGGGCGGCCTTCACCTGCGCCTGCGATGACTTGTACATCGCCTCGGCCTCGTCGAACTTCTGCGCGCTGACCACCTCCTCTTCGAAGAGCACCTTCATGCGGTTATACGATTTCTCGGCAACCTCCAGCCCGGCCTTTGCCTGCTCCAGAAGCTGGAAAGCAGCCTGTACCTGTTCCTTACGGACACCGTTCTGTGCCATCTGCTCCATGGCGGCGGCAGCATCAACGGCGCTCTGTGCCTGCGTCATCTTCGCTTCCACATCGGGAGCCTCGATAATGGCCAGTGTGTCGCCAGCCTTTACCATGTCACCCTCCTTCACGCGGAGTTCGAGAATACGGCCGGGTACTTTGCCTGATACACGGTACTCTTCGACCTCCATCTCGCCCTGGATCACTTCCGGGTCACGTCCCAACGCAATGAAGCCGATGAGTGCCACGATTACTACTACTGCTGAGAAACCACCCACGGCCAGCAGGATATTGTTATGCTGTTGTTTTGCTTTGTCTTCCATTTTGTTTTTCGTTATTTCGTTATTACGTTATTTCATTATTACGTTATTTCGTTATCTCGATAAATTACTGGAGCGTTCCGAGGGCCTTCTGCAGTTCAACCTCCGAGAGCTTCAGCCCGATTTCTGCATCGATAAGTTGCGACTGTGCCTGATTCCAGGCAGTCTGAGCCTCCATTACCGTCGTATACGAAGCGGTTCCCTCCTTGAAAGCGAGGTTCGCCATGCGCAGGTTCTCGTCGGCGTTCGCCACATTCGCGTTCGCCATCTCCAGTTTCTTATTGGCCTCATTCACCTTGAAGCGGCTTTGGTTCACCTGCAGCTCAATCAGCTCGCGGGCTTCGTCCATCTCCAGACTGGCCATCGCCGTGGTCACTTTCGAGGCACGCACCTTATATTTCACGTCGCCCCAGTTCCAGACAGGCACACGCACAAGCACACCCAGATTCCATACACCACCGAACTTCCGTTCGAAGCCATTGAATGTATTCGGGTTACTCACGGCATAGCCGCCCATCAGCATCACCTGCGGCAGATTGCCGGCTTTCAGCACATTCGTCGCCTGCTTGCTCAGGTCGACGGCATTCTGAAGCACCTTCAGCTCCGGCCTGTTTGCAAAAGCCACGTCAGCTTGTCCAGTATGTTGCTGTGTCACAGCAACATCCCCGCCAATCCCCGTGCTCTCCTCGTCTGCCAGCATAATCTCCTCATCCACCGGCAGTCCTATCAGCTGGCACACCAGCATCTTCGACAGCGCCAGACCGTCTTTCACCTGTGTCAGTGCCATCTCGGCCTCGTTCACCCTGACGCCGACACTCAGACCGTCGCCTTTGGTAGCCACGCCCTGGTCAATCATCTTCTGGACATCGGTCTTCAGTTTCTTCACCAGCGCCACATAGCTCTCAGCCAATGTCTGCTTATGCCGCAGCGACACCACCTGCCAGTAGGCCTGATCTATATTATATAAGGTACCCTGACGTTTCATCTCCAGTGAGTTCGCGGCCATCTGCTCGTTGATATCTGCTATCTTGTTGGCCGCTATGACAGCACCGCCCATGAACACTGGCTGCGTCACGGTCACCGCACCGGCAAACATATTGCGCGTATCAGTACGGAAACCGTCCACGATGCCACCGCCAACCTGATCGAGGGCACCGGCAAACTGTGCCAGGTCACTTCCCATTTTGGCTTGCGTAGCAGCTGGCAGGGCCGACGTCAGCGGCGACAGGGCGTCCTGCAGCTTTGTGCCCATATTCGTACCCAGGTTGCTCAGCGCCGATTTCTGGTCATCATTCAGGATGGAGATTTCCTTACTCATCCACAGATAGCCGCCCAAGGCGTTGATTTTCGGCAGATACTGTGTACGGGCTGACTTCCGCGTATAGGCATTCACCTCCTGCTTCATTTTCGCCAGCCCCATCTGTTTGTTGTTTCTCAGTGCCATTGCCCTGCAACTGTCAAGCGTCAGCAGCCTTTGGGCATTGCCCGTCATCGGCAAAAGCACCAACAGCCCAAGCATCATCGCCCGTGCCATCACTGTCCTTTTTTTCTTTGTTTTTCTCATCGCTAATAGTTTATTGTTTAGAATTCATATCCGAGGTTGAGATAGAAATACGGCTTCTTGGTGCGGTTGCTGTAGCCCAGGGTAGCACCAACTGGTCCGAACATCGTGTTGTAGTAGAAGGCACCCTGTGCTCCAAGCAATGTCCGGTAGTCCAAGAGCTCCTTCACCTTGGCAGCTTTCTGGGCACCGGCCATGCGGAGCAGCACGTAGGCATTACGACCGATGCGCTGCTGTGCCTGCAACTGGGCGGCCACAAACTGACGTTCAACAGATTCCAGGTTGCCAATGCCAGCGAAGGGCATCTGCTGCTCAATATAATGGCCGAACCACTCGCCACCGATAGTGTTGCCAAAGACCGGAGGAACGACGGAACCGAAGAGCAGACGACCATAGAGCATCGGCTGGAGAGTGAAGCGCTCGCCAAAGGTGAACGACATACGCCAGTCGGCACTAACGTCGCTCATACCGGTCTTTTTCCCTATCTCCGTACCGTCATCTGCATACTCGTTGAGCTTGGCGAAATTGTTGGTCAGATAGGCATACTCAGCCTTAAATCGGGCACCACGCGTCGGGAAGTACCAGTTATCCTCACTATTGTAGTTCAGTCGGGCACGGTAGCTGATAAAATGCTCGTTCTTGAGCGTCACCCTTCGGGATGACTCCGCAACAAGTGCGTCACGGTAGTGCATATAGTCCCAGCGCAGACCGAACTGGATGTTGAAATGCCGGAAATCATTATTGATAGGTATCAGTTCACCCTGGAACTGATTAAATAATATATTGTACGCACGATCGCCCTCCAAAAACACATCCACGTCATTGCGACGGAACTCGTAGCTGAGCGTGGGGCGTGTGAAACTGCGGGGGTGGACGGTCAGCTCGGCGCGCGTTTTCAGGCGCTTACCTAATCGCACGGTGATGTCGGTGCTCATCGGTGTAGCGGTCTTAAACGGGATGTCGAGACCCAGCTGCACAGCGGCATACTCTTCAGAGTCATAGCGGAAACCGGCCTGGAACTGCACCGACTTGCGCTCACCGGCCGTGAGAATGACACGCACACCGTCGGCCTCGCGCCACATGGAATCCTTTTCGTTATACAACGAACGAGGAGCCAACTTTGGCAGTTTCATGGGCAGGATGTTACATTCTGCCGTCTGGTAGAACAAGTCCACACGCATTGAAGTGGTGAGTTCCTGCTCCAGCCTGGCGTCGATGTAATCTTTCATCGGTGTCAGATTAAACTTCTGACGGAGGAACCGCTCATCCTGCGGCGTCATATTCTCATAGCTGACCTCGAGGATGCGGTGCTTCTCGGTCATCACCTTTGGCCGCAATGGATGCTTGAGTTCAGGACGGTAGTCCGGCTCCACACCGATGCGCGCTTTCAGGGCCATGATCTGGTCCCAGTGGCGCATGGCCTCCTCCTCACCGCGACGTACCAGCGTGTCGATGGCTTCCAAAGAGAAGCTTGCGGCATTGTATCCTTTTGTATCGACGGCCATATGCAGGTCGGTCATCGCAATGTTCTCGTCGACCTTGTTCTTACAGTTCACGTCGATGATCTGGCTCAGGATGCTCATGGTGCCGCCCATGTCCTCGGCCTCCTTCGGCGGGCCTTGCACGGTGACGCCAATCACGATCTCAGCACCCATCTCACGGGCGAGATCTACAGGGTAGTTGTTCTTCAGACCACCGTCGACCAGCACCTTGTTGCCGATTCTCACGGGCGAGAAGGCAGCGGGAATAGCCATCGAGGCACGCATGGCCTGCGGCAGTCGTCCGCTGTGGAAATCCACCTCTTCATTGGTGATGATATCTGTCGCCACACAGGCAAAGCGAATGGGAAACCTGTTGAAGTCGAGCGAATCGGTAAATCCCACGCAGAGTTGCTGGAAGAGCTCGGCCAGGTTCTTACCCTTGATGATGCCGCCCGCATTCTGATCCTTCTTGCCGAGTGTCAAGCCCGTGCTGAAGAAATAGGTATTCTGCTTCTTGCGGTCGTTGAGACTCTGGTTACGCAAATCCTCCTTGTCGGTGATGACATAGCTCCAGTCCTGCACACGGACCATTGAGTCGAGTGAATGAGAATTGTAGCCGATGGCGTAGAGACCACCGATGATGCTACCCATCGACGTGCCGGTGACGATATCGACGGGGATGCCCGCCTTCTCCAGCACCTTCAGCACACCGATATGTGCCATACCCTTGGCGCCACCGCCACTCAATACGACTGCCACCTTTTTCCTTGGCGGTTCTTTACTCTCTTTCTCCTCTTGAGCGCTCACCATGCCACACATCAGCACAGCTGCCAATATCATAATTGTCCTTTTCATCTTTTTATCTTTCTTACCTTTTTACCTTCTTACCTTTTTACCTTTATCCCTTCTTACCTTTATCCCTGGTATTTCTTCCGATACTCCAGCGGCGTCATGCCCAGATGTTCCTTCACGTACTTGCCGAAGAAAGAGGCATTGGGGAAATTCAGGTCGTTGGCTATCTCTTGCATTGTCATGTCGGTAAAGCGCAGACGGCGCTCAATAGCCTTCAGCGTAAAGAGCTTTATCATCTCGCTCGGCCGGCGGCTCATCGTCTCCTTGAGCAGTGTCGAAAGATACTTCGGCGTGATGTTCAGCTGGTTGGCGAAGTCATCCACCCTGCGCATGCGACCGTCGCTTTGCTCCACCAGACGCATGAACTTGTCAGCCAACCGTCTTCTGTGGAAACCTGATGTGTTGTCCTCCTGAAAGTCCGCCTGAGCCTTCTGCTCCTTGTCGCGACGTATCATGCAGAGCATTTCAAGCATCATCGTGCTGACAAGCGATCGGACGATTTCGGAATACAACAAGGGCTTTTGGTCTCTCATCCGGCGGCATAACAGCTGGAAATAATCATCCAGCAACGACAGCTCTTCGCCAGACAGATGCACTTTCGGGTGTTGCTTGAGGTATGTCAGGTCTGCCAGACTTACTTCACTGTACATATTGATGTTCCATAATTCGGCGCGGGAAAACCAGATCTGCCGACAATTGAAATCCGGCGATGACATGAAATTGCAGACCACGCTATGCGCCATATATAAGTACAGGTCGTTCTTGCGAAGCTGTATCTGCTGTCCGTCGTAGTCAAACTGCGCCATTCCTTCAGTACAGATGACGATAAGCCCATGACTGTCAAGAGATAACTCGCCCTTTGGCAGTGAACCGAAGTTCTCCATGACCACAAGTTCGTCGCTGTCACCCAACCGTATGGTGTCAGAACCGCTTCTTGGTATGAGTTTCTTTACCTCCATAATGTTCGTTTTTTACTTTTCGGGTGCAAAATTAGACAAATATATCCGAATTCCGATGTTCCAGATATCCCAAAATATACCCTTTTGCCGCTAGAATGTTATTTTTGTCGCATAAACAGAGGGATGCCCAACCATGAGCACCCCTCTTGTCCAGTTGAAGTCACAAATTACCAGTGACTAGTCGTTCGTCAGACCATCGCCGCCGTCGCCACCGCTGCCGCCTGTGCTACCGGTATTGATCACCAGCGTAGAGGCCTGTCCGGGCATGGCGAAGCTACCGGTGTAGACACCATCGTTCTCAGTGAGCTCGATGCTCGAGCCGTTCACACTCGCCGTCGGCACCTGACCCGCAGCCGGTGTGATGCTGATCTCCACCTCATCGTCCTCGTTCAGCGTGGCGCCAGAGGTCACAGCGTTACCGTTGTGGGTCACAGAGGCCGAGCCCGTACCCGACTTGTTGATGGTCAGCGCGAAGCCCGTCGCCTGGTTCTGACTGCCGTTCTGAGTGTTGCCCCCTTCAGAGCCGCTCTGCGAACCCTCGCCGGTGTTGCTGCCTGAGCCGCCCTGGCCGTTCTGAGCCTTCCACTCTGCGACGGCAGTTGCCACAGGCTTCAGCGTGGTCACCTTCTTCTTCTTGCCATCCACCATCACCTCCTGGGTGTCGATGATGTTGCGGAACTCCAGCGAGCAATACTCCTGCTTGAAGCGGCGCGAGGTGATGTTGTCGTCCTCCACGCCATAGGGCAGGAATCGGATGTGAACACCCTTCACCACATCGTTGGGGTCGGCGCCCTCCATGTCGGGGATGTCGTTCAGAGGCTTGTCCACCGTGCAAGTGGGCAGGAAGGTTCCCAGAGGATCGAGCCTGATGGGCACACCCTGGCTGATGAGCTCGGGCAGACACTGGGTGATCTTCTTCAGTACGCCCTCGATGAGGTCGAGCGAGTAGATCGAACCGTGGTCAGACATGTGTTTCGCGAAGCCCTTCAGGGTGAGGGTCTCCTGCGTGTCAACTTCGGGATAGTACTTGCCGTAGCCAGAGTTCTTGATGTTCTTGTTCTGGCGCAAGTTGATTCCCATCTTAATTTCATTTGTAGCCATTTTTTAAAGTGTTTTATGGTATTGGACTACTAAGTGCGACCAGCTGCATCGGGTGGCCGCTTCCCGCCTGTATCAAGGGTCCTTATTACAGCTACAAAGTTACAAATAATTTCCGAGACTACCAAACTTTTCCGCAACTTTTTTCGTTAAAAATTACACAGTAGGAACCGACCCTACTGTGTAATTTTACCCCGGCACTACAGGTGCTTTAGTATCATACCGGAGGGCGTTTAGTATCATAGTAGAGCAATTGACACGGCTCACGAAAATGCGGATAGTAGGAAATGCGGAAAGCGGACATTAACCAGTTTCTCAATGCGGAAGAGAGACTTTATAAGTAGAAGTTTTTTTTAATTCTTATTTATTATTACTCTATATTATATTCTTTAGAATACCTTAATGTCTACTTTCCTACTTTCCTGCTTTTCTACTTTCCCTGCGATCACCCGATACTTTCTTTCCTTAAAATTTGGAAGTTTGGGAAAAAGTTCCTATATTTGCACACGAAACAAATGATTAATAAGATGACAAGGACATTAAACATTTCGCTCAATGTTCCTGATTCCTATGGAATAGAGGAATTGACTCGCCAGCTTACTGAATATGGTGAGCGACTGATTTCTCGCCGTAATCGTGTACAGAAGTCGAAGAAGCGTCTTTCTTCTTGCGCATCGTTTCCCTGAAGGCAGCTCTCACCTCTTCACGGGTTCTTTTCTTTTTTGTTGTTTCCATATCGATAAAAAGTTAAGATGTTAATTATACGGTGGCAAAGGTACGGATTATTTATGAAACAACCAAATAATTGGGAGTTTTTCTTCGTTATTTCTTTGCGGATTGTTTGGTATTCTCAGATATTTTTTGTAACTTTGTAGGGTGTAAGAGAGGTGGTTTTTGACCACGAGATAACCCTAGTAATTCACCATTTAAAACATTAAGATTATGAACAAAACAGTTAAGAAGATCCTTCAGGTGATCAGTTACATCATCACCCTCCTTCTGGGCGGAGCAGGCGCTGCGATGATGTAAGATGGCAGATGAATGATGTTTGATGTAAGACTTACGACGCCATGGAAAACCAGAAAGGCTTCAAAATCTCTCAGTACGCCTGTGCGGTGCTGCTCATCGTGAGCAGTATCGCGCTGGTGGCGTATCAAGTGGTCAAGATCGATGATGTGGCAGGCGGGCTGCTGTATTATGTGGCTCAGTCGTTTTTGCTCGCCGGCTCAATCTTCGGACTCGACCAGTATATCAGAATTATCAACAAACGCTTTAATCCGCAGAACATCCCCACAATGCAGACTGTGGTGAACATGACTTATGGCTGTCATCAGCTGCTGGAGCCGGCCAGATTGATTGTCGGCCCGATCATCATCAATTCTGGCTTCCGGAATGAGGCGGTCAATCACAAGGTAGGAGGCGTCAAGAGCTCGCAGCACCTTATAGGTCAGGCTGCCGACATCCGACCCGAAGACCCTGCTCAGTTCCAACATCTGGTGGATTTCCTCAAGGCCTGGGAGTTTACCGATCAGCTGCTCACGGCCAAGACCTGGCTCCATATCTCCTGGAATCCCCTTGCCCAGCCCCGCCACTACATCCGCATAGGCTATTACAAGTAAAAGGACAAAGTGATGACCTATCAGAAGCAGCAGGAGCAGGAGATTGCCCGGCTTAGGCAGGAGCTGGAGATGGCTCAGCGCAGAATCGCCGAGCTGGAGGCAAAGATAAAGGCGGAGGATTGATTACTAGATCGGCTAGATCGGCTAGAATGGCTAGCTAAGCTACAGGCGCATGCCGAAGAAGGCACGGGCGCGCCATTTGTTCTGATTGACAGTGACGTTATCGTCTTTGATAAGGGAATTGTTCACCACGGCGGTGGTGCCAAGGAAGTAGCGGGGAGAGATGTTATAGACAATGGCGGCACGCTCGTTGAAGATCATGTTGAAACGCATGTGCTGAGCTTCCTTGCGCTCGCCATTGACGGTCATGTTATTGCGGTTATAGACCACGAATGTGGGCAGCAAGGAAAGGTGGAGCAGCCACTTCTTTCCGAGAACCCAGTTATAACCGTAGCCGCCGCCGATGCCGAAATGACCGATATAGACACGGACATCAGGAGCCTCAGGACTCCTCAGTTTCAGGTCATCGGTGGTCCTGATACTGCCGCCCTGATAACTGATGCCTGCCAGCCAGGAGCCTGCCGAACGGCGCTGGATATAGCTCTGCGTGAAGGCAGCAGGATAAGAGAAACGACGGTGGTTGAAAGTGTAATAGCCGGCGATGTTGAGCACCTTCAGCGTGGCCTCACCTGACTCCAGACGCTGCTCTCCCCTATCGCCGGTGATATCGCCTGCCAGTGTTTCCGAGCGCTGATAGCTGAGATCGAGGCTCAGACGGCTGCTGTAGTAGTTGAGGTTGAACTCGTAGTCCTTATAGATGCCTTTTAACTTACCGGGATTGACGGCCACAGCAGCAGAGATGCCCCGATAGGAGGCACCTATGCTCATTGTGGTCTTATGACTGGTCTTGAGATCGGCCTTCGAGTAGATATCGTTCACCGTCCCCTTTGCATGGAAGTCGTTGCCCGTCTGGTTAAACCTGACCTTCAGTGTCAACTTTCCCTCAGGCCTTATCACATAGTTCGTATCGTAAGGTGAGCGGAAATAGCGGGCTGTGAGCACACTATCCAACCTCGCCCGCCGTTCAGCCTGGGTCAGTTTCTGGGCAATAACATTACTCGCCATGGCGAGAAGCATGGCTGCAAGCAGCCATTTACTTCTCCTCAAGGACAACATCTCCGTCAGCGAAGTCGATCACATTCTTGCGGTTAGCCTGCATGCGCTCGTACTCTTCCTTAGAACCGACGATAATCTTCTCGAACTCACGCAGACCGGTACCGGCAGGAATGAGGTGACCGCAGATCACGTTCTCCTTCATGCCCTCCAGGTTGTCGACCTTACCACGGATAGCGGCCTCGTTGAGCACCTTCGTGGTCTCCTGGAAGGATGCAGCCGACATGAACGACTTGGTCTGCAGAGCTGCACGGGTGATACCCTGCAGGATCTGAGTAGATGTGGCAGGTACGGCATCGCGCACCTGAACGAGTTTCATATCACGACGCTTCAGCATCGAGTTCTCATCGCGCAGCTTACGGGCCGTCACGATCTGACCCTTCTGCATGTTCTCGGAGTCACCGGCATCGATGACCACCTTCTTACCCCAGATGCGGTCGTTCTCCTCAGAGAAGTCGAGCTTGTCGACAATCTCCTGCTCGAGGAATGAGGTGTCGCCCGGCTCATTGATCTGAACCTTACGCATCATCTGGCGGACGATGATCTCGAAGTGCTTGTCGTTGATCTTCACACCCTGCAGACGGTACACATCCTGCACCTCGTTCACGATATACTCCTGAACGGCGGTGGGACCCTTGATGGCCAGAATGTCGGCAGGCGTGATCACACCATCGCTGAGCGGCGTTCCGGCACGCACGGCATCGTGTTCCTGCACCAGGATCTGCTTCGACAGTGATACGAGATACTTACGCTGCTCACCTGTCTTCGAAGTGACGATGATCTCACGGTTACCACGCTTCACCTTACCCATGGTGACCTCACCATCGATTTCGCTGACCACAGCGGGATTCGACGGGTTACGGGCCTCGAAGAGCTCAGTGACACGGGGCAGACCTCCGGTGATATCACCACCCTTGGCAGCTGCACGCGGGATCTTAACAAGCGTCTCACCGGTCTTGACGGTCTGGCCATCCTCGACGACCACGTGACCTCCCACAGGGAAGTTATAGGTTCCGAGAACCTCACCGTCGATACCGATGATATCACAGGTAGGCACCTTCGACTTATCCTTCGACTCAGTGACGATCTTCTCGGTCAGACCTGTGGTCTCGTCGGTCTCAGCACGGAAGGTAACACCCTCAACGATATCGTTAAACTTCAGACGACCAGCGTACTCGGTCACGATGACGGCGTTGAACGGGTCCCACTGGGCGATCTTGTCACCCTTCTTCACGACGTCACCATTCTGGAAATAGAGCGAAGCACCATAAGGTACGTTCACCGTAGAAAGGACAATCTTTGTGTTCGGGTCTACGAAACGAAGTTCACCCAGACGGCTGACAACCATCTCACAATCGCGGCCATCCTCATCGAACGGAACGGTACGAACCTCTTCCATCTCGATCTTGGCCGTCTCATATTTGCAGACGATGCTGGCGTTGGCAGCTGCGTTGGCAGCCACACCACCGGCGTGGAACGTACGGAGCGTCAGCTGTGTACCCGGCTCACCGATAGCCTGAGCGGCAATCACACCGACAGCCTCACCCTTCTGAACCATACGACGGGTAGCGAGATTACGTCCATAACACTTCATGCAGACACCTTTCTTCGACTCACAGGTGAGCACCGAACGGATCTCCACGCTCTCGATCTCTGCCTTCTCGATGGCCTCAGCCAGGGGCTCGGTGATCTCCTCACCGGCAGGAACGATGATCTCGCCGTTCTTAGGATTCACCACATCGTGAACAGACACACGACCGAGGATACGCTCGGAGAGGCTGGAAATAACCTCATCGCCGTTCTTCAGGGCGGTGCAGACCAGTCCGCGCAGGGTACCACAGTCCTCCTCGTTGATGATCACATCGTGAGAGACGTCCACGAGTCGACGTGTCAGGTATCCAGCGTCGGCCGTCTTCATGGCGGTGTCGGCCAGACCTTTACGGGCACCGTGGGTAGAGATGAAGTACTCCAGCACCGACATACCCTCCTTGAAGTTCGACAGAATCGGGTTCTCAATAATCTGGTGTCCCTCGGCACCGGCCTTCTGCGGCTTGGCCATCAGACCACGGATACCGGAGAGCTGCTTGATCTGGTCCTTACTACCACGGGCACCTGAATCGAGCATCATGAATACAGCGTTGAAGCCCTGGTCGGCCTCGGTCATCTGCTTCAGCAGGATGTTACCGATATCATTGTTGACGTGCGTCCAGGTATCAATCACCTGGTTATAACGCTCATTGTCGGTGATGAAACCCATGTTATAGTTGTCGGTAATCTGCTGAACCTCCTGGTTACCCTTTTCGATAAGGTCAGCCTTCTCCTTCGGGATGATGATGTCATCGAGGTTGAACGACAGACCGGCCTCATAGGCCATACGGTAACCCAGGTTCTTGATACCATCGAGGAACTCACAGGCCTCTGCGAAGCCCACATGGTTGATTACATCGGCGATGATATCGCGGAGGCTCTTCTTGGAGATGACCTTATTGACATAGCCCACCTGCTCGGGGATGATGCCATTCACGATGACACGACCGACAGAGGTCTCAACGGTATGCTTATATGAATTGCCGTTCTCGTCGCGGTCTTCTACGACCACCTTCACCAGGGCGTGCAGGTCGCACTTACCCTCATTGTGGGCGATGATAGCCTCCTCCGGACCGTAGAATGAGAGTCCCTCACCTTTGGCACCCGGACGGATCTTTGAGATATAATAGAGACCCAGCACCATATCCTGCGAAGGCACGGTGATAGGTGCACCATTGGCAGGATTCAGGATGTTGTGGCTCTGCAGCATCAGCAGCTGTGCCTCGAGGATAGCCTCGTTGGAGAGCGGGAGGTGGACAGCCATCTGGTCACCGTCGAAGTCGGCGTTGAAGGCCGTACATGCCAACGGGTGCAGCTGGATGGCCTTACCCTCGATGAGCTTCGGCTGGAAGGCCTGGATACCCAGACGGTGCAGTGTCGGCGCACGGTTCAGGAGCACGGGATGGCCCTTCATCACGTTCTCGAGGATATCCCAGATCACCGGCTCACGACGGTCGACGATCTTCTTGGCGCTCTTCACCGTCTTCACGATACCACGCTCGATGAGCTTACGGATGATAAACGGCTTATAAAGCTCGGCAGCCATCAGTTTCGGCAGACCGCACTCACCCATCTTCAGCTCAGGACCGACGACGATCACCGAACGGGCAGAATAGTCGACACGCTTACCGAGCAGGTTCTGACGGAAGCGGCCCTGCTTACCCTTCAGAGAGTCAGAGAGTGACTTCAGAGGACGGTTGGAGTCGCTCTTCACAGCTGATGACTTACGGCTGTTGTCGAAGAGTGAGTCGACAGCTTCCTGGAGCATACGCTTCTCATTGCGGAGAATCACCTCAGGAGCCTTGATCTCCATCAGACGCTTCAGACGGTTGTTACGGATGATGACACGACGATAGAGGTCGTTCAGGTCGGAGGTAGCAAAGCGGCCGCCGTCCAGTGGAACGAGCGGACGGAGCTCCGGCGGTGTCACAGGGATAATCTTCATGATCATCCACTCAGGACGGTTGACGCCCTTCTCCACACTCTGGCGGAAAGCCTCTACCACCTGCAGGCGCTTCAGAGCCTCGTTCTTACGCTGCTGTGAAGAATCGCTGTTGGCACGGTCGCGCAGTTCATACGACAAGGAGTCGAGGTCAAGGTGCATCAACAGATCGTAGATGGCCTCTGCACCCATCTTGGCAATGAACTTATTGGGATCGCTGTCGTCAAGATAGTCATTATCCTGAGAGATCTTCGTATCGACGATCTCGTTGTATTCATCCTCTGACAACAGGTCATAGACATTGGAGCCAATGGCCGGGTTGCCTTCAGAATCCTTCTTGCCGGCCATGGCACCTGGCTGGATCACCACGTAACGCTCATAGTAGATGATGGCATCGAGCTTCTTGGTTGGCAGTCCGAGCAGATAACCGATCTTATTGGGCAGGCTGCGGAAATACCAGATATGTGCCACAGGCACCACCAGCTCGATATGTCCGGCACGCTCACGACGCACTTTCTTCTCTGTCACCTCCACACCGCAACGGTCACAGACGATACCCTTATAACGGATACGCTTGTACTTACCGCAGGCACACTCATAGTCCTTGGTAGGACCGAAGATGCGTTCGCAGAACAAACCGTCGCGCTCTGGCTTGTAAGTACGGTAGTTGATGGTCTCGGGTTTGGTAACCTCACCGAAAGAGTTCTCCAGAACCTCCTCAGGTGAAGCAAGTCCGATGGTAATTTTGGTAAAATTACTCTTTGTCTTTGTATCTTTTTTGAAAGCCATAACTTCTTAACTTTTCACTTTTCACTATTCACTTTTCACTTCTCTTAGTCCATCGTGATGCTGAGACCCAGACCACGGAGTTCGTGCAACAGCACGTTCAGTGACTCGGGGATACCCGGAGTCGGCATGGGCTCACCCTTGACGATGGCCTCGTAAGCCTTCGAACGGCCTACGGTGTCATCAGACTTGATAGTCAGGATTTCCTGAAGCACATGGCTGGCACCAAAGGCCTCCAGTGCCCAGACCTCCATCTCTCCGAAACGCTGGCCACCGAACTGTGCCTTACCACCGAGCGGCTGCTGGGTAATCAAGCTGTACGGGCCAATGGAACGGGCGTGCATCTTATCCTCAACCATATGACCGAGTTTAAGGAAGTAAGTGATACCTACCGTAGCGGGCTGGTCGAAACGCTCACCGGTCTCACCGTCATAGAGGTGAGTCGAGCAGAGACGCGGCAGACCGGCCTTATCCGTCCACTCAGCAAGGTCATCGAGCTTGGCACCATCGAAGATCGGGGTAGCGAACTTCACGCCGAGACGCTTACCGGCAGCACCGAGGATAGCCTCGAAGATCTGACCGAGGTTCATTCGTGAAGGCACACCCAGCGGGTTCAGCACCAGGTCGACAGGACGACCGTCCTCGAGGAACGGCATATCCTCCTGACGCACCACCTTCGATACGATACCCTTGTTACCGTGACGACCGGCGAGTTTGTCACCCACACCGATCTTACGCTTCTTGGCCACATAGACCTTAGCCATCTGCAGGATGCCTGAGGGCAGCTCATCACCAATGGTAATGGCGAACTTACGGCGCTTCATCTCTGCATCCAGCAGCTTATATTTCTTCATGAAGTTGATAATCAGCTTGGCAATCAACTCATTCTTATGCTCATCATTCGTCCAGTTGCTGATCTGGATATCACCATACTCCAGGTTCTTCAGGGCAGTCATCGTAAACTTGCTGCCCTTGGTGATGATCTCAGCACCGGTATAGTCCTTCACGCCCTGAGAGGTCTTACCCTTCGTCAGCTCCACGAGCTTGTCGATCAGGATGTCCTTCAGGTCTCCGACCTTAGCCTCATATTCCTCATCGATCTTGGCCAGCGTGACCTTATCCTGCTGCTTTGACTTACGGTCCTTGATGGCACGGGCAAACAGTTTCTTGTCAATCACGACACCTGTCAGCGACGGGTTGGCCTTCAGTGAAGAGTCCTTCACATCACCGGCCTTGTCGCCGAAGATGGCACGGAGCAGTTTCTCCTCAGGTGAGGGATCGCTCTCTCCCTTCGGTGAAATCTTACCGATCAGGATATCACCGGGCTCCACACGGGCACCGACACGGATAACACCGTTGTCGTCGAGGTCCTTGGTAGCCTCCTCACTGACGTTAGGAATATCAGCGGTGAACTCCTCAACACCACGCTTTGTCTCACGCACGTCGAGTGAGTACTCATCCACATGGACAGAAGTCAGGATATCCTCACGCACGATGCGCTCGTTAAGCACGATGGCATCCTCATAGTTGTAACCCTTCCAAGGCATGTAGGCCACGAGCAGGTTACGACCCAGTGCAAGTTCACCATTCTCGGTGGCATAGCCCTCAGTCAGGATATCACCCTTCTTCACGCGCTGTCCCTTGTTACAGATCGGGCGCAGGTCGATGGTCATATTCTGGTTCGTACGACGGAACTTCGAGATACGATACTCCTTCAGAGCCGGTTCGAAGCTGACGAACTCCTCATCCTCGGTGCGGTCATAGAGGATACGGATGGTAGTGGCATCCACATATTCCACCACACCGTCGCCCTCTGCGGTGATCATCGTACGGGAGTTCTCGCAGACCTGCTTCTCAATACCGGTTCCCACGATAGGAGCCTCATTGTGAAGCAGAGGCACTGCCTGACGCATCATGTTCGATCCCATCAGTGCACGGTGAGCATCATCGTGCTCGAGGAACGGAATCAGTGAAGCGGCGATAGAGGCAATCTGCTGCGGCGAAACGTCCATCAGGTCTACATTTGCAGGCGGCACAACAGGGAAGTCGGCATCCTGACGGCACTTCACCACCTTGCGGATGAAGGTACCATCGTCGTTCAGCGGCGCATTGCCCTGGCCGATGATGTGGTTCTCCTCCTCCTCGGCAGTCAGATAGACGATCTCATTATTATCGAGGTTGGCAACACCATCCACCACCTTTCTGTAAGGTGTCTGGATAAAGCCAAGTTCATTGATTTTAGCATAGACGCACAGTGACGAGATCAGACCGATGTTAGGACCTTCAGGGCTCTCAATCGGGCAGAGACGTCCATAGTGTGTATAGTGCACGTCACGCACCTCGAATCCTGCGCGCTCACGGCTCAGACCGCCAGGGCCCAGTGCAGAGAGACGACGCTTGTGGGTCACCTCAGCCAACGGGTTCGTCTGGTCCATGAACTGCGACAGCGGGTTGGTTCCGAAGAACGAGTTGATGACGCTCGAAATGGTCTTGGCATTGATCAGGTCCATCGGTGTGAATACCTCATTATCACGTACGTTCATGCGCTCACGGATAGTGCGGCTCATACGGGCCAGACCGATAGAGAACTGGTTAGACAGCTGCTCTCCTACGGTACGCACACGACGGTTGGACAGGTGGTCGATATCATCGACAGCAGCCTTGGAGTTGATCAGCTGAATGAGATACTTGATAATCTCAATGATATCCTCCTTGGTCAGCACACGCACATCCATATCGGTGTTCAGTCCCAGCTTCTTGTTGATACGGTAACGGCCCACGTCACCCAGGTCATAACGCTTGTCTGAGAAGAACAGGTTCTGGATCACCTCACGGGCACTGGCATCATCTGCCGGGTCTGCATTACGCAGCTGACGGTAAATATAGAGCACAGCCTCTTTCTCAGAGTTACTGGTATCCTTAGCCAGCGTGTTGAAGATGATGCTGTAATCCTGAGCAGCAGCCTCGTCCTTGTGAACCAGGATCGTCTGGGCACCACTCTCCAGGATCTCCATCATGTTCTCGTCGGTGATCTCCGTCTCACGCTCCATGATGACCTCGTTACGCTCGATGGATACCACCTCACCGGTGTCCTCATCGACGAAGTCCTCGTTCCAGCTCTTCAGCACACGGGCGGCCAGCTTACAGCCGACCACAGCCTTCAGGGCCTTCTTATTGACCTTCACCTCTTCTGCCAGGTTGAAGATCTCGAGGATATCCTTATCAGCCTCAAAACCGATGGCGCGGAGCAACGTCGTCACGGGTAACTTCTTCTTACGGTCGATGTAAGCGTACATCACATTGTTGATGTCGGTGGCAAACTCGATCCAAGAACCCTTGAACGGGATGATACGGGCCGAATACAACAGTGTACCGTTGGCGTGTACGTTCTGTCCGAAGAACACACCGGGAGAACGGTGCAACTGAGATACGACCACGCGCTCAGCACCATTGATAACGAATGTACCGTTGGCTGTCATGTACGGTATCGGACCCAGGAACACATCCTGAATCACCTGTGCAAAATCCTCATGATCGGGATCCGTGCAATACAGTTTCAGCTTAGCCTTCAAAGGTACGCTATAGGTGAGACCGCGCTCCAGGCACTCGTCGATGGAGTAGCGGGGCGGATCGATATAGTAATCCAGGAACTCAAGAACGAAGTTATTACGCGTGTCGGTGATAGGGAAGTTCTCGGCGAACACCTTATACAAACCGTCATTCTTGCGTTCCTCAGGCGGAGTGTCCAACTGCAGGAAGTCTTTGAACGACTTTAATTGCACATCAAGGAAATCCGGGAATGGCATGGGATTCTTGACGCTGCCAAAGTTTACTCTGTTATCAATTGTTTTTGAAGCCATATTATCTTAATTAATGGTTTTAAGACAAGAAAAGGTTAGGGACCACCGACTGGGGAGTCCCTAACCAAATGTTATAGATTTGTAACTGATTACTTCAGCTCAACCTCGGCACCAGCGGCCTCGATGGTCTTCTTCAGGTTCTCAGCCTCTTCCTTAGAGAGACCCTCCTTAACGGTAGCGGGAGCACCGTCAACGAGGTCCTTAGCCTCTTTCAGGCCAAGACCACAAGCTTCCTTCACAGCCTTCACAACCTGGAGCTTAGCAGCACCGGCTGACTTCAGAACTACGTCGAAAGAAGTCTTCTCCTCAGCAGCGGCCTCAGCGCCACCAGCTGCGGGAGCAGCGGCTACTGCAACGGCTGCAGCAGCAGGCTCAATTCCATACTCGTCCTTCAGGACTGTTGCCAACTCGTTTACTTCTTTTACAGTAAGGTTTACCAACTCTTCTGCAATAGCTTTAATATCTGCCATTTTATTATAAAATTTTAATTGTTTTTTAATGTTAATGTTACTTGTTTCGCTTATTTGTTACGCTCAGCGATAGCGTCAAGCAGGCCATGAATCTTGCCACCGGCATTCAAGCCAGAGACAACATTCTTGATCGGAGACTGCAGCAGAGCCACAACCTCGGCGATCAGCTCGTTCTTGCTCTTGATTGCAACCAGTTCATCAAGCTTGTCAGCACCAACGAAGAAGCTCTCCTCAGCATATGCACCCTTCAGGGCGGGGATTCCTTCCTTCTTGTACTCCTTGATCAACTTGGCGGGCACATTAGCCGTCTGTGTGAACATGATGGCGGTATTACCCTTCAAGCACTCGTACAGGGGAGAGAAGTCAATCTCTGAAGCCTCGAAAGCCTTGTGCAGCAGCTTGTTCTTCACAACGAGAAGCTTGATCTCGTTCTTGAAACACTTGCGGCGAAGGTCAACGGTCTTCTCTGCATTAAGTCCGGTAAGGTCTACCAGATAGAAATGAGGAAATTCCTTCAGTTTCTCACCAAGTTCTACGATGATAGTATCTTTTAATTCCTTTTTCATTTGTCTAATCTTTTAACGAGTTATTCAACTGATTTAGGATCTACCTTGATACCCATACTCATCGTGCTCGAAAGGAAGATACTCTTAATATAAGTACCCTTTGCAGCAGCAGGCTTCAGCTTGATAATGGTGGAGATAAACTCCTTCGCATTCTCGAAGATCTGATCAGCATTGAAGGTCACCTTACCGATTGACGTGTGCACGATACCGGCCTTGTCAACCTTAAAGTCAATCTTACCCTGCTTCACTTCCTTCACAGCCTTAGCAACGTCCATAGTAACAGTACCGCTCTTCGGGTTTGGCA
>JAEETD010000119.1 GCA_016290175.1 Prevotella sp. | reverse complement strand
CCAGATAACGTGTACCCTTGGCAACGGTGCCATAGAGTGTACCAGTCTGTGAACGAAGACCCTTACCCAGGTCCTCAAGACCAGCACCGATAGCCAGACCACCCTCAGAGAAAGCACTCTGTGTACGACCATAGACAATCTGCAGGAAGAGCTCGCGCATAGCGGTGTTGATAGCATCGCAAACGAGGTCGGTGTTCAGTGCCTCGAGGATGGTCTTACCGGGCAGAATCTCAGAAGCCATAGCTGCTGAGTGCGTCATACCGGTACAACCGATGGTCTCCACGAGAGCCTCCTGGATGATACCGTCCTTCACGTTCAGGCTCAGCTTGCAGGCGCCCTGCTGAGGTGCGCACCAGCCAATACCGTGGGTATAACCAGAGATCTCCTTGATTTCCTTCACTGCAACCCACTTGCCCTCCTCGGGGATAGGTGCAGGTCCATGATAAGCGCCTTTGCAAACGCTACACATGTTCTCAACTTCTTTTGAATAAATCATTGATAATAGAATAAAATGTTAAACTTATCTATAAACGTGGCACAAAATTACTCACTTTATTTGAATATGCCAAGCCTTATGAGGCCCAATTAGAAATTATTAACATCAAAAAATTGTCCATCAAGGTGGGATTGTGTTTTCTTTTTGTAATTTTGTAACCTAAAAAGAGCAAAGTTTAAGGGAAAAGAGAATAGTGAATAATGAAAAGTGAAGAGTGTTCTGCTGCAATGTTAGAAGCGAGGGTTCAGCGGGCTGTGGATAATTTCATGGCAGGCTATGGTTGTTGTCAGAGTGTAGTGGCTGCTTTTTCGGATCTTTATGGTTTGGATGAGGTCATGGCCAAACGCATTGCTGCCGGATTCGGGGGCGGTGTAGGTCGTCTGCGAATGATGTGCGGTGCCGTATCGGGCATTGTGATGCTCGTAGGACTGGACTGTGGCCAGACGGAGGGTTCAGATAGCGAGGGTAAGTCGGCTTGTTATAAAGTGGTGCAGGAGTTGCTGGCGCAGTCGAAGGCGGAAAATGGTAGTCTGATCTGTGCGGAGATCCTGGGAATTAAGGGGTACGAGAAAGTTCAGGACAATTATGTGGCCTCTGCCCGTACGGCAGAATACTATAAGACCCGTCCTTGCGCTGCCAAAGTCGAGAGTGCCGCGAGGATTTTCGCGGAGTATTTGAGGAAGAAGGAAGGAGTTTATGAACGAAGAATTAAGAACTAAGAACGAAGAATTAAGGACTAAGAGTTATGATTACCTTCAAGACGAGAATAATCCGCAGCAGAGTAATCATAACTCTTCACTCTTCACTCTTAATTCTTCACTAACATTTATCGTGTTTTTGGTGCTCCTGATGCTGCTTGGAGGCAGGATTGGGGCGACGGTGCTGACAGAGCGGTATAATGTGTCGTATCTTGATCTGAAGAACGGCCTGCCGCATCAGAATGTCAGTTCCATCTTCGTTGACTCCGGTGGTTTCCTCTGGGTGGGGACTTATGGTGGTGGTCTGGTGCGCTATGACGGCTATGGTATGATGACACCTGTGATGTGGTTGAAGAGCAATTCCTGTAAGAGTATTGCGGAGGATCGTTTCAGGCGTCTTTGGGTTGCTTTTGATGAGGGCACGAACATCATTGACTTGCGAACCATGTCGGGCGCGAATCATGGGGACGGTTCTAATGATCCAATTTCTGAAGGAAATGGTATCACGCAGAACCGTCCCCATGATTCGCTGCAGCGGTTATTGGCCGAGCCGAGTACCAAGGCCTATTGTGATGCGGTGGGTCGTCTTTGGTTGGTGACGTTTACCTCGGTGAATATGCTGACCTTCGACGAGCAAGGTCATGTGGCCAGGATCTGCTCGTATGCCTACCATGGCAACACTCCCGACGTCAGTATCCGCGATGTGGAAGGCAATGGCAAGCCCTGGGTGGGTATTGACGGTGGACTCTTCCGGATGGTGGAGAAGAACGGCAGTCTGGTGCGTGAGGAGATCTCACCTCAGTTCCGCGCTTTCAATGGTCTGTATATCACGGATATGATAAAGCGTGATAATGTTGTATGGATTACAACCAATCATGGCCTGTTCAAGTTTGACCCCTATCAACAGAAACTGGATGTCTACACCAATCTCTCGCATGAGTTCCTTTCCAGTCTGGCCCTGACCTCCGACAACCGGTTGCTTGTCGGCTCCTTGTATGGTGTCAATGTGTATGATGATGCTACCGACAGTTTTTCGGTATGGAATACAGCCAGCAATCCGCCGTTGAAGAGCGACTTCGTGCATAGTCTTCTCGTGGACAAGGGATTGATATGGGTGGGAACGGAATCCGGCGGTATTGCCAAACTGGTGCCCCGTCAGTTGCTGTTGCAGAACTATGTGCACACCGCTTTGCCTTCATCCATTTCACCGAATCCTGTTAATGCCATGTATGTGGAACCCGACGGCACGCTTTGGGTAGGTACGGTGGAAGGGGGACTGAATGTAAGAAGGAAGAAGGAAGATGTAAGAGGGAAGACGGATGAGTTTGTGCATTTCACGAAGGAGAACTCGGCATTGTCGCACAACAGTGTCTCTGCCCTGATGGCTGATGGGAAAGGACGACTTTGGGCCGGTACCTGGGGTGGGGGACTGAATGTTGTCGACCTTGCCTCGACCACCGTCCGTAAGGTGGAAATGTCTGTGGATGCAGCCCGTCTGACGAACTATATCGGTGCCTTGGCATACGATCCTTATAATGATGCCCTATGGATTGGCAGCAATGATGGTATTTTCCTCTATGATCTGAAGACCGGTCAGTTGTCGGAGCCTTTTGAGGGTTGTGGGTTGATCCGCGGTTGTATTGGTTCTATTATAGATAAAGATGGTGTACTCTGGATGGGGTGTATGCGTGGTGTCTGTGCCGTTGACCTGAAGTCGAAGAAAGGCGGGAAATTCAGTTATCGTAATCTGATGTATCGGTTGAACGACCCCGATTCCCGTATCTATGAGAAAATCTCCTCTTTCTGTGAGAGCCGTGATGGTACTCTTTGGTTGGGCAGCAACGGCTATGGTTTGTATCAGAGGATTGTGGACAAGGATGGAAAGGAGCGGTTTGAGGTGCTGACGCAGGCCGACGGACTTGTGAACAATGCCGTGAAGGGAATTGTAGAAGACCGTAACGGCCGGTTGTGGATAACCACGCAGAACGGTCTCTCTGTCTACGACCCCCGTCTGAAGACCTTTACCAACTATACACAGGCCGACGGACTTGTCAGTTCGCAGTTCTACTGGAACTCTGCAGCTATCGCTCCTTCCGGTACTATCTATTTAGGTAGTGAGGCCGGTCTTGTAGAAGTGACAGGCGAGAATCCGGAGGCTGTCTGTCGGGGGCATCTGGTCTTCACCCGTCTGATGGTCGACAATCAGGATGTCATGGCCGGCAGTGACTATCTTGAGGAAGATATCTCTATCGCCAAGGTCATCACCCTCAGCGAGGGAAACCGTTCCTTCTCCATTGATTTCTCGGCCTTGAATTATGGTTATGAGACCCAAGGTATCTTCAGTTATCGCATGAAGGGCTTTGATAATGAATGGACCCTCTTGAAATCAGGTCAGCACTCCGTGCGATACAGTGTGTTGCCTGTCGGCAACTATACCTTTGAGGTGAAATACGAATCTGCCTTGTCGTCGGTTGAGGAAGAAACTATCTCGATAGGTATTGAAGTGAAACCACGCTTCTGGAACAGTTGGTGGTTCCGTCTGTTGCTGTCAGCCTTGTTCGTGGCCTTGATTATCTATATATATAATAGGTGGGCTGCTGAGCTGAAGCGCCGTGAAGCCGAACAGTTATTGAGTCCGATCCGTAAGGTTTTGGAGGAATCAAAAGACCCCAAGCTGCTGCAACAGCGTATCAGTAACATTCTTGACAACCAGGAACGATATCGTCAGAGTGTATCGAAGAGTGTGGAGGCCGACCAAGAAGAAGTGATGAAAAACACGAAGCCGTTTATGGAACGGGTTGTGGAGATTATGGAGCAGCATTATATGGACTCCGAATTCGGTGTTCAGGAATTCTGTGATGCCTTAGGTATGAGTCGTAGTGTGGCCAGTAAGCACCTGAATGCAGAAGCCGGACTCCCGGCAGGGCAGTTTATCCGTAACTACCGTCTGAACATGGCTAAAGAACTGCTCTCTTCAAAGACCGGCAACCGTAACATTACTGAGATTGCCTATGCGGTCGGTTTCAATGATCCCAAATACTTCACCCGTTGCTTTACCAAGATGTATGGGGTCAGTCCCAGTGCCTATAGTGGCAATTGATATTTGTCATTGATTTATCTCAAGAGGTAGAAAAAATGGACTTGGTAGCGGCAATATCGTTTTGTCCACCTAATAAATTGTTTTGTCCACCATGCAATTTGAATAAATGACTACTTTTGCGGCAGTTTTTTATTTATTTAATAACTAATTCTACAATTTACAATGAGAAAACAAGCTTTATTCTCTGTGATGCTATCCTTGGGGATGATGGGTGGACTTTCTGTCTATCCTACGCCGATGATGGCATCTGTGACGCAGCAGACCATTAAGGTCAGCGGTCGGGTTGTTGACCAAGACGGTGAGGCGTTGATTGGTGCTACTGTCAAGGTGAAGAATGCTCAATCGGGAGCCATTACCGATTTTGACGGTAATTTCGAACTGAGCGTTCCGGCTAATTCCACAATCGTGGTAAGCTATGTAGGTTTCAAGGATCTTGAGGTGGCCGTTAACGGTCGTGCTGACCTCGGCCAGATTATTTTGGAAAGTGATGCTCAGATGCTCGAGCAGGTGGTGGTCGTAGGTTATGGTGTTCAGAAGAAGGCCGACCTGACAGGTTCTGTGTCTATCGTGAATGCCGACGAACTGAAGCGTGTGTCGCACAGTAACATTTCTACGATGCTTGAAGGTAAGGTGGCTGGTGTACAGATTACCTCTGATGGTCAGCCTGGTGCCGACCCATTGGTTCGTATCCGTGGTATCGGTAGCTTTGGTAGCACCGCTCCATTGTATGTGATCGATGGTGTGCCCATGGGAACCTCTATCCGCGACTTCTCTCCAAATGGT
>JAEETD010000118.1 GCA_016290175.1 Prevotella sp. | reverse complement strand
GACTGTCGCCCAGCTGGCCGGTGCCTCAAGGGTACTGAAAGGATTCAACGATGCGCTTGCTGCCGAGTGTCTGCAGATAGCGAAGGATGTCTATGAGCAGACTCAGGTGAGCGGTTGGGCCGAGAGCGCCAAGTTGCAGGCTGCCCTCGAACTCTATCTGACTACGGGCGAGCAATCTTACCTCGACTTCGTCCTCGACCGTCAGGAGATGATTATCCGAGGCATTGGGCGTACGGGTTGGTGCGCCGCCCGACTGGTGCAGCGTCTCGAAGAGGGAGTTACCGTCAAGGGTTCTCCTTATGCCAAAGCCGCCAAGGATAAACGTGCAAAGAAGTTCATTGCTGATTTCCGCAAGGCCCTCGAAGGCTATAAGAAACAGCTCGACGCTCAATCAGCCGAGACGCCCTATGGCGTTCCCTACCGTCCGAGCATCTGGGGTGCAGGCTGGGACATCCAGCGTTTCGGCTTTGAGTACTATTTCCTCACCGCCGCCTATCCTGACATATTCCCACCCGAGACGGTCTTCAACGCACTCAACTTCGTGCTCGGCTGTCATCCAGGCAGCAACAATGCCTCGTTTGCTTCGGGTGTCGGCGCGAAATCCGCTACTGTCGCCTATGGTCTGAATCGTGCCGATTGGTCCTATATCCCGGGTGGTGTTGTCTCAGGCACAGCCCTCATCCGGCCTGATTTCCCGGAACTCCTGGAGTTCCCGTTCCTCTGGCAGCAGACGGAGTATGTGCTTGGTGGTGGCTCGTCGCACTATATGTTCCTCGTGCTCGCCGCCCGTCAGTTGCTGCAGAAATAAAGACAATTAAAATAATGGATTCAACAACCTGTATGAAACGAACAACTCTTTTTATTGCCGTTGTTCTCGCCGCTTTGAAGGCTGTGGCTCGGGCCAGCATCAGCGGATGGAGCAGTGGTGCACCTACTGACGCCAAGGGTCATTTCGTCTTCTGGACACCACATAAGGACAACATTCTTGATGTCTATTGCGATGATTACAATCCTGCCCTTAAAGTTGAGATTGACACCCTGTCCATCACCATCAGCCTCAAACATCACTGATATCAATAGACAGTCAGACGAAAAAATCCGCGAAAGTCATTGCGCTTTCGCGGATTTTTTCGTAACTTTGCCGACGATATGGAAGAAGTAACCAAGATACCACAGGAGTGGAATAAATTCTATCTGAAGGATGTGTCGTTCGTCAATCTGATGACGCGGCGTATCTTCAATGTCCTCATCGTGGCTAATCCCTACGACGCCTTCATGCTGGAGGACGACGGACGTATCGATGAGAAGATCTTCGATGAGTATATGGAACTCGGTATGCGCTATCCGCCTTCGTTCACCCAGGTGTCGACGACGGAGGAGGCCAATGCCGTACTGAAGACCACCGACATCGACCTGGTGATCTGTATGCCTGGTAATGCCGACAACGATGCGTTCACCGTCGCCCGTGAGGTGAAGGCGGCGCATCCGTCGATTCCCTGCGTGGTGCTGACGCCGTTCTCGCACGGTATCACCAAGCGCATCGAGAACGAGGATATGTCGATGTTCGACTACGTATTCTGCTGGCTTGGCAACACCAACCTCATCATGTCGATCATCAAGTTGCTTGAGGACAAGATGAACATCGACCACGACATCCGTGAGGCCGGCGTGCAGATGATACTCCTGGTGGAGGATAATATCCGCTTCTATTCTTCTGTATTACCGAATTTATATAATTATATCCTCGCCCAGTCGAAGCGCTTCTCTACCGAGGCCCTGAACCCTCACGCTGCCGCCCAGCGAAAGCGTGGTCGCCCGAAGGTGGTGCTCGCCACGAATTATGAGGAGGCGATGCAGATCTACGAGAAGTATCATGAGAATACCCTCGGTGTGATCTCCGACACCCGTTTCCCGATGCACATCACGCCGGGACGGTTAAGTCACGTTGAGGATGGCGATCCTGAGGCCGGACTGAAGCTGTTGCGCGAGATCCGTCGCCGCGATGAGTATGTTCCGTTGATCCTCGACTCGAAAGAGACGGCCAACCGTGAGAAGGCAAAGGCTGAGGGGTTCCACTTCATCGACAAGAACTCGACGAAGATGAACGTCGACCTGCATCACCTGATGGAGGAGCACATGGGCTTTGGCGACTTCATCTTCCGCGATCCGGTGACGAAGGAGGAAATCGCCCGTGTCACCTCGCTGAAGGAGCTGCAGGACAATATCTTCAAGATTCCCGCCGATTCGCTTGTGCGCCATATCCAACGAAATCACATGAGCCGTTGGCTTTGTGCCCGTGCCATCTTCCCCGTATCGGCTTTCCTGAAGCACGTCACTTGGCATAAGTTGCAGGATGTCGATGCCCACCGGCAGATCATCTTCGACGCCATCGTGCAGTACCGGCGGATGAAGAACATCGGTATCGTGGCAGTCTTCGACCGTCTGAAGTTCGACCGCTACGCCCACTTCGCCCGAATCGGCGAGGGCTCCCTTGGCGGAAAGGGTCGTGGTCTGGCTTTCCTTGATAATATCATCAAGCGCCATCCGGAACTGAATCAGTACGAGCTGGCGCAGGTGATGATTCCCAAGACGGTCGTGCTCTGTACCGATTTCTTCGATGAGTTCATGGAGAAAAACAATCTCTATCCCATTGCCCTGAGCGATGCACCTGATGAAGAGATTCTGCAGCACTTCCTCCGTGCGCAGTTGCCCGATTCGCTGATTGCCGACTTCTTTACCTTCTTCGAGGCGGTGAAGTCGCCGATCGCCGTACGCTCGTCGTCGCTGCTTGAGGATTCGCATTATCAGCCGTTCGCAGGTATCTACAGTACCTATATGATACCTTATCTGGACGACAAATACGAGATGCTCCGCATGCTGGCCTGCGCCATCAAGGGTGTCTATGCTTCCGTTTATTATAAGGACTCTAAGGCCTATATGCTCGCCACGCAGAACGTCATCGACCAGGAGAAGATGGCGGTTATCCTGCAGGAAGTGGTGGGCAAGCAATACGGCGACCTCTACTATCCCAATTTCTCCGGCGTGCTGCGTTCGCTGAACTACTACCCAATAGGCGACGAGACGGCCGAGGAAGGTATCGCCAGTCTCGCGCTCGGACTGGGTAAGTATATCGTCGACGGCGGACAGACCTTGCGTGTGTCGCCCTATCATCCTACCCAGGTGCTGCAGACCTCGGAGATGGAAACGGCCCTGCGTGAGACGCAGACTCGCTTCTATGCCCTGGATATGTCGCATGTGGGTGACGACTTCAAGGTTGACGACGGCTTCAACATCAAGTCGTTGCGTGTGAAACAGGCCGATGCCGATGGTTCGCTCACCTATATTGCCTCTACCTACGACCCAGTGGATCAGCTTATCCGCGACGGCATCTATGAGGGCGGACGGAAGATCATCTCTTTCTGCGGCGTGCTCCAGCAGGGCATCTTCCCGTTGCCCGAACTGTTGCAGATGGCGCAGAAGTATGGTTCCGAGGAGATGCGCCGGCCGATAGAGATCGAGTTCGCCTGTAATCTTAATGACGACCGTAGCGGAGAGCTCTACCTGCTCCAGATCCGTCCGATAGTCGACTCGAAGCAGGTGCTCGACGAGGATCTGCAGAAGATTCCCGATGCCGACTGTCTGCTGCGCTCTCATAACTCGCTGGGTCACGGTATCTCCGAGGATGTGACGGACGTGGTCTATGTCAAGACCGACGAGAACTTCACGGCCGCCAATAACCCCACCATCGCCTCGCATATCGAGAAGATCAACCAGCAGTTCCTCAATGAGGATAAAAACTATGTATTGATTGGCCCGGGACGTTGGGGAAGCAGCGACTACTGGTTGGGCATCCCCGTCAAGTGGCCCCATATCTCCGCCGCCCGCGTCATCGTGGAGACGGGTCTGAAGAACTACCACGTAGATCCCTCACAAGGTACGCACTTCTTCCAGAATCTCACCAGCTTCGGCGTGGGCTACTTCACCATCAACACTTACACGGGCGACGGCATCTTCCAACAGGAAGTCCTTGACCAGATGCCTGCCGTTGAGGAGACGGAGTATGTGCGGCACGTGCGGTTTGAGAAACCCCTGAAAATCATGATGGACGGCAAGAAACAAACAGGAGTGGTATTATTATGAATCTGAACCTGACATCAACTATCAAAATGCCTGAGCATACGTTGCGCAGGCAGGTGATCGGTCTTTGTGGTAAGGTGGGGAAACCCCTGCTGAAACTGTCGACGAAGGATTATCAGGACAATGGCCTGGGACATCTCGTCGAACAGTTCGACGGTCAGGCTGGTCTCGTAAACATCGCCGTGTTCAATGAACTCCAGCACACCATCACCGGATGGCCCGGTGGCAAGCCTGGGGTCGATGACAGTTTCCGTCCCGAACGGGCTTTGCCTTATCCCAAGCGCGTCATCGTCTTCTCGCCGCATCCCGACGACGATGTCATCTCCATGGGTGGCACCATCCGCCGTCTGATACAGCAGGACCACGACGTACATATCGCCTATGAGACTTCCGGCAACATCGCGGTGGCCGATGAG
The DNA here is from genome assembly GCA_016290175.1 of Prevotella sp. Taxonomy (GTDB): domain Bacteria; phylum Bacteroidota; class Bacteroidia; order Bacteroidales; family Bacteroidaceae; genus Prevotella. The sequence goes on along the minus strand of JAEETD010000118.1, from coordinate 527 downwards.
GAGGTGCGCCTCTATATGCACTTCATCAACGGCTTCAACCAACTCTTTGCCAACGGCTCCGACGAGGTCATCAAGATCCGCTACCGTGAGATTATGTCCTACCTGAAGGAAAAGAAAGAGGGCGATTTGGACAATCAGGCTATTCTCACCGTGAAGGGTTTGATCCGAAGGGGTGAGGCTCGCAATGCCTGTGGGTATAATCGTATCTCTAAGGATCATATCCATTTCCTCGACCTGCCGTTCTATGAGAGTGGCAAGATAGAAAAGCTCCCGATGTCTGAGCGCGATGTGGAACCTATTATTGCTCTGCTCGATGAGATACAGCCCCATCAGATCTATGTTGCTGCCGACCTCGCCGACCCCCACGGCACTCATCGTAAATGTACTGATGCTGTCTTGGCTGCTATTGACGAGTTGAAGAAGAGTGGGGCAGCGTGGCTGAAAGACTGTCGTGTGTGGATGTATCGTGGCGCTTGGGCAGAGTGGGATGTGGCTGATATCGAGATGTGTGTGCCGATGTCGCCCGA
>JAEETD010000045.1 GCA_016290175.1 Prevotella sp. | reverse complement strand
GAGTGTGTCGTCCATCCCGCCCCTCTCACATAGCGCATGGGGGTGTCGACAAACATCACTTCGTCAATCCAGGGTGTCAGATTGGATAATCCTGACAGGGCCATACAAACAGGCAAAACAGAAACGAAGAAGTAAATGAAGATGGTTCTGTACCTCATGGTCGTTTTTTGACCACAAAGATAGCAGAACCCAAGCGTTCAAAGGGTAAAGATAAGTACGCAAAGGGTCAACGGGATGTAAGAAAGATGGTTGCGAGTTCGCAAACCGTCCGCATCAGCCTATAATGATAGGATAAATTCGTCCCATTGTGCAGGTGTGCCCTTTTGACCGAACACCTTTTCGAATAGGCGTGAACGTGTGCTTGAGATGGATTGTTTAGAATGGGCGGACAGTTGAGCGAGCGCGGCAGGCTGTAAACCGAGCCTTAGCAACATACAGATATGCATCTCATGGGAAGAGAACTTGTGGAACGTCTGCAGGCGGCTCAGGAAGGAGGGTTGAATCTTCACGAAGGTATCTTCTAAGATGTGCCAGTCTTCATCCGTCATCGAAGGTTGACGTGAGTCGCTCAAAAGACGGTTGATATGACGACAGATTGGCGTATCAGCCAATATCCCGTTCTGTCGTTCAGCGGCTTTTTCATCACGTTGGCGATAGTCTGCCAGGAGATGTTCCAACTGCTGTACCTTCATCCTATATTTCATACGACGGCGACTGAAATAGAGGACGGCAGCCACCAATAGAAGAATCAGCACCGTGATGATTGCTATGGCTATGATTATTTGCTGCTCCAGACGTGCATTCTCCTGTTCGTGCAAGGAGTAGTCATAGAGTGCACTGATCCGGCGAAGCGATTCTGTGTCAGTCTCTTGCATCAGAGTGTCTGTCAGTAGTTCGTATTGTTGTAGATGTTTGGCAGCCTCTTTGACCTGTCCTTCCGACAATAACAGATCTGCCAGCCATTTGTGGCCCATCTGTCGCAGTCCCGTCTCTTCATTTTGTAGCAGCAATTTGCAGTAATAACGAGTGGAATCTGCCGGACCTGTCTGGCGATAGAGATCTGCAGCCATGAAACAGATGCCGCCAGTCATCTCCGCCTCTTGTGACAATGAGGAAGATAGCAATTGTCGTGTCCGTTCATAGTCCTTATGCCACAGATAGTAGCCTGCCAACTGGTTTCGGATGTCCGTTGCCAACAGGCTGTCTTTTTGTGACAGAGCCAGACTCATGGCAGTATCGAAATAGTAGACACAACTGTCATCGTCGTCGCGTGTACGGAAAATATTGGCCATATCAAACAGTACATAGGCCATACCAAGGGAGTCTGCCATTGCCTGACTGGTCTCTAAAGCCATCTGATAGGCACCCAACGCCTGCTCCTGAAGGCCTTCGTCGAAAAGCAGTCGGCCCATGTCGTTATAGATGCACATACGGAGTGAATCATCAGTGGTATACTCTGCCGCCTCTTTCAGACAGGCAAGCGCCTGAGGGGCATCTCCCTGTTCCATGTAGCGAAGGGCATCTTCATAAGACTGGCGGCCCCTGGATGCAGTACATCCAGCCAGGAAGATGGCCGACAATAAAAGTGATAGTAGCTTTTTCATTCCTCTTCACGAATATAGATTGGTTTACAGACATCAAGGTCGAAACGTATGAGCCAACGCAACACATCGTCGATTGTTGCCTCGAATTCTTCAACAATATAGATGGTATTGTCAGTAATAAAAAACTGTGCGGATTCGTCGGCTTCAGTATCCATGAGTTCAAATTCCTCCTCTGCCAGGAGATGGTCAGGAAATACAATTCTCATCGAGTCTCCCCTGACCATTCCGTTATCGTTCAAAAAAAAGATGTGGCAGTGGATGCTATCGTCAATTCCATACAGAGGCACGTCATAGTGGATGAATGCACTGTGGATGAATGCACTACGGTCATAGCTGTTTCTTTCAATCGTTCCGAACAAAGGCTTTTTGGGCATGCTGGCAGTATCCTGAGGATGGTACCACATGTTGACCGCTTTCCTGGCTTCTATGACAGGACGGTTGCAGAACTGGTTGGTCAGATCCAGATAGATTCGCCCGTTTTCATCCATTTTTGTATTATCACTTTCCGCATGTTGTTGATGGATCTGAAACTTACGACGGCCTGAAAGGGTATTCTTAACATATCGCCATTTCCTGCCAACCCTCCGGCGGGATTGAAGCAATGAATCTTCATCCGATAAATAATAAAATGCTGAGGTACAGACGCTGTCAGTGGCTTCGAAAGTCATATCAGGATAATCCATGTGGAAGGACTGATAATAACAAGCGGAAGGACCATCTGCAGGACTTCCCCACCAACCAATACGACCATAATCCACTTCTGGTTCTCTGAACGTGATGCTGTCAACATCAGTACATCTATAGTTAACTCCAAGGGAGATATCCACTATGTTCTCTGTCATTTTGATTTCATTGACGTTTTGGATATCTACGGCAGTGCAAGTGCCTTTCCCATACACAAAAATTGCTTCCTGAGCCTCTGCGTGGATAGAAAGGCCTAATAGTGGAATACACAGCAAAAAGATGGTTATTAATCGCATATAGACTGCAAAATTAGCACAAATAAATGAAAGTTCCAAATTATTGAGTACGCAAATAGTACGCACAGGTTGACTCTTCCCCTCTCAATCGCTGCTCTGATAGTTGATCCAGCCGTCTGCGTCTTTGATGTAATAGCCATGGAAGCAGAGAGTGGTGGCGTCAGTTATTGTTTGGCAAAGTTTTTCGTTTCGCTCAAGGAAACTTCGGAAAACGGCACAAAAAAACCTCGGCAAAGCCTGGAAATCGGATGCCGAGGGTGAAAGTCTTAAACTACTGGGTTCATTGCTCAGGGGCCTTGCAACGCTCGGTGTAGACTCGCTTGAAGTCAGACCAGCGATAGTAGGGATACATATCGTTAGGCAGGGGGAGCGAAGCCTCACGGCCGTTGAAGACGCACTTCACGAGAATGTCGTCGGTTCCCTTTTTGCCACGATAGAATACGAACTGGAGGTTCGAGGCCTTACCCGTCTGCCAGTTCTGATAGATGTTCTTCACCTCGTTGGGGTCTTCAGGATCCTTGTCGGCGCCGTTGATGCCCATGAGCACGGAGAGCGGTCCGATACAGGTGTCGTGGCCGAAGCGCAAGTCGGCAATACGGTCTGAGGTTCCATTGATCACGGCATCGGCCTTCTTGAGGATGTCCTGCAGGATGGGGATCATGTCATACTGCGGTGTGAACACCCAGGAATAGGTACCAAGGTTGGAGTTCTCCCAACGGGCGGCAATCTCCTGGTCGGTGATGATATTGCCCATCATACCCTCGTGACCGATGCTGGGGAGCGAGGTGTAGAGGTTGATGAGATTCTCGGGGATGCGGTTTATGCGTCCGGGCAGGCTGTCGGTGCTGGTGAAGGTGCGCTTGATGATAAGGCTGTCGAGATCGTCCTTGTATTGGAACAGGTCGCGATGGTTCTCCCAACGGGCTTTGGCTCTTGGGAACTTGTGCTTGATGGGATTCTGGCGGTCGGTGGGTACCACACCATCGAGGGTGAAGCGCGAGGACTGCTCACGGATCTCTATCTTGGGATTGCACTGTACCAGTTCCTGACAGAAACCAGACATGCTGAGCACACAACGGCCGGAGAGTGAGGAGATGGCCAACACGTTGCCGCCATGCTCAAACACTTCGGGGAAGTTGTTATACATGGTGCGGGCGATGCGCTGGTGCTGTTCCCACCCAAGGTTGGAGAGTTCGCTCACGCCGGTCTTCAGTTCGTCCTTGCAGGCGTGGAAGCGCTCGTAGAAGCGTTCGCCCTCAGGGGTGAGCTGATGGCGGCGATGGGCAGTCACGAGCAGGGTGTCGAGCTCCGGATAGAGTCGCTCGTTCCAGTAATAGCGGGAACCGTGACGGGAGTAATGGCTGATGTAGAACGGCTTGTAGCCTTTTGGCGATTTGGTCAGTGCGGGTACATCGAATGAATAGGGGAAGTCGGTGCCGTAGGCCCTTTTAGGTTCTGCCTTGAGCAGGTCAAGGGGGTTCACACTCTGTGCCCATGACGTCAGGGTCAGGGCCGCAAATAACAAGATAGTCAGAATTCGTTTCATATTAGTTGGTTTAAAGTAAATAATTATTGTTTCTCTGTCATGTATTTCCAATAGCGGCGGGGCATGTCCTGCAGTTGCTTTCGGGGATTCATGCGTTCCTTGATGCAGATGGCCTTGAAATAGGTACGCCACAGATTCTGCAGCAACTGGTCGTCGCTGCTGAGCACATCCTCGTTCAGTTTGCCGTCGGAAAGGTTGAAGGGGACGGAAGCCTCATCCTCAAAAGTGATGCGGATGGCGGTCTGGCCGTCATAATAGAAGCCATAATGGCGCTTGGCATCATAGATGAGCCAGGGCTGGTCGTTGAAACGGTCCTGGAAATGGTCGATGATGATGGGCAACACATTGTGGTCGGGACTGACGACAGCAAGATAGGTACCATCCTTAGCCTTTTGGAAACGGATGAACTGCTTCATACGCAATTGTTCGTGGAGCACGCGGCGGGCGATATTCGTCACCGTCAGCACATCGGAGTCAGCAAAGTTCTTGGAGATATCCCCCTGACGGAACACTTTACAGACATATTGGAACAATGGCGTAGAGAGTTCAGACAATTCAGACAGCCAACTGACGGAGATGAGTCTTACCGCCTCATGCGACAGCTGCTTCTCCAGACCTGTCCAGACGCGACGTGCCTTTTCATCATCGGTCGTCACTGAGTATGTATGGTCACAGAACAAGGGCAGGGCATCGCCCTTAGCCAGCAGTTGCTCTGGCTGCTCTTTCAGGCTGAAGGCATCGAACACGGCAGTGAGAAGCCCATCCATTGTTCCGTCAAACGTATATACTGTCATTCTCCGAAGTCAAGTTTTAGTTGTTGCTCTTCTGCAGCACGCTTCTTCTGGGCCTTGGAAACCAGCAAGGGACGAAGGCGCTCAGGACGGAGTTCGTTGATACCGATAACAGGTTGCGAGAACTGCGAAGTCAGTTCATTGCAGGTAATGAAGAATTTGGCCTTTTTCATCACCACGCCCATCTTCTTCAGGTCGAAGGAGGTGAGACGGCCGAAACGGCGAGAATTGACAATGAGCCAAGCCGACTTCGTGCCAAGACCAGGCACACGGAGCAACTGCTCGTAATCGGCCGTATTGATATCCACAGGAAAGGCCTCCGGATGACGCAGCGCCCAAGCCAGCTTGGGGTCGACCTCCAGGTCGAGGTTAGTATGCAGGTCGTCGACGATCTCCTCGACCTTGAAATGGTAGAAACGCAGAAGCCAGTCTGCCTGATACAAACGGTTCTCACGTACCAAAGGCGGCTGCTTAAGGACAGGCAGTCGCGGATCGTAGGTATTGACACTGACATAGCCCGAATAATAGACACGCCGCATGGTTGGCTGACCATAAAGCATCGACGACATGGTCAGGATGTCTTTGTCTGTATCTTTCGTGGCACCCACAATCATCTGTGTGGACTGTCCAGCCGGCACGAAACGGGGCACATGACGATATTTCCTGCGGTCCTCTTTGTTCTCCAGCACGCCCTGCTGGATCAGCTTCATTGGCTGGAACACACTCTTGTGATCTTTCTCCGGCGCAAGCAGTTTCAGTGATTCCTCCTTGGGAATCTCTATGTTCACGCTCATACGGTCGGCATAACGCCCAGCCTCATTCAGCAGTTCCTGCGAACAACCAGGGATGCTCTTCAGGTGGATGTAGCCATTGAAACGATGCACCGTACGGAGATCGCGGGCAATAGCAGCCAGACGCTCCATGGTATAGTCGGGATTACGCACGACACCACTACTGAGAAACAGCCCCTCAATATAGTTACGGCGATAGAACTCCATGGTGATCTCCTCGAGTTCGCTGACGGAGAGTGTGGCACGCTTGATATCATTCGAGCGACGGTTGATGCAGTAGGCACAGTCGTACATACAATAATTGGTCAGCATGACCTTCAACAGCGAAATGCACCGTCCGTCATCGGCGAAGGAGTGACAGATACCCACCCCACCGACGGTGGAACCCACCATACCCTGCTGACCCTTGCGCACAGTTCCACTCGACGAACACGACACATCGTATTTCGCCGACTCTGCGAGTATCCGCAATTTCTCCATGGTCTTTTCCGTCAGCATGGGGTTAAGTCATTAATTGATTACTGTCGCTTTTTCAGGGCGAGGCGCACCTCTCGTTTCTTACGCAGGAAGTCGAGGCGCTCCTGAGCATGACGCTGGGAGACACGAAGCTGATGGCCATAGACAAGGCAGGCCGTGCCCAGATAGACAGCCATCTGAATCCAGAGACAACGCACTTCGGACGAGACATCGGCCAAGGTACCGCCCATCGTGTTCATCCGCACATAGGCGCGAACGCCAAAAGTGCTCGGGAAGAGCCACGAGATGCCCTGCCAATAGCCAGGAATGGCCGACTGCGGCCACGAGACGCCTGTCAGGAACAATAACGGCAGCGAGATGAAGACCACTAACAGCATGACATTCTCACGATAGCGCACCAGACAAGATACCGTCATTCCGAAGAACACACATGCCAACACATAAGGTATCATCATCAACAGCAAATCCCGCCAATGAGCCAGTTGGATGAAATGGAAGAGCCGAGGCACAACTATCGTCAGGAAAGCACCCATAACGGCATAGGTCATGATATAACAGGATGCTTTTCCACTGATGATACGCCCGATGCCTCCATAACACCTGTTGATCGGCACGAGGTCGCCATAACGGTTACTCTCACGAGCCGTTCCTGCAGCCAAGCCGATGCCCAGCACCAATGTCTGCTGGAGAATCAGCATCAACACAGCAGGCAGGATGGAAGAGCCATAGCCCCCCTGAGGGTTGAAAATCGGCACATCCTCGAAAGCAAGCGGCTGCGTGGTAATCAGATCCTCACGAGCCGTAAAATTGCCAGAGAGCTTGGTCTGTATCTCCGCTCCCATCTTCTGCGTCACTGCCACTGCCGTCTGATAGATGGCCTTATAGGTGAGCATCAGCGCCATATCGCAATATACACCTATCACACCCTGCTCCATGCGGTTCAGACGCGTAGCAAAGTCTTCTGGAATGAGATAGATACCCTTCACCACCTGACGACTGACAAGCGACTGGGCATCATCGAGATCGGCGGCATAGCTTAGGACATGGATATCAGGCGATGCATCCAACATACGGATTAACTGACGCGACTGCTGGGAGTGCGACTGATCGACCACCACCACCGGCACCTCATGCACCACCTCGTTGTTGTAGATCCACGAATAGAGCAAGGGATAAGCCAGCGGCACGATGATACAGAAGATGAGCACACCCTCGTCGCGGAACACCTGCTTGATCTCCTGCCGCCAGACGTATGCGGCATCCTCCAGCCAACTATATATGTTATGGAATATAGACATAGGTGAGCATTGCGTTTTTAATCTTATGGACAACGAACCACGGCAAGAGCGTGAAACCCACGAGTGCTACCAGGTGGAACCAGGCATCGATGAGCGGATAGCCATTGAACACCGTAATCTGATAAAGCATATAGTAATGGCGCAGAGGGAAGAGCCACGTCAGCGCCTGAATCGGCGTATCCATACCCATCACCGGGAAGGCTGAACCAGCCAATGAGAAGCTGAGCACAGCCCATAGCGAGCACACACTCATCGACATGCGCAGGGAGGGCATCAGACCGAAGGCAAAGATGCCAAAGCCTACGGAAGCAAACACCTGAAGCAGCGCCAGCAGGATAATCATCCACCAACCTCCGACATGCGGGAAATGGAGCACATGATAGATGTAGAACTCGTAGAAGAAGATCAGCACCAGGAACGTCAGGATCTGCGGCAAGAACTTGCCCAAGATGGCCACCACAATATTGTTATCGGCCTTCGCCAGCAACTCCTTACCTCGACCGAATTTCAGTTCCATACCCAACGAATAGGCAGAAACCAGGAACATAAAGAGCATCATCACCCCAGGCACGAAGACGGTGGTGAGATAGGCATTATAATTCGTCCAGGGATTGCCTATCTGATGGAGATCGATGCGGATGGGTTGCAGAAAAGCCTGTATCTGTCCGGGAGTGAAGCCCTTGGCACGCATCGTGGCCTGTCCCACAGCAGCAGAACCGAGGGTGGAGATGGTCTTCAGGTCCTTCATCAACAGTGCTCCCGACATAATCGAGGCCAGATTATAATAATAGGAAATCTTCGGACGACGGGCGGAAATCAACTGATCCGTCGTTCCCTTGGGGATATAGAGAAATGCATAGATCTCGTTTTCCTGGATGGCATGACGAGCCTCTGCCACACTTGCATAACGGGCTACCACCTGAGAACTCTGGAAGCCATCGAGACGACGGATAATGCTGCGAGAGGTCGACGTGTTGTCGAGGTCTACCACACCTACAGGCATATCCTCAGGCAGCCCTTCGTCCATCAGTGAAGTAAAGAACAGGAGCGACAGCAGGGGAAAGACCAGCATACAAAAGCCGTAAATGGGATTCTTTATAAGAATCTTGCATTCACGCTTTGCGATGGTCCATATATTAATAAGGTACTTCACTCCTTACTATAGACTACTTTATTATCAATGACATGCCAGGACGCAGGCCATCAAGCTTCTCTACAGGACGAGCCTTCACCTCGAAAGTCTTCAGGTCGTACTGTCCGTTTGCCTTCGTAGCCTTCCATACCGCATAAGACCCTTGATCCTTCAGATAGTAGACTTTCATCTTAACGTCTTTCTTGAAGGCCGGCACATAAGCAGTGAACTCAGATCCAACCTTCATATCGCCCAGCTGATCCTCGCGGACATTAAACGTGCCCCACATGTCGTCCATCACGGCAATCGACATAATGGGTGAGCCAGTGCCTACCAGCTCGCCTACCTTCGGATAGATATCAGCGACCTCGCCCTCCTTCTGGGCAGTCTGCACTGTCTCATGGATATACGAATTGACTTCGTTAACAGCACCCTTGGCACGACCCACCTGAGCAGCAGCTGCCATCTTATCCTCCATACGGGCACCGTTGACGGCCATGTCATACTGACTCTGGGCTGCCTTCATCTGGGCTTCCATCGCCTTATAGTTGGCATAGACCTCATCACGTTTCTGAGCACTTACCACACCCTCATCAAACAGGCGCTGGATACGATTATACGACTTTTCGGCAATCTCATAGCCGGCCTTCGCCTGCTGCAGCAGTGAGAAAGCGCCCTGAATCTGCTCCTTACGGGCACCGTTCTGCGCCTTCAGTTCGATAGCAGCTGCGGCATTCTCAGCACTACGGGCCTGCTCCATCTTGGCACGCACCTCAGGGGCATCGAGGATGGCGAGGGTATCGCCAGCCTTCACATAGTCGCCCTCCTTGACACGTATTTCAAGAATACGACCAGGCACTTTGCTTGACACACGATACTCAGACACTTCCACCTGACCCTGAATCACGTTGGGCTCACGGTCAAGGGCCAGAAATCCGATAAGGGCCACGATGATGATCACTGCTACAAATCCTGCGATAGCAAGCAGAATGTTGTTATGTTGACTTCTTTCTGACATAATATATTATTCTAATGTGCCGAGCGACTTCTGCAAGTCTACCTGGCAGAGTTTGACATCAATTTCTGCATCAATCTTCTGCGACTGCGCCTGGAGCCAGGCTGTCTGGGCCTCCATCACTGTTGTCAGCGTGATGACACCCTCCTGGAATCCGAGATTGGCAGTACGCAGGTTCTCGTCGGCACGGGCAATATTGGCCTGGGCCATCGTGAGTTTCTTATTTGCCTCGTTCACACGGAACGTGTTCTGATTCACCTGCAGTTCTATTTTCTCGCGAGCCTCCAACAACTCAAGGCTGGCGATAGAGGTTGCCCCCTTCGAGGCACGCACCTTATACATCACATCACCCCAGTTCCAAATAGGTACGCGCACGAGGACACCCACATTCCAGAAGCCACCAAACTTTCGCTGGAAGCCGTTGAGTACATTAGGATTGGTGACGTTGTATCCTCCCATCAGGGCTACCATCGGCAGATTGCCTGCCTTCAGGATATTGGTGAACTGTTTAGTCAGCTGTACCCCACTCTCAAGCATTTTCAGCTCCGGACGGTTTTCGATGGCCGTTTCCACATTCAGAGAGGGAGACAATTCTACGACAGCAATATTCTCAGCATTCTCATCCACAAGGGTGATATCCTCATTGACAGGAAGTCCGATGGTCTGGCAGAGCAGCATTTTCGAGAGCACCAGCCCATCGTTCACTTTCAGCAGCGTCATCTCAGCCTCGTTGAGCTTCACGTCGACAGAGAGGCCATCGCTCCTGGTAGCCACACCCTCGTCGATCATCTTATGTACATCACCATTCAACTTTTTCAACAAGTCAAGATAGCCCTCAGCCAATTTCTGCTTGTGTCTCAACGACACCACAAGCCAATAGGCCTTATCGGTAGAATAGATGGTAGACTGACGGATGGCGTCGGCAGAGTTACGCTGCAAGTCTTCATTGATATCGGCCATCTTGTTCATGGCTATAATGGCACCACCCATGAAAACGGGCTGCACCATCATGACTGATCCGGCAAAGAGATTACGTGTATCGGTATCAAGCGCATCCACCAATCTGTCTCCCATAGCATTGAGATTAGCCGCTATGCCTTGTAAGGACTGTCCGGAGGCCATCTTCAACATGTTCAAATCGATACCCATCATGCCGAGCACAGAAGAGATATTCTCCATCGGCAGGGCAGCAGTCATCTGAGAGACGCCCTCCTGGAAGTTGGTCATCGTGGAAGTGCCGATATTGCTGAGTGTCGATTTCTGATCATCGCTGAGCAACTCCACCTGTCGGCTGGTATACTGATAGGTACCGAGGGCACTCACATGGGGCAGGTATTTTGTCCGTGCCGACTTCCTGACGTTCGTCGCCACATCCTGCTTCACTTTCGAGATGCTCATCTGCTTGTTGTTGCGTAATGCCATTGCACGGCAACTGTCGAGTGACAGCAGCCTTTGCGCATTGACAGGCATCAACGCACCTGCAAGCAAGACGAATCCGATAAATCTGTTCATATATACTATTCGAAATTAAACGTTCTTGATCCGATCATATTGCCATCGGCAAAGATAGACACGCGGTACTGACCACCCTCAAGCATCTGTGAGACATTCCAGAAAGTAGCAATGTTCACCTCCTCACCGGAATACTCGATGGTTTTCTTCATAGAATACTCCAGATTGCGGTTTTCGTAAGCGAATGAGCCACCACCACTGAGCGTATTGCCACCAGGATTCTGGATGCGCACATAGATGGTACGATTCCCATTCGAAGCCGTCACATTCTTTGTGATAGTGAAGTTTACCTGCATTTTCTTGGTGTCCTTCAATTTCTTCGTCGGTTTGTCACGCTTATTCAAAAGAGAAAGACTGATATTCGTAGCATCGAGCTGGGCAGCAATCGCCACCTTCTCTGAAAGCGATGCTTTCTCACTGCTCAGGCCAGCAATTTGTGAGTTACGTTCCTGAAGAACTGCATTCACGCGGCTATTCTCCTGCTTCAGGCTTTCGTTCAAGCGGTTCAGCGAATCCACTTGAATGATATAGCTACGGAGCACCTCACGTACTGTGGCAAGCTCTTTCTTCAGACGGGTAATCTCACGTGCATCATCGGCTTTCACCTTCTTCAGTTCTTCAAGAAGTTTCTGAGTCTTCATCTGCTCCTGCGTCAGCTGCTCCACAATGGAATCGTTATTAATCTGAGTCTTCATCTCACTGTATTGCAAGGCAAAGCGCTCATATTCGTTTTCCATCTCCTGCTTGTCGAGTTCAGCCAGTTCCTGCATGTCGCGGTTCACCTGTTTCTGCTCTTCAAGGTTCATAAAGAGGTAAGCCAACCCACCTAACAGGGCAAGGATCACCAGAATCAGTGGTATTAAAATTTTCTTTTTCATGCTGAATACTTATTATCATGCACTATTTGTCCGGATGCCGACAATCGCCACCAAGACAAAAACAAAGGGGAATAACGCAGAAATCTTATCTAAACTCAAAAAGACTCGTGAATCCGGTTATCGTAAACACGTCCTTCAACTCATTGCTCATGCCAGTGATACATACCTTACTTCCCTTAGGCTTGGCGGCCTTCAGAACGCCCAAGAACAGGCGCAGACCACTCGAAGAGATAAATTCCAGTTTCGAGCAGTCGAAAACAATGTCTTTGCCGTCACAATCGTAGAGTGGCTGCAACTCTTTTTCCGTCACCGCAGCTGCGGCTGTGTCAAGGCGTCCCTCCAAAACGGCAACTATGTTGCCGTCCTGCTGTTGAATGGTAGTTTTCATCATATTTTCACAATCATTATCATCAATATTTGCTGCAAAGTTAGAAAAAAAGCAGCATGTAAGCCTATTGTTCAAAAACAATTATTGTTTTTTAACTTACATTTAAGAACAACTTTCGATTTATTTCGTATCTTTGCAACCAATTTAAACGAAGATGACAGACATCATACTTTCCAGTTTCCTTAGCCTGTTTGCTTTATTTGGCAAGGAGGAAAACGTAGATGAAACCCGGGCACAGAATCTGCTCGAGGATTATTTACGTCATCATTTCGGCATCCGAAAGATCAACACATACCTTGGTCTTTACCTTGATATGCGTGGGGTCTACGAGATGAGCGATGATCTGGATACAGAGACCATCGTCGCTTCAATCTGCGACAATCTGCATGGAAAGATCCGCACCTCAGAAGAGTCGATGTTGCTGTTACGTATCATGGAATTCTGTGGCGTCAAAGGCGACAACATCCACCCCATGTTCAAGGTTATGGCTGAGAAGTTCAATGTACCAGCTCAGCAGTTCAACGACTTCACTGATTTTGTCAGCAACAAGGTCTCTGACCGTGTAATGCTGTTCCAGCCGGAAGGCTTTGACGGACAGATCAAAACCCTGCTGATGCCCTCGACAGGTACGCTGATCTTCACCTACAACGGCGAAGACAAGGTGCTGCTCAACGATGTGCCCGTTCTTACCGGTGCTTACCAAGTATGGCTGCAGAGCAGTGTGCTGAAAGGAAAGAACGGCCATCCCGTCTACTACTCTACCATCTTGGCAGAGTACAACAAGAAGAATGGCAAGAGCGAGGAAGACAGCCAGAAGGTTGAGTTCTGCGGAAGGGATATCAATTTCCGTTTCCCCAATAGTGACAACGGCATGCACAACCTGAACTTCACCCTGCACAGCGGTGAACTGCTGGCCATCATGGGCGGCTCAGGCACAGGCAAAACTACCCTACTCTCAATTCTCAACGGCAGTCTCATTCCTCAAGAAGGACATATCACCATCAATGGTCATGACATCACTGAGCAGAAGGCGAAGGACCTGATAGGTTTCGTGCCTCAGGACGACCTGCTGATAGAAGAACTGACCGTTTACCAGAACCTCTACTACACAGCCAAACTCTGCTTTGCCAGTCTGTCGGAGGAAGAGATCGACCGTCGTGTCATGAAGATACTCAAAGACCTCGGTCTCGATGCTACCAAGGACCTGAAGGTAGGTTCAGCCATCAACAAATACATCTCCGGTGGTCAGCGCAAACGACTGAACATCGCATTGGAACTCATCCGTGAGCCTGCAGTTCTCTTCCTTGACGAGCCCACATCCGGCCTGTCATCCGCAGATACGGAAAAGGTCATCAATCTGTTGAAAGAGCAGACTTACAAAGGCAAGTTGGTGGTGGTCAACATCCATCAGCCTTCCAGCGATGTATATAAGCTCTTCGACCGTCTATGGCTGCTGGACAAGGGCGGCTATCCTGTCTTCGACGGTAACCCCATCGATGCCATTACCTATTTCAAGAATGCTGCCAACTATGCCGATGCAGAGACGAGTGCCTGTCCCACCTGTGGCAATGTCAATCCAGAGATCGTGCTGAACATCATCGACGAGAAGGCTATCAGCAATACAGGCGAGACCTCCGATGCCAGAAAGATGACACCCCAGGAGTGGCATGAGCTCTATCTGAAGAAACAACCGGCATTCTCACAGCCGGACATCAGCGAAGTGCCGGCCTCCGACCTGAAGAAACCTGGCAAACTCAGTCAGTTCCTGATCTTCCTTCGTCGTAACTTCAAGACGAAGATCACCAACATCCAATACCTCTGCATTGCCCTTCTGGAGGCTCCCATATTGGCAATCATCTGTGCCTTGCTCACCCGCTATGCCCCGCCCGAGGGCTACACCGTCATGGACAACAAGAATCTGGTGAGTTATTTCTTCATGGCTGTCATCGTGGCTACCTTCATCGGCATGAGCGGCAGTGCTGAGGAAATCATCAAAGACCGTGCCCTGCTGAAACGCGAGAAGTTCCTCCAGCTCTCCTACGGCAGCTATATCTGGTCGAAAATCATCTTCATGGCAGGGGTTTCGCTGATACAGACATTCCTGTTCATCCTGGTTGGCAATTCCATCATGGGTCTGGGGCTGTTCGGCACGTGGTGGCTCGTCCTCTTTGCCACTGCCTTCCTCGCTAACCTCACAGGACTGATCCTGTCACAATGCCTCAGTTCGATTGTGTCCATCTATATCAGCATCCCTATCCTGCTGATTCCTCAGATCCTGCTCTGCGGACTGGTAGTCAGTTTCTCTGACCTCACGCCTAAGAGCACTACGGGCAATGTGCCGTTCATCGGCGACCTGATCCCCTCACGTTGGAGCTACGAGGCACTGGCCGTCACCTCGTTCACAGACAATAAGTATGAGAAGCCCTTCTTCAAACTGGATAAAGCCAGACAGGAGAACCAGTTCTACAATCTCGGATTCCTATACGAACTGCAGTCGCAGCTACAGACGATGAACGAAGAGAAGAAACAAGGCAAGGACATCAACCCTGCTCATATGAGGGTCATCAACACCAACCTGCCCTTACTCTCTGAGTTCTGTGGTATGGAACCCTACACTGGCGACGGCTCCTATCAGTCGTTGTATGATTACATGAAGAAGGCTGAGAAGATCCTGGCCAAACGAGGCAACGACTTCACTTTCCAAAAGGACGCCATGATATCCAAGATTGTCAAGCAAGAAGGCAAGGAGTCCTTCCTAGAACTGAAGAAGAACCACTTCAACATCAAACTGGAGGAATTCGTGACTGGTGCCGACCAGCGTCAGATGGTAGACGTTGTCGACGACCATCTGGTACCCCGCAGTGGCATCATTTATCTGACGCCACACAACAAATTGGGGCGCGCTCCGTTTTATAGTAGTGAGAAGATCTTAGGCAGCTGGCATATCAAGACCCTCTGGTTCAACCTGGGAGTGATACTCCTGATGAGCATCATCACTATCATCCTGCTGTTGACAGACTGTCCAGGGAAATATCTGAGAAAAGAACAATAATTATACAACTTTATTAATAACAAAAAAACAAAACAAGATGAAGAAAATTACATTTTTCGCTGTCGTAATCGCAGCATTGGCTTTCACCTCATGTGGAGGAAACAAGAGTGCACAAACCGCTGAAGAGGCTGATTCTCTCAAGACTTTCGAGCAGGAGCAGGTTGAGGCAAAGATCAAGCTGGAGCTTGACAGTCTTGCTGCTGAAGTAGGCAGACTGAAGAATCTCCCCATCGTACAGTCTGGTGAGGGTGGCGTTCAGCTGACTGCCGAGGAGAAGCAGGTTAAGCCCGACTATCTGCTGGCTCCCGCTGTAGCCGAGGATGCTACCACCCTGGCTGAGAAGTACCGTATCCTGAGCGCCCTGAGCGTTGACAAGAGCATCGCCAAGTTGTATGAGATGCCTACAGAGGACTATGAGGCTGCTATCGCCAAGCTGGCTGCCGACATCAACGATCCTTCGTTCAAGGTTCTCGACGATGCGTCTACCATCTATGAGACCGGTCAGAATCTCTATGACGCCATGAACGAGAATGGCCGCATCAACTATTTCTGGCAGCTGGTGGCTTCTTCACTCGTAGAGGAAATCTATGTCATCTCTCAGAACACAGAGAAGTTCATCACCGCTTTCGACGACGACTCAGCAGCTAATGTCACCTTCCGTATCGTTCTGCTGTCCGACGCCGTTTCCCGTCTGGCTGAGTATGATCCCGAGTTCGAGCCCGTTGCCAATGCCGTCGAGGCACTGTCTCCGCTGAACGCCATCTCTGTTGATCAGCTGAAGGCTCAGCTGGAAGAGGCTAAGGAGAAAATCGCCGAAGCCCGCGGCAATCTTCTTAAATAAGTAAGTAAACTAAAAAGAATCCCTCGCCGGTTGGCGAGGGATTCTTTTTTTTTATTTCAGGTTCTTGCGTAGGGTCAGCACATTCTGCCCGTCCACATATTTATATATTACCTTGTCCATGTAGTGCTTCACGAGCATGATTCCCAAGCCGCCGATGCTGCGCTCCTCTGCCGAAAGGGTGGTATCCACATCGCCCTTCTCCGTAGGATTAAACGGTTTCCCGTCGTCGGTAAGCGTGAACTCCACATACGAATCATGAATCTGAGCCTCTATGCGCACCTCACCTTTCGTGCCAGCAGGATAGGCATATTCCATCACATTGACCACCGCCTCCTCGATGGCGAGATTCATCTGCATGGTCGTCGGCATATCCATGCCGGCAGCCTCACAGATCTCGTCCACGAAAGCGGCCAGCTGGGGCACTTCCTGCACATCATTCGGCAATACGAGGTTCTTTGTACTCATCTTCTTCGCACACAATCAACATAGATTCGGCTGCAAAGATACAAAAAAGAATAGAACCACCCAAGAAATTTAGCATTTTGTTTGGAAGTTATATTCTTTTTTCCTATATTTGCAAAATCAAAGATGACTACAACCTATGCGGAAGGACAACTTTCTCTATCGTATCTACGACCTCTACGCCGACGGTTTCAGGCACATGCGCCTGGGCAGGACGCTGTGGGCCATCATACTCATCAAGCTGTTCATCATCTTTGTGGTGCTCAAGATCTTTTTCTTCCCCAATTTCCTCAAGCAGCATGCTGAGGGCGACGAGGCCGGCTACGTAGCCACCGAACTCACCGACCGCGCCGCACCGGATTAAAACGACCACGAATTACACGAATTTAACTAATTAAATAATATATGTATGATTAACAACCTCTTTCTAAACATTGATGCCGGTACCATCGACTGGTCGAGAGCGCAGTTCGCCCTCACGGCAATCTATCACTGGCTCTTCGTGCCCCTGACCCTCGGCCTGGCCGTCATCATGGGTATCGTCGAGACCAAGTACTACCGTACAAAAGATGAATTCTGGAAGACTGCTGCCAAATTCTGGCAGAAGCTTTTCGGCGTGAACTTCGCCATGGGTGTGGCCACGGGCATCATCCTCGAATTCGAGTTCGGCACCAACTGGTCGAACTACTCCTGGTTTGTGGGCGACATCTTCGGTGCGCCATTGGCAGTCGAGGGCATAGTGGCCTTCTTCATGGAGTCGACCTTCGTGGCCGTGATGTTCTTCGGCTGGAAGAAGGTCTCTCCGGGCTTCCACCTCGCCTCCACTTGGCTCACCGGCCTGGGCGCCACCATTTCCGCCTGGTGGATCCTCGTGGCGAATGCGTGGATGCAGTATCCTGTGGGCTGCGAGTTCAATCCCGACACCATGCGCAACGAGATGGTATCCTTCGCCGAGGTGGCCCTCTCACCCTTTGCCATCGACAAGTTCTGTCACACCGTCATTTCGTCGTGGATCGTCGGTGCCGTCTTCTGCGTGGCCGTCTGCTGCTGGTATCTCATGAAGAACCGCCATACGAAACTTGCCACCGAGAGTATGAAGATCGGCATGTGGGTAGGGCTCATTGCCGCCCTGCTCGCCGGGGCCACCGGACATAAGTCGGCCCAGAGCGTGGGCGAGGTACAGCCCATGAAACTCGCAGCGATGGAAGCCCTCTATAATGGTGGCACCGACCAGGGACTCACGGCCATCGCCTGGGTGAACCCCTTCTGCCAGCCTGACTACGCCAACGAGGAGGCTGCGCCGCTGAGACTGGAGATGCCCTACGCCCTCTCGTTCATGGCCACCAATGATATCCATGGCTATGTACCCGGCATCAACGACATCCTCAACGGCTATACCAAACCCGACGGCACCAAGGAGCCGTCCGTCGACGAGAAGATTGCCCGAGGCAAGAAGGCCATCGAAGCCCTCGCCGCCTACCGTCAGGCAAAGTCTGCCTCCAGCGACGACGGTTCAACAGCAGCTTATCAACTAGGTATCCTCAAGGAGAACATGCAATACTTCGGCTATGGCTATATCAAGGACAAAAACGATATCGTGCCCTATATCCCCGTCAACTTCTGGGCATTCCGCATCATGGTGGGTCTGGGCTGCGTGTTCATCCTCTACTTCCTCGTATTGTTGCTGTTGATCTACGACATTCCCTTCCTGTCTGTCTTCACGCGCCGACTGCTGGCCTCCATCGGGATATTGCCTGAGACGATGGCCGATGCGCCCCGCCGGCTCACAGGCCTGCCGTCGTGGCACTACTGGGCAGCCATCGCCCTGGTGCCCCTGGCCTACATCGCCTCTGAGTGCGGCTGGCTCGTGGCCGAGTTCGGCCGTCAGCCCTGGACCATCCAGGACATGCTGCCCACGTGGGCTGCTGTCTCCGACCTCAATGCCGGCAGCGTCGCCTTCACGTTCATTCTCTTCCTTATTCTCTTCACCACGATGCTCGCCGTCGAGATCAACATCCTCCTGAAACAGATCAGCAAAGGACCGGACATGGAATAATAAACGACCACGAATTACACGAATTTAACTAATTCATCAGCACGCAGCAAAAAATTAGTGTAATTCGTGAAATTAGTGGTAGAATAATAATAAATAAATATATTGTATATGACATACGAATTCTTACAGCACTACTGGTGTTTCATCGTATCACTGCTTGGTGCGATATTAGTATTTCTATTGTTTGTGCAGGGTGCCAACTCCGTGGCCGGCAGCCTGGGATGGACAGAAGAGGGCCGACGCCTCGTCTATAACTCCACAGGTCGTAAGTGGGAGTTCACCTTCACCACCCTCGTCACCTTCGGAGGCGCCTTCTTCGCCTCGTTCCCCCTGTTCTATTCCACGAGCTTCGGCGGTGCCTACTGGCTCTGGATGCTCATCCTGTTCACCTTCGTGCTCCAGGCCGTCAGCTATGAGTTCCAGAACAAGTTGGGCAATTTCCTTGGTCCCAAGACGTTCCAGTTCTTCCTCACGTTGAACGGCATCCTGGGTCCGCTGCTCCTGGGCGGTGCCGTGGCCACCTTCTTCGAGGGTTCGAACTTCATCATCGAGAAGAACAACCTCATCGATGCCGGTGCCATCACACCCATCATCTCCCGCTGGGCCAATGCCTCTCACGGCCTCGATGCCCTGCTCAACCCCTGGGTGCTCGTCTTTGGCTTTGCTGTGGTGTTCCTGGCACGTGCGCTGGGCATCCTCTATGTGATGAACAATGTCAACGACGAGGATATCCGCTCTCGTGGCAGTGTACGTCTGATTGGTGCCGCAGTGCCCTTCGTGCTGCTCTTCGTGGCCTACTTCGTCCATCTGCTGCTGAAGGAGGGCTTCGCCTACGATCCCGCCACGGGCATCATCGCGATGGAGCCCTACAAGTATCTGAACAACCTTATCTCGATGTGGTATCTCCTTATTATATTATTAATAGGTGTAGTGCTGGTGCTCTACGGCATCGGCAAGACCATCGTCTCTAAGGATTACGTGGGCGGCATCTGGCCGGCAGGCATCGGCACCGTGCTCACCGTGCTGGCCCTGCTGCTCTGCTGCGCGTGGAACAACACGGCCTACTATCCTTCCACGGCCGACCTGCAGTCGTCGCTGACGCTGCAGAACTCCTGCTCGAGCGAGTTCACCCTGCGCACGATGTTCTATGTCTCGCTGCTCGTGCCCTTCGTCCTGGCCTATATCGTCTACTGCTGGCGCGCCATCGACAAGAAGAAGCTCGACAAGGACGAGATCCAAACCGATCACGCCTACTAACACAAAGAAAATCCCTCGCCAAAGTTAGCGAGGGATTTTCTTATCCGATTGTGATGGTATAGCGGCTCATGAACGAGGCGCCGGGCAGCAGATGGTTCATCAGCGGCTTGTCCTTAAACTCGCCCTTGAAGTCCCTGGGATCGCCAAGGCCGTACCACGGCTCTATGCAGACAAACGGCGCCTGCTTGTCGAACGGGCTCCAGAAGGCGCAGACGGGCGTCTTGTAGTCCACCGTCACGGCCGGCTCGCCGTTCGTATCCATCAGCACGGCGCGGTGGGTCTGGCTCTTGTGGATCTTCACCGAGTCGTTGCGGAAGAAGTTGTTGCAGATCTCAATCACGCCGCGGTCGGCCTCGAGCGGCTCCTCCACCATGTCGTGGCTGCCGTCGATATAGCTCTTCAGCACGTCCATCGGCTCGTCGCAGTCCAGACGGATCTGTCCCTCCAGCTTTCCGCCGGGCACGTTGAAGGCCGGATGGCCACCTATCTGGAAGTGGATCTCGCGGCTGTCGGTGTTCTCCACATGCCAGATCACATGGATACGGTTGTCGTCCAACCTATAGGTGATGGCGAGGTTGAAGCGGTAGGGATACACCTTGAGCGTATCCTCCGACTCATGCAGGGCGAGCGTCACCTTCGATTCCGACTGGCTGACCACGGAGAACATCGTGTCGCGCGCAAAGCCGTGACGCGGCAGGTGATAGGCCTGGCCGTCGACCAGGTAGGTATCATTGTTCACACTGCAGACTATCGGGAACAGGATGGGCGAATGCCTCGGCCACTTCTCGCCGGCCTGCCACATATACTCACGGCCCTTGCTGTCCTTCACACTCTGGAGCTCGGCTCCCATCTCAGCGATAAGAATCGCCAGCTGCTCGTTCTTCAGTTCTATCATAATCGACTTGTTTTATGTTTTATGGATGCAAAGATACAAAAAAATCGGTGAAAGAGCCATTTCTTTCCTAAAAAAAGAGTACTTTTGCACGAAAATTATAAAACCAAGATGTATTTTACTGGTATTATCATCGCCATCATGACCTTTCTGACGATAGGCATCTGGCATCCGATCGTGATCAAGACAGAATATTACTGGGGCACGAAACCCTGGGTGGTTTATCTGCTTGTGGGCTTGGTTTGCTGCGGGGCAGCATTGTTCATTGAGAACATCTATCTCTCGTCGTTCCTGGGCGTGTTCGGTGCCTCAGCACTATGGGGCATCGGCGAGTTGTTTGCACAGAAGAAACGCGTGGAGAAAGGGTGGTTCCCGAAGAATCCTAAGCGCACTTACTGAAACAGCGATCCCCCGCCAGAGGCGAGGGATTCTGTTTTTATTTCTTGGCCTTAGTACGCTTCTTGGCCGCTTTTTCAAATTCCTTGATCTCAGCGGGCGTGGCCAGCCCCGTCTTAATGCGGAACTCCTGTTGTGCCAGCTGCATCTGCTCGAGGAACCGTTTGCTGGTATGCATGCGGGAATAGACGGCAGCGGCAGCCAATCGGCCGGCATCGACATCGCTCTGCCAGTGGGCTCCCACGATGACGCGGCTCTCACCATACATCATACCCCGCGTGAGAATCGTGTCTGCACGCTCAGGATTGATCTCAGCGAGCAACAGGGCGGAACACCAGCCGAGGATGGTGTGACCTGAGGGATAGGAGAAGTTCCTGCGCAGATCAGGCTCGAACTGGGGCGTCGCCGTGTGTTCGTGGAATCGCATAAACGGACGTATCCGCTTGTAGTAGAACTTGGGGAAATTGCTGATGTTCTCGCAGGTGGCCTTCGAATCCTTGAGCAGTTTATAGATCTCCGGTGTCTCTTCCTCAGACATCTTCAGACCGAGCGGCTCGCTGAATTCCTGCATGATGCATTCCAGACTATAGGTGGCGTCGCGGATGGCAATTTCGACACGTTCCTTGTTCTGACGCATCTGCTTGCCCCACATATACTGCATGATATCGTAGGCAAAAGCTGCTCCGACGGTATCAGGAGGGGCAGGACACCACTTGAGCATGTTGGGCAACTCCCTGAACGAGAAATAGGGCTCTGCTTTACTCTGTGCCGAGGCACTTACGGCTACCATCATCAGGACGGCCATCATCAAATACTTCTTCATAAGTCTTGTATATTAAGTTGATTAAACTAAATTTCAGCCGCAAAGATACTACTTTTTAGCGAAAGTGACAACCTTTTGAGTGAAATATTATGGCCTTACTGCTTTCACATCTTGCGGATAAGTGCGATATATTCCTCGTAAGGGATGTAGCGGCCACCCATGCTACGGAGGTGAGGCGTCTCGAACTGACAGTCGATCATGATGCCTCCACGACTCCCGAACAGACGGGCCAGAAAGATGAGGGCCAACTTTGAGGCACTGGGCACTAAAGAGAACATACTCTCCCCGAAGAATGCCCTGCCGAGATTAACGCCATAGAGTCCACCCACGAGATGACGGTCTTTATCCCACACCTCGACACTCGCCACAAAGCCCTGACGATGCAGTTCAGTATAGGCCTCGATGATATTGGGGCCGAGCCAGGCACCCTCCTCAGTATTGCGGTTCTGAGCCGTAGCACATCCACGTATAACACCATCGAAATTCTTGTTGATGGTGAGTCCGTACTGGTTTTTGTTAATCAGCTGACGCATGGAGTGGCTGATGTGAATCTCTTTGGGGAAGATCACAAACCGTTGCAAAGGGCAGTACCAAAGGGGTTCCTCGCAATTGCGGAACGAGAACCATGGGAAGAAGCCGTAGGAATAGGCCAGCAGCAGACGGTCGACGGAGAGGTCGCCCCCCACAGCCACCAAACCATCTTCCTCACCATAGCGGGGATCAGGGAACCAGAGTTTATCGTCTAATCGTACAATCATATCTTTAAAGCTCTCATCGCGTTAAGGACAGCAAGGACAGTAACACCCACATCGGCAAAGACAGCGAGCCACAGGGTGGCGAGACCAAAGGAGGCGAGGATGAGTACC
>JAEETD010000117.1 GCA_016290175.1 Prevotella sp. | reverse complement strand
TCTGATGGAGTTTCTAAATGACACCTTCACCCTCGAAGATCTCAACACCGTTCGACGTGCCCAAGGAATGAAGGGTGACGGTTCAGCCCTCGCACGCAAATGGGTTCAGCGAGGCTACTGCACCTTCAACCCAGCCACCCAGCTCTACACCAAGAGCCCCCAGTTCCTTGCCAAACACAAGAACTCAGCAGCCTAAACGAAGCATTAGGGGTGAACGATTTGTTCACCCCTTTCTAAATACATAGAAAGCGGTCTATCCCTCATTTTATCCGAGGAAGAAAAGACTGACGCCAAAAACGGAGATGATAGCACCTATGACTGACCGCCAGGTGATCTTCTCGTGGAAAAGCCAGTATGAAGGCAGAAGAATAATGATTGGCGTCATCGCCATCAGCGTTGAGGCAATGCCTGCTGCTGTGTATTGGACAGCCATCAGCGAGAAACCTACACCCACAAAGGGACCGAAAATCGTGGTGGCAGTAGCTACACTAAGACCTTTCCCGTCGTGCACAGCCTCACGCAAAGAGCCCATTTCACCGCGATAATATAGCAGGATCAGGAATCCAATAATGCCTGCTACACAACGATAGAAATTGGCACTGAACGGCACCAGCCACTCAGGCATGTCGGCCATTGCTTCGTAATGGTCCATACCTATCTTGCTCAGCACCAGTCCTACACCCTGACACACAGCAGCTCCGATGGCGAAAAGCACGCCATTCAAGGGCAGTTTCAACGAAACCTTATGATGCTCGCCACGACCCAGTACAGAGATGCTAATACCCAAGAGAGTCACCAGCATGGCCACGATACTCATCGCCCCCATCTGCTGCCCCAGTGTCACCCAAGCCATCAGTGCTGCTGCCAATGGAGCCAGCGTCATAAAGAGCTGTCCGTATCGCGAACCTATTATAATATAGCACTGGAAAAGACAGAAATCACCAATCACATAACCCACGAGGCCAGACAAGAGCATCCATCCTGCAGCCTTGGCAGAAGCGCCTGGAGGAAGTATACTACCTGTTATTACTCCAAAGAGCACCATTGCAAACAACAATGCCAAAGCCATACGCAGCACATTGAGCGTCAGGTTGCCCAGCCGCTTGCTGCCATATTCACTGAGCAAAGCCGTTGCTGTCCAAGAAAATGCTACGCCAATCGATATCAGTTCACCAAGATAAGTCATCGTTTTTTCTTCGGTTTGGGATCAGGTAAAACCTTACATGTCTCGCTGACAAGTCTGGAAAGATAGTCACGATCATCCACATCGGCAATGTAGAAGTAATCCTTTGCTCCCTCATAAGGCGGGCGCATGTCTACGACACGAAGCAGCGGTCGCACAGCTTCTGTAGGTTTCAGGTAGAAACAATCATCACAGATAAGCCCGAAGATCTTTCCGTCGCAGTAGATGCCGTAGTCGCCAAACATCTTCTTAACCGTCACTTCTCCAGCACCACAGCATTGGTCGACAATGTATTGTACAAAATCTGAATTGCTAGCCATAATTCTTGTATTACAACATCTTGGCTGCAAAGGTACAATTATTTTTTCAATAAAAATTTGAAATCTGTGTAGTTTTTCGTAACTTTGTTGCGTCTAATGGGCAAAGATTCAAAAAAACAGATGAGACAATGAATGCATTAGAACAACAGTTTGCGCAAACCGTTAAGGAACATAAGAGCACCATCTACACCGTGTGCTACATGTTCTCGCAGGATGCCAACGAGGTGAACGACCTGTTCCAGGAGGTACTAGTGAATCTATGGAAAGGCTTCGAGAGCTTCGAGCATCGCAGTGACATCAGGACGTGGATCTATCGCGTCGCTCTCAACACCTGTATCTCTCTCGACAGGAAGAAGCGACGCGCTGCCACCGCCCAACTGACAATGGACATCAACCTCTTTAAGGACGAGGACGAGGACACTAAGCAAGTGGATATGCTCCACAAGCGCATCTCCAAGCTCCAGCCTTTCGATCGTGCGATTGTCCTGCTCTGGCTCGAAAACCTATCGTACGAGGAGATCGGACAGATTGTCGGTATCACAACTAAGAACGTCAGCGTCCGCTTGTTTAGAATCCGTGAGCAGTTAAAGCAAATGTCAAACGATTAAAACATTAGACCATTATGAACGAGAATTTCGATTTTGAGAACATGCGTCAGCAGATGACCACACTCAAGAATAAACTAGACCAACAGGAGATTGTCAACGACCGACTCATCCGTCGCTCGATGAAGGATACTGCAGGCAATATCAACCGTAGATATACAATTGTAATGATTCTAGGACTCTTCATGATACCTTATACCTATTGGGTATTTATCAAGTTGTCAGGTTTCACTGTTGCCTTCTGGCTGTTTACCTGCGTCTTCATGCTAATCTGCGTAGGAGCCACCTATTATAACAGCAGGAACATCAGCGATTCAAACCTAATGACCAACAACCTCCTGGATGTGCGTCGCAGTATGGCCCGTGCCAAGAAGTTCGATGCCAACTGGCTCTTCTTCGGTGTTCCCGGCATTATCATTTTCATGGGTTGGTTTATGTACGAGACCTATCAGGCTCAAGGAGGCGGGATAGACAACCCCTTCTTCTGGGGTGGCTGCTTTGGCGGCATTATTGGAGCAATCATCGGATTTATGATGCACTTCAAGACCCAGCGCCAGTATCAGGACATCATCGACCAGATTGAGGATCTCACGAAAGAATAATATAATCGCTGCAAATAAAACAACTTGTTTTGGTCTGCATAAGATAGTCTTTTCACATCGTTAAGATACCATCTTCGACACCAAAACAAGTTGTTTTGCTTTTACTTAATCCATCGACTAGTCAATAAAGCTCAATATCAAATCGGCAACCTGCTCCTCAGTCTTGCCAGCCATATTGATAACCAAGTCGTAGTTACGAGTGTCGTAGCGTGAGGTGTTGGCATAGTTCTTAACATACTCCTCTCGCATCTTGTCCACCTTGTTGATGGTCTTCATAGCCTCCTTCCAACTCAGATTCTGCTTCTTCATTATGCGCTCTACGCGATACTCTATCGGAGCCTGAATGAGTACACTCAGACGGTTGGGATGACCACTCAATATGAAGAAGGCTGAACGACCAGCAATAACGCATGATTCCTCTTCAGCAATGCCTAACAGGATTTCCTTTTCTGCTTTGTACAAGGCATCGGTGGTCAGCAGGTCGGCATCAGCACCCGTGTAATAAGCAGTGGAGTTAGCTGCTTCTTCACCTACAGTCAGCACACGCTTGAAATCGGCCCACCAAGAACGCTCACGGCTTTTCAGACGCTCTATTTCTTCAGTCGTCAGCTGGTACTTTGCTTCCAAAGCTCTGATAAGTGCCTTATCGTAGAATGGAACACCCAGCTTTTCAGCTAGTATACGACCAACGGTACGTCCGCCACTACCCAACTCACGATTAATAGTGATAACAAACTTCTTGTCCTTATTCATAATATTTATAGTTTTCTGTTGATTATTAATAAGGTAGTGAAGGCATCACAGCCTCCACTACCTATACAACTGCTTAATCAGCCAGCTTAGCCTTGATCATCTCACGGTTGAGGCGAGCGATGTTGGCGATGGTCTCATTCTTCGGGCAGACAGCCTCGCAAGCGCGAGTGTTGGTGCAGTTACCGAAGCCGAGCTCGTCCATCTTCGCGATCATGTTCTTCACACGACGTGCAGCCTCTACGCGACCCTGAGGAAGCAGGGCGAGCTGAGAAACCTTAGACGATACGAACAGCATAGCTGAGCCGTTCTTACAAGCTGCTACGCAAGCGCCACAGCCGATGCAAGATGCGCAGTCCATAGCCTCGTCGGCATCCTCCTTGGGAATGAGGATAGCGTTGGCATCCTGAGCCTGACCTGTGCGGATCGTGGTATAACCACCAGCCTGGATAATCTTATCGAAGGCATTGCGGTCTACCATACAGTCCTTGATAACAGGGAAGGCAGCTGAGCGCCAAGGCTCAACGGTGATGGTGTCACCATCGTTGAAGCGACGCATGTAGAGCTGACAGGTTGTAGCACCACGCTCGGTAAGTCCGTGAGGTGTACCATTCACATAAAGAGAGCACATACCGCAAATACCCTCGCGGCAGTCGTGGTCGAACACGAAGGGCTCCTTGCCTTCGTTGATGAGCTCCTCATTCAGGATGTCGAGCATCTCGAGGAACGAGGTATCATCGGGGATGTCGTGCATTTCGTGCGTATCGAAATGACCCTGGTCCTTGGGGCCGTTCTGGCGCCAGAACTTTATTGTAAAGCTTATATTCTTAGCCATAATCCTTAGTTTTTATAATTACGTGTCTGTACCTTAATAGCCTCGTACTCCAGCGGCTCCTTAGAGAGCTCAGGCTCAACACCCTTGCCTTTGTACTCCCAGCAGCCTACGTAGAAGTAGTTCTCGTCGTCGCGCTTTGCCTCGCCTTCCTCAGTCTGATACTCCTCACGGAAGTGACCTCCGCAAGACTCATTACGAGAGAGAGCGTCGAAAGCAACGAGCTGACCCATTGTGAAGAAGTCACGCAGGTGGATAGCCTTGTCGAGCTCCACATTCAGCCCTTCCTTTGAGCCAGGAACGAAGAGGTTAGTGTCGAACTCTTTCTCGAGCTCTGCCATCTTCTTCAGACCTGTCTTCAGACCCTCAGCGGTGCGACCCATACCTACATACTCCCACATGATGTGACCCAGCTCCTTGTGGATAGAGTCAACAGAACGCTTACCCTTGATGTTCATCAGGCGGTCGATCTCAGCGGCAACGCCCTTCTCGGCAGCCTCAAACTCAGGCAGATCGGTAGAAACCTTTGGCCATACAGCCTGGTCAGCCAGATAGTTCTGGATGGTGTAAGGCAGTACGAAGTAACCATCGGCCAGACCCTGCATCAGAGCAGAAGCACCCAGACGGTTAGCACCGTGGTCAGAGAAGTTACACTCACCGATTGCGAACAAGCCAGGAATGGTGGTCTGCAGCTCGTAATCAACCCAGATACCACCCATCGTGTAGTGGATAGCGGGATAGATCATCATCGGTTTATAGTACTTCACGCCATTGATCTCGTTAGCTACATCGCCAGGGAATACGTCGGTAATCTCCTCATACATCTCGAAGAGGTTGCCATAACGCTGCATGATGACATCGATACCCAGACGGTTGATAGACTCAGAGAAGTCAAGGAATACAGCCAGACCCGTGTTGT
>JAEETD010000116.1 GCA_016290175.1 Prevotella sp. | reverse complement strand
GTCAATAACTAGAATCAATTATCTGATTGTTTGTTTCGTTAACTAGATCCAGAAATTGTTGTTTCGCATTATCGTCGGTGATACATTCATCGACGATTTTTTGTGCTAGAGGAGACGATATGGTTCTGCCGGAACAAACGAACCATTTGAGATAGGCCTTCATGTCGGCTACTTTGTTGAAATCATAAGTTTTGCATAAACGAGAATGCGGATCCTTGACATAGGTAAATAATAAGCTGATTACCTGAATTAGATAATTTTTCTGCTTTATTCTTGGGGGGACACTTACCTTCTTTTTTGTTATTTTTATCTCTATGTTTACTTTATCTTTGTTTATTAAATGTTTTTCAATCGCTCGGTTATACTGTCGGCTTCTGTAATCAATATAGTCTATGATTTCATTATCAGATGTTATTTCAACCATTGCGTTTCGTATTCCTCTTGAAACTTTAAAACCCATATTGGCCAAACGCCATAAAAACGCATCCACATCATCACAAGTTTTGATATTGGAAATGCCTATCGTATTTAAAATACCCTCTCCAACGAGGATACTATCAATACTTTCCCCTATTTCTCTATCTTTTTGCGATAAAGAGTAATCGAATGCATCTTTTACATCTTCGCCTTTGTCAATAAGCGTTTTGATGTATTGGAGATCCTTTTCGACTGATAAACTGACTATTGTGACTCTTTCTTCATCCTTGTCATTTTCTGGAATTATCAATTCCAAATATATTTGCTTTAAATCCACCAACGCTTTGTAGATAATTATTGTCAACTGCTCTGTGCTTAGATCCTTGCGACCATGTTTCCATATTCTCCACCAATTTTTCCATAACAGAAGATGTTCTATCCCCATGTCTTCTATCTGTCTGGCTACAACCACATTAACTGTATCAAGGTCGCTTTTTGAAACATCCTCATACCGTTCTAAGATCTCGTAGTTGCCATATTTATGGGTAATCTCTTCAAGGCGGTAAATACTCCTTACCAGTTTACTTTGGTCTTTAAATCTCATAATACTTGCAAAAATAATGAATATCTATTGTATTTCCCCCAAAAGAATAACGCATTTTTTTACTATTTATTTGGTTATTACAAGAATAATGTATATCTTTGCAGCATGATTATTCTCATTTGTATAAAACTTAAATTTTTAAGAGTATGGAAAACGTACCCTGCTGCCTGTATAGCTTCTGAGCCATAAAAATGAAAGCATGAAGACAGGACTACAGTTCAAGCACTATGTGTGGATCGTGAATACGCTGCGTAAACGAAGACGTTTGACGCTGAGTGAGTTGAATGAACTTTGGGTTTCCGACGAGGTGGCTGAGGGCAATCCCCTGCCGCGAAGCAGCTTCAACAAGTATCGTGACGCCATTCTCGATATGTTCGGACTCATCATCGACTGCGACTCCACCTATCATTATTATATAAGTAACCCAGGCGAGGTAGATGAGGACCAGACGAAGCAGTGGATGCTCTCGATGCTCACCACCGGTCTGACGCTCAGCGGCAGCTCGGCCATCAAGGACAGCGTCATCCTGGAGAACGTGCCCGCCGGCTTCGAGTTCCTGCCTGTGATCCTGCAGGCCATCCGTCAGACGCGTACCATCATGATGGGCTATCAGAAGTTCGGTTTCGAGCCTTATACGAAGCCGGTTGATCCCTATGCCGTGAAACTGTTCCGGCAGCGATGGTATCTGCTGGCCGACAATGGCGAGCGCATGTCGGTCTATTCGTTCGACCGTATGCAGTCGGCCGCACTCACAGACCAACGGTTCGCCCGTCCGAAAGACTTTTCACCTGAGGATTATTTCGCAGAATACTTCGGTGTGATGACCGACGGCACTCCGTTGGAACATGTGGTGCTGAGGGCTTACGGAAAGATGGCCAACCTGTTGCGCACGCTGCCCCTTCATGCCTCGCAGCACGAACTGGAGAGCGGAGAGGGATATACCGACTATGCACTTGACATCCGGCCCTCGATTGATTTCGTCAGTGAACTGCTGTCGAAGATCGACGGTCTTGACGTGCTGGAGCCCCAGAGCCTGAAGGAGAAAATCAGCCGGATACTGAACGACGCACTCAGGCGAAATCCGTAGAATTATTAATTAAAGTTAATGTTTTGGAGGTGTACACACTTTGGGTACACCTCCTTTTTTACTTTGCAGCCGTAAACAAGATTGTCGAACTAAAATATAAATGTTATGGCTGGTATGTTTTTATTATTTATAATGGTAGTTGCCCTCGTCAACATGATGAGTGCCTACGTGAAGAGTATTGTTTAACACTTTAAAAAACAACGTTTGTAATGACTAAAAAGATGAAACAAGAACGAAACGGCTTTGAGCCGTATGTGATGACACCCGAAGAGGTGTTTGCCGACCTTGACCGCAAGGGGGTTAAGTATGAGATCTGCGACACGCCGATCCCCGTGTTGGAGAACAGAGTGAACTGTGGTAAGCCGCTGGACTCCGGTGAGCAGATGATCGACGACTATTATTATGTGCCGAAATCGGTTGTGGGCCTTCATCCGTTGATGGATATGCCGGCTCAGGGCGATTCGATGATCGGTGCCGACATTCATGAGGGTGACCTGTTGCGGATGGAGATCGGCGCAGAGCCGCACGACGGTGATATCGTGCTGGCCGAGGTTGACAGAGAGTATACGGCGAAGGTGTACTTTACCGACGACCAGCGGCTGAAATGGCTGTTGCCGATGAACGACAAGTACAGTCCCATCCTGCTGACTGCCGACAAGGAGACAAGGATACCGGCCGTGGTGCGCAGTATTGTGAAGAAGTCACCCCGTTTGTCGTTCAGAGAGTGTGCGGCTATCGTGAACCGGGCCAAGGACAAGAAGCGTCAGGAGGGAGATGTGTTCCAGCGGGTGAAGAAGGCTGTCGGCGAGGGGAGCCTGCTGTTCTGGGCATCATCGTCGTGGGCGGTGGTCTATTGTGTGGTGCGCGACTGCTGTGGCTATGAGGGCGGTATGAAGGAGTTTGAGCAGAAGGCCATGAACATGGCACTGCCGAAGACGTTCGAGCATGTATGCACGAAAGGTGCCGTTCAGCGTACCATCAGCAACCATCCTTATATGCGTCTGCCTATAGACAAATGGAAGGATAACGGTGCTTCTACGCGTGAGATTGTTTTAAAGGAGTTTCTGAGAAAGTTACTGCTGTAGTTTCTGCCGGGCAGAAAGAATGAGGGCTAAACTTTCTGCTTTTCCATAGACTTTCTGTTTTTAGTTTCTGAATGCGTTCCAAGAGATTGGAGCGCATTTTTTTTGTTCCTAATTTTGCAGTGTCGAAAGGACAAAGCGCCTGATGACAAGCGATCTTTGACATGCTGCTACAAACAACCGCACGGGAAGGCCCGGGCGAGGAAAAATTTTAGTCTGGGGCCAGGCCCCGACAAGAGAAACTTAGGACTGGGGCCTGGCCCCAGTAGGAGATAAACATTATTAATTATTAAAAGAAAAACGATTATGAAACAAACAGCAATGACGATCAGTATGATCAACAATAACGTGAAGAATGATGGTGAGCAGCGCATGACCTCGCTGGAGATTGCACAGCTCACGGGTAAGACCCACTATAACGTGATGAAGGCTATCCGTAACATGGAACCGGCCTGGGCGAACGTCAGCCAATTCCATTTTGAATTGGCCTCTTATCAAGACTCTCAAGGTAAGGAACGTCCCTGCTTCTTGTTGACGAAGACCGAATGCCTCTACATCGCCACGAAGTTCAACGATGAGGCGCGTGCGAAGCTGGTGCTCCGATGGGAGGAACTGGAACGGGATGTCAGATGTAAGATGGAAGAAGGCGCTCGGCGAGCACAGCGAGACGCTTGCTACCGGAGGGACGCAAGAAGATGTAAGAGGCCGAAGGAGATCCGATTGCTGACCTGCGACGAGGAGGTGCTCAACGAGGCCGACGAGATTATCGGCGAGGAACTCGACGAGTTGAACCGGTTCAGTGACCACTGCTACACTCCAAGCGAGATCGGCAAACCTTTCGGGCTCGACGGCAAAGACCTGAACTCGTTTCTGGCCGACAAGAAGGTTATCCGCTGGGCTTGTGGCCAATGGCGTCTTACGAAGAAGTATGAGCACCGCGGCTACACCGAGAACCGCTGCTTTATCTACCATGGGCGCAACGGTCGCCGCAAGATGGAGTCGAGGCTCGTCTGGACGGAGAAGGGACGCGAGTTTGTGTTGGGGCTGATACGGTGAAGTGAAAAGTGAATAGTGAAGAGTGGTGGAGACAGTATTGAATATGTATCGTGTGCGCGTGAGGAAATGGTGTGCCTCATGTCAGCACAAAGAAGTGGAGAACGACGGCACAAGGATCTGCACGAAGATGCATCTGAAGGTGCCACGGGATTTCGTCTGTCCGAAATGGCAGATGAGCGACGGTCTGAAGAAAGCGGGCCTGCAAACGGGAGCCAGGCTCAATCGAGTTATATTAACCTAAAATAATAAGAATGGGATTTTGTTATCAGAAGAACTTTAGTAATCCGACACTGCCCGTTGACGAGGCCCAGTTCTGGGCCCTCGTCAGGGCAACACAGTGGAACGAGAACATCGACAAGTACCGGGAAACGGGTGAGGCTTCGCTGAAACGCAAGCTGCCGGCATTCATCTTCCAGGCAACGTTTGACGAGACGGCGTCTGCGAAGGGGAAGACAGGTCGCTGGCGCAAGCAGGCGGCCACGAGACTGACTGGACTTGTGGTGATGGACATCGATCACGTAGAGAGTGAAGAATTAAGAGTAAAGAGTGAAGAGTTTGCTGCCGCCGACTTTAAGCAGCGAGCTGCTGAACTCGGAATCCTGCTCATCTACATCACCCCCTCTGGGCACGGGCTGAAGATTGTGTTCAAGGCCAGAACGGAGTGGGGTAATCTCATCGACAACCAACATGCGATGGCGAAGGTCTTGGGCGTGGAGGTTGACGAAAGTTGCAAGGATGCAAGCCGTATGAGTTTCATCTGCAAGGAATCGGATATACTTTATTTGGACAAGGAACTGTTTACTTATGAGAACAAGGAATTTGGTGAGCGATATGATGCTCTATATCGGGACGGTCGCTCACAGGGCACGAACAAGGATTGCGGCAGTGCACTGGGGACAGACCCCTCTGCGCAGCAAGCAGCGCATTTGGGTCAGTCCCCATTGCCCGCCGAGGCTGCGGAAGGCTCTGACATCAGCCATCAAACATCTGACATC